>JAYRUL010000342.1:0-1503 GCA_041919095.1 Rhodoferax sp. | reverse complement strand
GCCCTGGACATGGCCGTGGGCTTGCTGCGCGGCCAACTGCGCAGTGCCTGGGCGCAACGAGGACAGACCAAGACCTTGCCATCGCCTTCCGCGAATCCTTCCAACTCCGCCACCCCGCAGGACCGCGCCGAGGCCGATCTGCAGTCCTACACCGACCAACGCGCACTGCTGCGCGCGAACCCCGCCAGCGCACGCACCAAATGGCTGGTGTTTGGCGTAACGGCCCTGCTGTTCCTGCTGGTTGGTGGGTGGTGGATGTCCTGGTCGTTTGTTCCGATCGTGTTGGCGGTGGTGGCCTTGCACGAAGGCGGGCATTACCTGGCCATGCGATTGACGGGGTACCGCAACGTCTCCGTTTTCTTTCTTCCCGGACTTGGAGGGTTGGCGGTCGGTGAAAAAGTCGACGCAACGCCCCTGCAGAAGCTGTTCGTTTTCCTGGCCGGCCCGATGCCCGGCATCGTTCTGGCCACCCTGGCATATGGTTTGTCCGTGGCAGGTTCCTGGAGCGCACCGGGCTGGCTGAACGAATTCTTGATTGCGACCTTGGTCATCAATTACCTGAACTTGCTGCCCTTGCTGCCGCTGGACGGCGGCCAGATCATGGAGACCTTTGTCTTTGCCCGCCACCCACGCCTGCGTTTTGCATTCGCCGGCGCCTGCTGCGCCGTGCTGCTGGCCGCTGGCATCTGGTTGGAGGACACGGTTTTGCGGGTGGTGGCTGTCTTGCTGGCGTTGGGCCTACCGGCCCAATGGCGCCGCATGCAACTGGATCCACGGGTTCCACGGGACGAGGCTGCAGGCCTGGATGAACCGGCCGCACTGCGGCAGATTTTCACGGCGCTGCAAGACCCGCGTTTTCAAAAGTGGTCTTTCGCGCAGCGCAGTGCCGCTGCCACCGCCATGTTGCCCGAGCTCCTGGGACGCCGGGCCCGGGGTGCCGAGGTGTGGGTGGGCTTGCTCGTCTACGGCTTGTGTCTGTTGGGCCCGCTTGGGTTTGCGCTGTACAGCACACCGCAGCTAGCACAGGCACTAACCGTGGTGGCCAGCGCGCCACGCATCATTCCCGATGACGTGACCCCCGAGCCCCCACCGACCGGTGCCAGTGCACCCGTCGACTGGCTCAGCCAGGTTGCCCAGGTCGGAAGCCGCGACCCGGACGCACAACTGGCCGTTTACTTGGGTGCCGCGCGCCAAGCCCATGACAGCGAAGACCGCGACACCGCACTGCGCCATTACCTGAGTGCCTGGACGTTGGCCCAAAGTCTGCCGCCACGCGACTTGCGCCGCATCGACGCCTTGGAAGGGCTTGCCGAGCTGGCTGAAGACGCGGCACCACGGCGCGCTTACCTCGACCAAATCGTGAAGGAACTGGATCAGCCTGTGGGTGCCGAGCGCATTCGTGTGGCGCAAGCGAAAGAACAGTTGAGCCTGGATGAATCGGCAGCCCAACAACAGATCGCGTTGTTGCGGGAGGCGTTACTCCTGCGCAAGGTGGGCCTTGGC
>JAYRUL010000341.1:0-1504 GCA_041919095.1 Rhodoferax sp. | reverse complement strand
TCTTCAGGCGCTGCTCGCTTTGGGGTACAACGACAAGGAAGCGGCGGCTGCACTCAAGGCTTTGCCTGGGGATGTGGCGGTCAGTGAGGGGATCAAGCTGGCGCTCAAGGCGCTGGCGAAATGAAAACCGGCATCCATCGTCAGAAATGAAGGCAACAATGCGTAAAAGCTGGAACCAATGGAGTGGCGCAGGCCTGGTGCTCGTGGGGGTTGTGCTCTCCGGGTGTGGGGGAGATGGTCAGAGCCCCAGCGAGTCGGTCGCTGCGCCGGTGATGCGGGTAGAAGGCATGGTGGTGCCACAGGCCGCTGGCACGGCGGCGGCATCCCAGGTCAAGACACGTTCGGTGGAGGGGTTGCCAGTGCCGGCCCGCATCGCGCTGGGCGCGTTGCAGTCGGGCAAGGCCGAGTTGGATCCCCTACTGCCAGGGCCCCGCATGGTGGGGGAGGCGCGTGCGGTTCCGGCAGCGGCTTCGGTGGAACAGGTGCAGCAGCAGCTGCGCTGGAGCAAGACCGCCGCCGGTGGGCAGATGGCGGCCCTGAGCATCTCCGCCCAGGAGGCGTTGGGCCTGCGCTTGGGCGTACAGGTGACCTCCTTGCCAGAGTCTGCTGTCCTGCGTGTCTATAGCCAGGCGCGACCGGGCACCGTGTTCCAGATCAGCGGCAAAGAAGTGTTGCTCCACGTGCTGCGCAACACCCAGGCCTCGGGTGACAGCGCTGAGGCGCGCACCTGGTGGACTCCGGATTTTGGGTCGGACGAAGTGACGCTGGAAATTGAATTGCCAGCAGGTGTGGCAACCGACGCCGTGCAAGTGTCCGTGCCCATGGTTTCGCACATCTTTGCTGAACTGGATCCTGGCGCAAGTGGCTCAGTACACGCCAAGATCAACGAATCAGACACCTGCAACCAGGATGCCGTGTGCGACAGCAGCTTTGCCATGCAGAGCAATGCGGTGGCGCGCATGCTGTTCACCGCAGAGGGCAAGACCTACGCTTGCAGCGGTACCCTGCTCAATGACGCGAAAGGCTCTGGGACGCCGTATTTCCTGAGCGCCAACCATTGCATTTCCACGCAGACCGCCGCATCCACGCTGCAGACCGATTGGTTCTACCGTGCATCGGGTTGCAATTCGCGCGCTTTGTCCAGCGCAACGGCAAAGCTTGCCAACGGCGCCACGCTGTTGTACACCAGCGCGGAGACGGACGTGTCTCTGATGCGCCTGAATGAGCCCGCCCCCGCAGGGGCCTATTTTGCGGGTTGGGATGCCTCCGGTTCGGCATTGACGAACAACGCCGCCATCGTGGGATTGCACCATCCCGCCGGGGACATGCTCAAAATCAGCAAGGGCCAGATTGCCGGGCAGACCAGCTGTGCTGCCACCGAAGGAAACCAGATCGGTTGTGTGGGCAACACCGGCAACTTCTACATGGTGGGCTGGAACTCGGGCACCACCCAGGGCGGCAGCAGCGGCTCGGCGATCTTTTCAGGCGATGGCCGCTATGTGGT
>JAYRUL010000340.1:0-1507 GCA_041919095.1 Rhodoferax sp. | reverse complement strand
CTGGCCCGCTCCGAGGCCACGGGAAAACCCTTGCGCATCAAGCTGGGCCTGGACCCCACGGCGCCGGACATTCATATTGGCCACACCGTGGTGCTCAACAAGATGCGCCAGCTGCAGGACCTGGGCCACACGGTCATTTTCTTGATCGGTGACTTCACCAGCATGATTGGCGACCCGTCCGGGCGCAACAGCACGCGCCCGCCGCTCACCGCTGAGCAAATCAAGGTCAACGCCGAAACCTACTACCGCCAGGCCAGCCTGGTGCTGGACCCGGCCAAGACCGAGATCCGCTACAACAGCGAGTGGAGCGACCCACTGGGCGCACGCGGCATGATCCAGCTGGCCAGCCGCTACACCGTGGCGCGCATGATGGAGCGCAACGACTTCCACCAGCGCTACACCGCCGGCACCCCCATTGCCGTGCACGAATTCCTCTACCCGCTGATGCAGGGCTATGACTCGGTGGCGCTGCACAGCGACCTGGAACTGGGCGGCACCGACCAGAAGTTCAACCTGCTCATGGGCCGCACGTTGCAGGCGGAGTACGGCCAGGAGCCCCAGTGCATCCTGACCATGCCGCTGCTGGAAGGCACCGACGGCGTGGAGAAGATGTCCAAGAGCAAGAACAACTACATCGGCATCAGCGAAGACCCCAACACCATGTTTGCCAAGGTGCTGTCCATCTCCGATGTACTGATGTGGAAGTGGTACACGCTGCTGAGCTTCCAGAGAGAAGCCGCCATTGCCGCGCTCAAGGCCGACGTGGAAGCGGGGCGCAACCCCAAGGATGCCAAGGTAGCCTTGGCCAAGGAAATCACGGCGCGCTTTCACAGTGCGGCTGCCGCCGATGCAGCGGAACAGGACTTCATCAACCGCTCCAAAGGCGGCATTCCGGACGACATTGCCGAAATGCAGCTGCCCTTGGGTGAGGATGGAGCGCCCGTGGGCATTGCCACCCTGCTCAAGTCCGCCGGGCTCGTGGCTTCCAACGGCGAGGGCAACCGCCTCATCGACGGCAGTGGCGTGCGCGTGGACAGCGTGGTCATTTCCGACAAGGGCCTCAAGCTCGGTGTCGGCACCTACGTGCTGCAAGCGGGCAAGCGCAAGTTTGTGCGGGTGACGCTGGGCTAGCCGGCATGATGGCCGTGCTGCAGCGGGTGCGCCAGGCGCACGTCGACGTCGACGGACAAACCGTCGGCCAAATTGGTCCGGGCTTGCTGGTGCTGGTGTGCGCCGAACAGGGCGATACCGAGGCCGAAGGCCACAAACTTCTCGCCAAGATCTTGAAGCTGCGCATCTTCAGCGACGCTCAGGGCAAGATGAATCACTGCGTGCAGAATCTGGATGGTGCGGGCACCGTAGGTGGCTTGCTGCTGGTCAGCCAGTTCACGCTGGCGGCCGATGTGCGCGGCGGCAACCGCCCCAGCTTCACCCAGGCTGCAGCCCCGGCCGATGGCAAACGCTTGTTCGATGCGTTGGTCGACGCGGCCCGCGCGCAGCACACCCC
>JAYRUL010000339.1:0-1515 GCA_041919095.1 Rhodoferax sp. | reverse complement strand
CGGCCTGGGGCTTCTTTGTGGTCAGCATGGTGGACAACATCATCAAACCTTTCATCATCAGCCGAGGGGCCAACCTGCCCTTTGCCATCGTGCTGCTGGGGGTGCTGGGTGGGGTGCTGGCCTTTGGGGTGATCGGTGCGTTTCTGGGTCCGACGTTCTTGGCGGTGGGCTACCGGCTCCTGACGGAATGGACCACGACCCCGGCACCGCAGCCTGGGGCCTCCAATTGCCCGGTTGGGAGTAGCGCTGCGGCCGGTACCGGCACCGATACGGGCACCACTGATACCGCCGGTAGTGATCCGTGATGTGATCCTGGCCTGAACGGCCCCCAACTCAGCGGTAAGTCGCACGCAGCAGCGAGATTTCTTGCTCCAACTCCTGGATGCGCGCATCCCGTTGCTGCAGTGCGTGCTCCACCTCGGCGGCCTCGAATTTTTGCGGGATATGCTGCGGGCAGTTCACGTCCCAGGCAAGCAGTTCGAATACCACGGCCTGCTCGGGTTGGGCGTCGTAGCCCGGGTCTGCTAAGCGCTGCAACAAGTCGGCATCGTCCGCCACCACGCGGGCCCGGCCCCAGAGCTTGATGCGGCGGCGCTGGGCGTAATCGATGGTGAAAAGAAAGGATTGCGGGTTTTCTGCCAGATTGCCGCTGCTGATGTACTGGCGGTTGCCCGTGAAATCGGCAAAGGCCAAGGTGCGTGCGTCCAGTACTTTCAAAAAGCCCACCGGTCCACCGCGGTGCTGGATGTAGGGCTGCCCCTGGGCATTGGCCGTGGCAAGGTAGAAGCTGTTTAGGTGCTGCAGCCATGCTTGCAGTTCTGGCGTCACATCGGTCTTCCACCCGCGCCCCTGTTCCATGCGCGCATAGGCGCTGCGTGAACCCTTGCGGTCCTGGAGCGCCTTCACGGTGGGTGAAAAGGCGATGTCGCTTGCGAAACGCGGTGCCGCTGCCATGGTCAGACTCCTGCGTCTTTGCGCAGGCGCAAGAACGCCACGCTCAAGGCACTCGACGCTTTCGTAAACCCCGAACCGATGTCGAGCATGCGCTGGGCTTCTTCGTAGCGCCCGGCGTTGACCACCTTGGCAACCTTGGTCACTTCGCTATGAAACGCCAAGTGCTTGTGCATGCAGTCGCCATGACTGGCCAGGCGTCCGTACGACGAACGGCCTTCGCCGTGCAGCCATTGGCCGAGTTCACAGCGGTCGTCGCGTGACAGGTTCACTACGTCGAGCTGTTCGTGCTTGGCGATGGCCGCGCGCAATTTGGTCTTCCACAAAGCGTGGGCGGCAGCGGCGTTGTCGAGATTCATGGTGTTTCTCCAGTTCGAATTCGGTGTCGTTTAAAGGGATTTACAGCCCAGGCTGCGGTTGGATGAACTGTATTTGCCTATTAAAAAATGGTAAATACTGTGAAAATACAATTCACTATTCAGAATTACTGAACAATATGGACCATTTCCACTTGGCCCGGGTCTTTGTGGCGGTGGCCGACGCCCACAGCTTTGCCGCCGCCGC
>JAYRUL010000338.1:0-1558 GCA_041919095.1 Rhodoferax sp. | reverse complement strand
CCGCAGCCAGCGCTTGGCGGGTGGGGCGGCGGATTCGGTGGTGGGGACCAGGCTCACGCTGTCCGGTCCCCACTGGGCACCGGCAATGCCGGGGTGGCCGCTGGCGCTGCGTACGGTCCAGCCATGGGCAGCCAGATCGGTCAACTGCGGCGTATGGAAATCGTCAAAGAACAGCGGCGCATCGGGTGCCGCCAGTGCCGTCACACCAACCAGGGCCAGGCACGGCGCCAGCAAACGGGTCAGCACGGTCATGGTTGCGCTGTGGGCGCAGGGGCCGGAAACTTCACAAATGCCAGCAAGACCAGGGCGGGAACACCGCAGGCAAGGGTCCACAGAAAGAATGTTTCGTAGCCCAGGGCCAACTGGATGTCGCCGCTGATGGTTTTGGAGAAGATGAAGCCCAGCTGCATCACGCCCGAACCGAGCGCGTAGTGCGCGGTCTGGAAGCGTCCCGGTGCCACCGCCTGCATGATGAACAGGATCATGCCCACAAAGCCAAAACCGTAGCCCGCCATTTCCACCGCAATGGCAAAACCAATGTGGAACAGGTCCTGCGGCAGCGCCGTGGCCAGGTAATAGAACACGGCATTGGGCACGGCCATGGCGATGATGAGCACGGGCATGGCGCGGCGCAGGCTCAGCCACGAGGTGAAGTACCCGCCCAGGATGCTGCCCACCAGAAAGGCGGCGGTACCCACGGTGCCGTAGATGCCACCCACCTGCTCGGTGCTCAGGCCCAGACCCCCTTGCGCGCGTGCCTCGATCAGAAACAGCGGGCCGATGGTTTGCACCTGGCCTTCGGCAAACCGAAACAGCACGATGAACAAGATGGCCAACCAGATGCCGGGCTTCTGCAGGAAGTCCGCCACCACTTCGCGCAGCGTGTCCCACACCCCGGCCACGGTCAGATCGGCATGCGCCGTGTTGAGCGTACCGGGCAAGGCCCAGGCGTTGTAGGCGGCCAGCAGCGCCAGCACGACGGCCAAGAGCACAAAGATGGCGCTCCAGGCGTTGAATACGCCCACCTGTTTTTCCAGCGCACCGGCCAGCACCAACAAGCCGCCCAGGGTGAGGAACTTGGAGGCATTGAAAAATGCCCCTTGCCAGCCGGCGTAGGCCGCTTGCTGCTTGTCGGACAGACTGGCCATATACAGGCCATCGCAGGCAATGTCATGCGTGGCCGAGGCGTAGGCCAGCACGAACAGCACCGCAATGGCGGCGGCGAAGTAGGCGGGCAGCTGCAGGGCCAAGGCCATGGCACCCAACCCGGCAGCACTGGTGAACTGCATGGCCACCACGATCAGCTTCTTGCTGCGCGCCATCTCCAGGAACGGGCTCCACAGCGGCTTGAACGCCCAGGCCAGACCCAAGAGGCCGGTCCAGCGCGCGATCTGGTCATTGGCTACGCCCATGTTTTTGAACATCAGCCCGGCAATCAGCATGACCACGAAGAACTGCATGCCCTGCACGAAGTACAGGCTGGGCACCCAGCGGATGGGCGAACGCGGTGGTGCGGGCGTGTCTAGCATGGCGGGGTCTCTCCAAGGGGGGCGCTGGC
>JAYRUL010000337.1:0-1594 GCA_041919095.1 Rhodoferax sp. | reverse complement strand
GAGGCTGCCGTCGCTGCCGATCACACGGTGGCAGGGCACGATGATGGAGACCTTGTTCTGCCCATTGGCCGCCGCCACGGCGCGCGTGGCGCTGGGGCGGGCGATGGCGCGGGCTTGGCTTGCGTAGCTGCGTGTTTGTCCGTAGGGGATGTCTAACAGGGCCTGCCAGGCACTGCGTTGGAAGGGCGTGCCCACCAAGTCCAGCGGCACGCCAAAGCGCTGGCGTTGCCCGGCAAAATATTCAGCGAGTTCGTGCGCCGTCTGCGCCAGCACTGCGCTGTCGCCCGGCTGCACCGGGCCGCCGCGCGCGGCCTCGACCTGGGCCAGTTCGCGCGCCACGCCACCCTGGCCCACGAATTCGAGCAGGCACAGGCCCTGGGGCGAGGCCACGGCCAGCATCCCCCCCAAGGGGGTGGAGAGCTGGCGCGACTGCAGGGCCACGGGCCGGGTGGTCAGGCGATTTGATCCAATGCCTTGCGCAAATGGCCCACCGTGCGCTCCACGTTGTGCCACTTCTCCAGCCCGAACAGCCCGATGCGGAAGCTCTTGAAGTCTGGCCCCTCGTCGCACTGCAGCGGCACGCCCGAGGCCGTCTGCAGGCCCACGGCGGCGAATTTGCTGGCGTTCTGGATGCCTGGGTCCGTGGTGTAGCTCACCACCACGCCGGGCGCCTTCCAGCCCTCGGCGGCCACGCTGGGGAAGCCCTTGCTCTCCAGCAGCGCGCGCACCTGGGCGCCCAGCGCGATCTGCTCCTGGCGCACCTTTTCGAAACCGTATTCCCGCGTTTCCTTCATCACGTCGCGCAGGCGCACCAGCGCGTCGGTGGGCATGGTGGTGTGGTAGGCGTGCTGGCCTTTTTCGTAGCCTTCGGCGATCTGCATCCACTTCTTCAGGTCGCACGCGAAGCTGCTGCTCGTCGTGCCGTCGATGGCCTGGCGCGCGCGTTCGCTGAGCATCACCATGGCGCAGCAGGGCGAGCCGCTCCAGCCCTTTTGCGGGGCGGAGATCAGCACGTCCACGCCGGTGGCCTGCATGTCCACCCACATGGCGCCGGAGGCGATGCAGTCCAGCACGAACAGCGCGCCCACCTCGTGCGCGGCGGCGCTCACGGTGCGGATGTAGTCGTCGGAAAGGATGATGCCGCTGGCCGTTTCCACGTGCGGCGCGAACACCACCTTGGGCTGCTCGGCGCGGATGGCGGCCGCCACTTCCTCGGCCGGGCACGGCGCCCAGGGGGCCTGCGGGCCATCGCCTTGCTTGCGGGCCTTGCAGACCACGGCGCCGCCGCCCAGGCCGGTGTCGGCGTCGAAAATCTGGCTCCAGCGGAAGCTGAACCAGCCGTTGCGCACGATCAGCACCTTCTGCTTGTTGGCGAACTGGCGCGCCACGGCCTCCATGCCGAAGGTGCCGCTGCCGGGCACCAGCACGGCGGTGTGGGCGTGGTACACCTCCTTGAGCGTGGCCAGGATGTCCTGCATGACGCCGGTGAAGCGCTTGGACATGTGGTTGAGCGCGCGGTCGGTATAGACGACCGAGAATTCGAGCAAGCCGTCGGGATCGATGTCGGGCAGAAGGCCGGGCATGGGGGTACTCC
>JAYRUL010000336.1:0-1601 GCA_041919095.1 Rhodoferax sp. | reverse complement strand
GCACTGTCGGTGAGCGTGAGCGCCCTGTCCACGGTGGCGGCCCTGTTCATGACGCCGCTGAACTTTGCCTTCTGGGGCAACCTGCATCCGCTCACCGCAGGCTTGATGCAACAGGTGGCCATGAGCCCGTGGGAGATGCTGGAGGTGATCGTCATGCTCCTGGGCGTGCCGTTGGTGCTGGGCATGTGGGTGGCCAAGCAGTTCCCGGCCTTTGCCCACCGCGTACAAAAGCCGATGAAGATTCTGTCGTTCATCATTCTCATTGCGTTCATCGGCGGTGCGCTGGCGGCCAACCTGCAGCACTTCTTGAACTTCGTGCAACTGGTAGTGGGCGTGGTGTTCGTGCACAACCTGATGGCGCTGATCACTGGCTACGCCTTGTCCAAGGCGATCGGCCTGCCCGAACGCGATTGCAGGGCCATCACCTTCGAGATGGGTATCCAGAACTCCGGCCTGGGCTTGATCCTGATCTTCAACTTCTTCAACGGTCTGGGCGGCATGGCCATCGTCACCGCCTGGTGGGGCATCTGGCACATCGTGGCCGGTCTGACCCTGGCCACCTATTGGAAGAACCGCCCGCCGGCCGCCGCCGCAGCCACACCATGACGCTGCGTCTGAACCAAGCACGCATCCTCATTACCGGAGCGGGCGGCTACCTGGGCCGCCAACTGGTGGCGCGCCTGGCCGCGTTACCCGCCGAACAGCGAGCGGCGCAGATCGTGGCGCATGACCTGCGCCTGCCCGATACCCCGCGAGACGGCGTGGATTACCTCGCCTGCGACATTCGCTCACCCGAATTGGCCAAGGCGATTGCCCAACACGGCATCTCCGTGGTGGTTCACCTGGCCGCCATCATGCCCTCGGGCAAGCCCCATACGCGCGACTTTGAATACGACGTGGATGTCAACGGCACCCGCTTGCTGCTGCAGGCCTGTGTAGACAGCGGCGTGCAGCGCATCATCGTCTCCAGCAGTGGCGCGGCCTACGGCTACCACGCGGACAACCCACCTTGGCTCACAGAAGACATGCCCGTGCGCGGCAACGCGGTGTTTGCCTATTCCCACCACAAACGCCTGGTAGAAGAGCTGCTGGCGCGCTACCGCCACGAGCACCCCGCGTTGGAGCAGGTGGTGCTGCGCATCGGCACCATTCTGGGGGCCACCGTGCGCAACCAGATCACCGACATGTTCGAAAAACCCCGGCTGCTGGCCATTCAAGGCTCCGAAAGCCCATTCGTTTTCATCTGGGACCAGGACGTGGTCGGCATCATCGAGCGGGCCTTGTGCGATGGCCCGCCCGGCGTCTACAACGTGGCCGGAGATGGTGCCCTCACCATCACCCAGATTGCCCAGGTGCTGCACAAGAAAACACGGCGTCTGCCCGCCTGGTTGCTACGGGGAGCGCTTTCCATTTTGAAACCGCTGGGACTGACCCAGTACGGCCCGGAGCAACTGGACTTTTTGCGCTACCGCCCGGTGCTGCTCAACACCCGTCTGAAGACCGTGTTTGGCTACACGCCCACCTACACCTCGGCCCAGGTGCTGGAGCTGTACCAGCGCGCACGCGCGCAACAGGCCAAGGCATGAGCGTCGTGCCGGGTG
>JAYRUL010000335.1:0-1616 GCA_041919095.1 Rhodoferax sp. | reverse complement strand
AGCACGGCTTGCAACGCGCGGCCATCGAAGCCTTGGCGCACCAAGTGCATGACAGCGCCAACGTCGGCGCGGCCATTGCCAGCGGCTCCTTCGGTGCGCACGCCATGGTGGTGGCGCCGTGCTCCATGCGCACCTTGGCTGCGATAGCGCAGGGACTGTCAGACAACCTGCTCACCCGCGCAGCAGACGTGATGCTCAAGGAGCGTCGCCGCCTGGTGCTCATGGTGCGTGAGTCGCCCTTGAGCCTGATCCACCTTCGCAACATGGTCAGTGCCACCGAGGCCGGCGCCATCATCTGCCCGCCCATGCCGGCCTTCTACCTGCGCCCGCAGAGCGTGGACGACATCGTCAACGCCAGCGTGGCCCGGGTGCTGGACCTGCTCGATGTGCCCCATGCGCTGGCCGCGCGCTGGCAAGGGACCGAATGAGCGCAGTGCCCGGCCACCCCAAACAAGCTCGCACCGCAGTGCGCCGCACGGAGGTTGTCTGATGCGCTACCGCGACCTGCGCGACTTCATGGCCCAACTGGAAGCCACCGGCGACCTCCGCCGCGTGTCGCAGCCGGTGTCCCCCTACCTGGAGATGACCGCCTTATGCGACCGCGTGCTGCGCGCGCAAGGCCCGGCCATCCTGTTCGAAAACCCCACGGGCCACACGATGCCCGTACTGGGTAACCTGTTTGGCACTCCCGAGCGGGTGGCCCGCGCCATGGGCGTGGACAGCATCGCCGGACTGCGTCCCTTTGGCGAACTGCTGGCCTCCCTGAAGGAACCCGAGGCACCCAAGGGGTTCAAGGACATGATGGGCATGCGCAGCCTGCTGGGCACGCTGTGGAACATGGCCCCCAAGGAGTTGCGAAGTGCCCCCTGCCAGGATGTGGTCTGGGAGGGTGACGACGTGGACCTAGGCCGCCTGCCCATCCAGCACTGCTGGCCCGGTGATGTGGCACCCCTCATCACCTGGGGGCTGGTCATTACCCGCGGACCGAACAAGCCGCGCCAGAACCTGGGCATCTACCGCCAGCAGGTGCTCAGCCGCAACCAGGTCATCATGCGCTGGCTGGCGCATCGCGGTGGCGCACTGGACTTTCGCGACCATGGCGTCCAGAACCCGGGCCAACCCTACCCGGTGTGCGTGGCCCTGGGGGCGGACCCCGCCACCATCCTGGGCGCTGTCACACCCGTGCCCGATAGTCTTTCGGAATACCAGTTTGCCGGATTGCTGCGTGGTGGGCGCACCGAACTGGTCAAAGCCGTGGGCAGCACGCTGCAGGTACCTGCCAGCGCCGAGATCGTGCTGGAAGGCCACATCTACCCCGATGCCACGCACCCCAGCGGCTACCAGCATGCGCTCGAAGGCCCCTACGGCGACCACACCGGCTACTACAACGAGCAGGCGGAGTTCCCGGTCTTCACCATCGACCGCATCACCCTTCGCAAAGACCCCATCTACCATTCCACCTACACCGGCAAACCGCCCGATGAGCCCGCCGTGCTGGGCATGGCCCTGAACGAGCTGTTTGTGCCGCTTTTGCAGAAGCAGTTTCCCGAGGTGACCGACTTCTACCTGCCACCCGAAGGCTGCAGTTACCGCATGGCCCTGGTGCAGATCAAAAA
>JAYRUL010000334.1:0-1618 GCA_041919095.1 Rhodoferax sp. | reverse complement strand
ATGCCGACGATGGCGGCCAGCATGCGCTGCAGGTAGGCGCTGGGCGCGTCGGACATTTTCCAGGGCTGCTCGCCCCCGGCCCGCGCTTCGTGGGTGCGCGTGAGGCGTCCGACCAGGCCGCGCACAAACTTTTCGTCGTCGCGCACCGTCAGGGTGCCATGCACGTGCACAACCTGGTAGTTCCAGGTGGGCACCTGCTCGTGGTGAACCTGTTTGCTGGGGTACCAGTTGGGCGAGATGTAGCCCTGGCCGGCGCGAAAGATCACCAGCACCGGTTCATCCGCCTGCACCTGTTGCCACACCGGGTTGGCACGCGCCACATGCGCCAGCAGCCGCCCGTGCGGTGCGGCGCTGGCATCGAGTTCAAAGGGGAGGTGGTTGGCGTCCAGGCCGTGCGGGCCATGGGTGACCAACGCCCCCAAGGGATAGGCTTGCACCAGCTGGTGCAGGGCCTGGGGATGGGTTTCGGCAAAGTGGGCGGGAGTGTACATGGTGGTTTTTTGACGGGGTTCAGCGCGCAGTCGGGGCCTGGCGTTCGGTGGCCAGGTTGTCCCACAGCTCGGGGCGGTGCAGCGGCGTTTGGGGTGGCAGTTCGGGGTTTTCCAGCCGAAACAGACGCCGCCCCGCCACCGGCAGATCGACCAGGATCTGGCGCTTGAATTCGCGGTACAGGCGCTCGAACTGGCCGTTGCGCATCAGGCGCTCCAGCCCTTGCTGCACCCGGTTGGCCAGGCGCTCGCCCTCCGGCGTGGGCGCAAAGAAGAAGTAGCGCGGCAGGGGGTAGTACAGCATCAGGTGGCGCTCCACCGCCAGTTGGGGCAGGCTGGCATGGCGGTCTTCCCACTCCCGGGCGATTTCGTTGATGCCGCGCGAGAACAGGTCGAACCGACCCGCTTCGAGCATGAAGAACAGCGACTCGTAGGTGGGCGCCGTCTCGACGGTGAAACCGGCGCCGCGCAGCACCTTGGTGTCCACCCAGTTGCTGCCCTGCCCGATGGAGAAGCGGCGCAAGTCGTCCAGGGAGCGCACCTGGGCCAGCGCGCCCTGGGTTTGCTGGCGGATCAGGAACAGGCGGTAGCCGGTGAGCCCCTTGTCCAGCGGAATGCGCACGGCGCGCATGGCGGCCTCGCGCTCACGGCTGGTCACGCGCACCAGGGTGGTGATGGTTTCGGCGTTGGACAGCAGGATCTGCGAGCGGTCGGCATTCATGACCACGCTGCTGGGCTCCAGCACAAACGGTCCCCACTGGGCTTCGGTGACCTGAAGGGCCGCGCGCATGAGCACCCAGTAGTAGTCCATGCGCCGGTCGGCCCCGCTTTCGGGTGGAGGATAGATGTAGGTCATGGCCGCGGTGCCAGCCTGGGCCAGGGTGCCCCACCACAGCAATCCCATCAGAACTACGCGCCACATGCTCGCACCACCCCTCCAACGAATGCCCCCACTGTAGCGCGGGAATGCCGGTTGGCGCCTTATTTTTGCGCGCCTCGCGGTGGGTGCGCCTGCGCGGCTTCTTGGGCGCGCGCTTCTTCTTGCAGGCGCAGGATGCGCCGCTGCACCTTGCCGGTGGTGGTCATGGGCAGGGCGTCGATGAATTCGATCTCCTTGGGGTATTCGTAGG
>JAYRUL010000333.1:0-1621 GCA_041919095.1 Rhodoferax sp. | reverse complement strand
GCGGACGTCAAGAGCCCCAGACCACTGGCCCCCATTCCGAGGTCGCGCATCAGTTCCGGGGCAATGACTGCATTGACGGTGCGCAACCCATAGGAGAGGAAATACCCCGCTGCAAAGGCAGGCACCAGGCGAAACCACAAGCGGGTCAGTGGGTTCATACCCGCGCGGCCGTGCACTGATCAGGCCCCGCGAATGCGAGCTGCATGGCGAAAATAAGTATCAAAATAGCCTCTAGACCAAATGGAATAAGCGTAAGCAGCTATCAAATTTATAGTGAAAAGATCTTCCCGGGGTTGAGAATATTGTGAGGGTCCAGCGCGCGCTTGATGGAGCGCATCAGGTCCACGGCGCCGCTGCCGGTCTCGGATACCAAAAATTCCATCTTGTGCAGACCTACGCCATGCTCACCGGTACAAGTGCCACCCAGCTGCAGGGCGCGCTGCACCAGCTGGTGGTTCAGGCGTTCGGCCGTTGCGCGCTCAGCGGCGCTGGCCGGGTCAATCAGGTAGCCCATGTGGAAGTTGCCGTCGCCCACATGGCCGACCAAAAAGTAAGGGATGCCCGCCGCCTGCGCTTCGGCCACCGAATCGAGCAGGGCATCGGCCAGACGGGATATGGGAACACAGGCGTCGGTGGTAATGGCCTTGCAGCCCGGGCGCGACTGCACCCCGGCAAAGTAGGCGTTGTGCCGGGCCGTCCACAGGCGGGTGCGCTCTTCGGGCGTTGCCGCCCACTCAAAAGCCTGGCCTTGGTTCTCCTTGGCGATGGCCTGCACCATTTCCACCTGCTCGTTGACGCTGTCGGGAGAGCCGTGAAACTCCATGAGCAGCATGGCGCTCTCGGGCAAGCCCAGTTTGGAATGCTGGTTGACCACGCGCACGGTGTTGGCGTCAAGCAACTCGCAGCGCGCAATGGGCACGCCCATCTGGATCGTCTGGATGGTGGTGTGCACCGCGTCGGCCAGGCGCTCGAAGCAGCAGGTGGCTGCCATGACCGCTTCGGGTAGTGGGTAAAGCTTGACGGTAATCTCGGTGATGACGCCCAGTGTGCCTTCGGAGCCCACCAACAGACGCGTGAGGTCGTAGCCGGCGCTGCTTTTCTTGGCCCGTGTGCCGGTGCGGATGACGTCCCCGCTGGCGGTGACCACTTCCAGCGCCAGCACGTTTTCGCGCATGGTGCCGTAGCGCACGGCGTTGGTGCCGCTGGCGCGCGTGGCGGCCATGCCGCCCAAGGTGGCATCCGCCCCCGGATCGATTGGGAAAAACAGACCAGTGGACTTCACCGTTTCGTTGAGCGCCTTGCGGGTCACGCCGGGCTGCACGGTGACGGTGAGGTCTTCGGCGTTGATGGAGAGAACCTGGTCCATGCGACTCACATCCAGGCTGATGCCGCCTTGCACGGCCAGCAGATGACCTTCCAGCGAGGTGCCTACGCCAAAGGGAATCACGGGCACGCGGTATTGCGCAGCCAGGCGCACGGTGTCGGCCACGTCCACGGTGCTCTGGGCAAACACCACCGCGCCAGGCGGAGGCACATCAAAAGACGACTCATCGCGCCCGTGCTGCTCGCGCACCACCAGCGCGGTGGAACACTGCGACTGAAAGCGCGCCTGCAAGGCTTC
>JAYRUL010000332.1:0-1628 GCA_041919095.1 Rhodoferax sp. | reverse complement strand
GGAGGAACTCCCATGTTGCCCATCAAGACCGAAGCAGGGAAAACTGCGCTGCAAAACCGTGACCCGCTGTTAAGCCCGCGCGATCGTCAATTGATGATCCTGTGCAACGGCAGTCGAACCGTTGCGATCCTGGTTCCGTTGATGGGACCGACCGTGGTCGACGATCTCGCGCGTTTGGTGGAAGCCGGATTCTTGGTCGCAATGAGGCCGGCCCCCGGTCCCGCCGGTCGTGCGCAACCCGCTGTTAAGGCCGTCCAGCGCTCGGGATCGGTCCAGGCGGGCGCAAACGCTATTTCGGGGGGGGCATCTGTCGAGCACCAGCGCCGCGCAGGCACCCTATACCAACGCACGCCGCTCGCTGGCCGGGACCAAGATGTACATCATGGACATGCTCCAACTCATGCGGGACATGCAGGCATCGGCCCTTGCCGTTGCCATCCATACCAGCGAAAGCGAAACCGAATTCATGGGCCACGTTGTCGCAGCGGCCAAATGGGTCTTCTACCAGCGCGGTGCTTCCTACGGCATGCGAATCATCGACAAACTCAAGGAAATCACGCCGGAGCCGCATCTCCCGTTGCTGCATGCGTTGACCGGTGAGTTGCACTGCGAGGTACCCGCGTAGTCCGCCACCCAACCGATCACGCAGGGGCTGCGACTGCCCCCGGGTCTTCGCGCCGATGCACCCAGACCAGGAACGCGCACAGCGCAACCCCTGCTGCAATCAGTCCGGCACTGGCCATGGCCCAGTACCCTGGCGCACCTTGCAGGGCTGCTGGAGCCCAGGCACTGTTACTAACCCAGTACCCACCGGCCAGACCGATGCCCCACAGCGAGGCCACGTAAAACACCAAGGGCACCAGCGTAATCCGGTGCGAGCGCAGGACGAAGTTGGCCAGGGTTTGTGCAGCGTCAGCCACATGAAACCACCACACCCACACCAACAGCGGCATGGCCGATGCAATGATGACGGGATTGTCGGTATAGACGCGCAGCACCGTTTCGCGCCCCAGGTAGACCAGGGCACCCAGTACCGCGGCAAATGCCACCCCAATTTCAACACCGTGCCATCCCAGCCGACGTGCTTCGGGCAGGTTCTGAGCCCCAATGCGTTGCGCCACCAACGTCGCCGTGCCGTTGGCCAATGCCAGAGGGAACATGAACATCATCGACACCAGATTGGCGGCCAACTGGTGACCGGCGACCGCATCTGCACTGTGCCGAGCGATCAGAAACGCCATGAAGCTAAAGCCCGTCACCTCGATCAGGATCGCCGCACCCATGGGCAGTCCCAAGCGGATTTGGGCCAGAATGGCGCGACGCTCGGGAGCCGCAAAACCCTTGTCGAGGCCAAACGGCGCGTAAAACGGGTCGCGCTGAACCACCCACCAGGCCACCAGGGCTTGCGTCCACATCACCAGCGCCGTGGCAACCCCGCAGCCGACGACACCCATGGGGGCCACGGTCCAGTTTGCGTCCAGTCCCGGCAACGGCAGGCTCCATCCATAGATGAAGGCCATGCTCAGCGGAATCTTCAATGCCAGCCCGCCGACCTGCAGGGCCATGACTGCCTTGGGGCGGGACACCGCGGTGTTGAACGCGCGGTACACCGTAAACAGCAAGGCGGC
>JAYRUL010000331.1:0-1634 GCA_041919095.1 Rhodoferax sp. | reverse complement strand
GCACCTACTGCTACACCGGAGGCAAGGCATTCAACCCGGCGCAGCCCACCGTGGTCTTCATCCACGGCGTGCTAAACGACCACAGCGTCTGGATTCTGCAAAGCCGCTACCTGGCCCACCACGGCTTCAACGTGCTGGCGGTGGACCTGCCCGGCCACTGCCGCAGTGGCGGCGAAGCGCCCTCCCGTGTGGAAGAAGCCGCCGACTTCATTGCCGCCCTGCTGGACGCCGCCGGGGTGCAACGTGCCGCCCTGGTGGGCCACAGCTGGGGCTCGCTCATTGCCCTGGAAGCCGCCGCGCGCCTGAAGGAACGGGTGACGCAGCTGGTGCTGGTGGGCACGGCCTTCCCCATGAAGGTGTCGCCCGTGCTGATCGAAACCTCGCTCAAGGAACCCGAGAAGGCGCTGACCATGATCAACGTGTTCTCGCGCTCCACCCTGGCCGCCCCACCGTCCGCCCTGGGGCCGGGCACCTGGGTGTTTGGTGCGGGCATGGCACTGGGCCGCCGGGTGCTGGCCAGCAACACGGCCGTCAACGTCTTTCACCGCGGTTTTGTGGCCTGTGACCGCTATGCCAACGGCGAAGCGGCCATAGCCACCATCACCTGCCCCGTGCTGTTTGTGCTGGGTGCGCAGGACCAGATGACCCCGCCCAAAGCTGCGCAGGGCCTGATTGCCAAGGCGCGCGAGGCGGGCAAGATGGTGCAGGTGGTGTCGCTGCCCGTAGGCCACCACCAGATGACCGAAACGCCGGATGCCACCCTGGCGGCGCTGCAGCACTTTCTTGCTGAGAAATAGGCGATAGCCCCCGATAAATGGCGATTTGTTGCTATATTTGTAATAGCATTCGCAAGCCCTTCTGGTGTCAGGCCTGTGGATGCCCACTATCCGCCTCGGCCTCCGGCCACAAGCGGGGGAACAGAAAGCGCAACGCGTGCTGGGGTAGCCCAAAGCGCACCGGGCCTTTGGGGGAGTCGGACTTAAGCAAGCCCCGCCGCAGTAGCGCCCCCAGTGCATCGGTGGCACCGCGCTCGCTCAGGCCCATCATGGCCTTGAAGTCGCCACGCGCAAGGTCTTCGCCACTGAGAAAGAGGTAGTGCAGTCCGCGCAAAGACTCGCGGCGCACGCCCGATTGCAAAACGCTGGCCTCGAACACCAGGCAGGCGTCCAAGCGGGCGAGCAGGGTTTCAAAGTCCAGCATGTTGGCCATGAAACGCACCTGGTCCTGGCATACGTCCAGCACGAAGTCGGCCCAGTCCGCCAGCGCCTGCTCGCTGAGGTTGCCACGCCCGTCCAGGTCACCGCGGCGCGCGCTGTCGGCGTCGGCCAGCAGCGCGTAGTAGCGCTCGGACGCGCGCGCAAAGCCCCGCAGTGGCGACCACAGGGCGCCGGTATAGCCCAAGACACTCAGCAGCGTATGGGTGTGCAGCCGCATGACGCGGCCATTGCCATCGACAAACGGGTGCACCCACCCCAGGCGCTGGTGCGCGCAGGCCATGGCCACCAGCGCCGCCTCGCCCCGGCGCACGCCGCCATAGAAGCTGGCCCAGCGATGCAGAAACGCCGGAACCTGTGCCCAAGCGGGGGCCACGTGTGCGCCCACGCGCACCTCGCGCTGGCGTAGCTGCCCGGGCA
>JAYRUL010000330.1:0-1639 GCA_041919095.1 Rhodoferax sp. | reverse complement strand
CCGCGCAGGCGCACACCGGCCACGGCACGGTCGGCTTTGTGGTGGGAGCCGCGCATCCCCTGGGGCTGGACCATCTGCTGGCCATGCTGGCGGTGGGCCTGTGGTCCACCAAGGCCTGGCCGCAGGGTGAGGTCTGGAAAGGCCCGGCCGCCTTCATGGGTGCCATGCTGGTCGCAGGCCTGCTGGGTGCCAGCGGCTGGGAGCTGCCAATGCTGGAACACCTGATTGCCCTGAGTGTGGTGCTGTTCGGTGCCATGCTGGTGCTGGGCCATCGCACCCTGCCCGCAGGCCTGGCCCTGGGCGTGATTGCCCTGTCAGGCACCCTGCACGGCTGGGCGCACGGTGCCGAGGCACCACAAGCGGGTTTTGCCGGATACGCTGTGGGCTTTTTGGCGACCACCGCCGTGCTGCATGCCAGCGGCGTGCTCGCCGGGCTGGGGCTGCGCAAGGCCTTGGCCGAACGCAAGGATTGGGTAACCCCTTGCCTGGGCGCACTGCTGGGCGCTGCGGGGGTGGCCCTGCTCGGTCAGGTTTGAGCGGGGTTTCCCTGGTTTAACCTTCCGCCCCGATCACCAGCGTGTCGGGGCCGTCGAACCGATAGGCCGGAATGACCAGATTGCGCGGTGCCGGACCACTGGCGTGCACCCGCCCGGCCAGGTCGTAGCGCGAGGCATGGCAGGGGCACAGAAAGCCGTCCAACCCCGTCAACTGCGGCGTGCAGCCCTGGTGGGTACACAGGCCCACCGCCACAAACCATTGCGGCACCAACGCGCGCAGGGCGTTGCGGCAGGCAGCGGGCTGCAGCGATTGGACCGAGTCCGCATCGCGCAGCGGCACCGTCGCGCTGCCCAAGGCTTCCAGCATGGCGGCATTGCGGTGCAGCACCCACACCGGCAGGCCCCGCCACTCCACCGTGCGCAGCGTTCCCGGCGCAATGCCCGCCAGCGGCACCGCCTGCGGCGTGCCATGCGGATATTCCACGATCACGCTGCCCGGCCGCAGCAGCATCGCACCCCCCGCCACCAGGGCGCTGGCACCCGCACCTACCAGAATGCGCCTGCGCGCAGAAGAGCCTTGTGTCATGGCGAAGCCTAAGCAAATTCAGTGCCGTGCGAGTTTCTTTTCACCGAGCGGCAAACTCAAGCAAAACTCCGCTCCCCCGCCTGCGCGGTTGGCCGCGCTCAGGGTGCCGCCGTGTTGCTCCACCAGACCGTAGCTGATGGACAGGCCCAGCCCGGTGCCCTTGCCCACTTCCTTGGTGGTGAAGAAGGGGTCGAAGATGCGGCCCAGGTGCTCGGGGGCGATGCCGGTGCCGTTGTCGGCAAAGACCAGGCGCACCTGTTGGGCTTCGCGGTGCAGGGCGATGTCCAGCGCCGGGGTGTTGCCGGGCACCGAGGTGGCGGCGTCGTAGGCGTTCTGAATCAGGTTCATCATCACCTGCAGCAGCTGGCCTTCGTTGCCCTGCACCCAGCAGTCGTCGGTGCGGTGCCACTGCACCATAAAGCCGGGTGCGGTGCCTTTTTGCACCCAGTGGATGGCCCGCTCGACCACGGTGTTGAGCTCCACCGGGGCGATTTCCTCCGGGGCCACGGCGGCAAAGCGCTTGAGCCCGGCCACGATGTCGGTGGTGCGCTGCGCC
>JAYRUL010000329.1:0-1669 GCA_041919095.1 Rhodoferax sp. | reverse complement strand
GGCTTCGAATTTGTCTTGTGCGAGCAGATGGCTGGTCAACGTCAGGCCCGGTGCCACGCCCACTACGCGCAAGCGCGGGGCCAGGGCCAGCGCCAGCATGGTGGTGGCGGCTTCCAGTGCGGCTTTGGACAAGGTGTAGCTGAAAAAGTCTGGATTCTGGTTCCACAACTTCTGGTCCAGCAAGTTCACCACGCAACCTTGGTTGGCGGCGCGCGCCGTGATGTGGCCGTGCAGCGCCTGCGCCAGCAGAATCGGAGCTGCGGTGTTGGTGTGCAAGTGCCGGTCCAGCGCGGCAAATCCAAAGCTGGCCACGGTGTCGTGTTCGAAGACGGAGGCGCTGTTGACCACGGCGTCCAGCTGCCCCAGGGCTTGCACGACCTGAGGGACCAGTCCTTGTACCGCGGTTTCATCCGCCAAATCGGCATAAAAAGCGGCACTACCCGGCGTACAGCTTGCGCAAGCAGCTACTGTTTCCATAGCATCTGCGTGCGACTGCCGGTAGTGCACCGCCACGCGCCAGCCGGCCCGGGCCAGCGCAACCGCAATCTCACGGCCCAGGCGTTTTCCCGCGCCGGTAACCAGCACGGTAGGGGGTTGGGGTATGGGAGATGGCTTGGTTGGCATGGGAGACAATGCGGGCCCTGATGAGCAATTCCTCCATCTTACCGCCCACCCCCGACGCGCAGGGTATGCCAACCGAATTGCTGGATCGGATCCGCGCCAGTCTGCTTGCGGCCGGCGGGTGGATCGGTTTTGACGAATTCATGGCCCAGGCCCTGTACACACCGGGCCTGGGCTACTACACGCGCGGTGCCCCGGTGTTTGGTGTCCTGCCCCAGGGCCTGCGCGATGCCAGCGGCCAGCTGCAGGGTGCGGGCAGCGACTTCGTCACCGCGCCGGAGCTCTCGCCTTTGTTTGGACAAGCCTTGGCGCGCCAGGTGGCGCAGGCGTTGCAGGTTACCGGTACGGACACCGTTTGGGAATTTGGGGCGGGCAGCGGTGCATTGGCACTGCAGTTGCTCGATGCACTGCAGGCGCAGGGCGTGGTCTTGCGCCGTTACACCATTGTGGATCTGTCGGCCACGCTCAAGGCGCGTCAGCAGGCCACCTTGGCCGCCCACGCGGATGTCGTCCACTGGGCCAGCGAACTGCCCGCGCAAATGCAGGGCATCGTGGTCGGCAACGAGGTGCTCGACGCCATGCCGGTCAAACTGCTGGCGCGCGTGCAAGGCATCTGGCACGAGCGCGGCGTCGTCTGGGACGCGGGCGCGGGTGCATTGGCCTGGGCGGATCGACCGACCGCTTGGCGCCCGCCCACGGAGATCGGTGGCGACCACGACTACCTGACGGAGCTGCACCAACAAGGCGAGGCCTTTGTGTGCACCCTGGGCGCGCGGCTCACGCGTGGGGCGGCGTTTCTCATCGACTATGGTTTTCCCGAGCACGAGTACTACCACGTGCAGCGCCACATGGGCACCGTGATGTGCCACCGCGCCCACCGGGCCGATGCCGATCCGTTGGTGGATGTGGGACACAAAGACATTACTTCCCACGTCAATTTCACCGGCGTGGCCGTGGCGGCGCAGGACGCCGGGCTGGAATTGCTGGGCTACACCTCGCAAGCCCATTTCCTCATCAACTGCGGATTGCCCGGGCTGATGGAAGCGGC
>JAYRUL010000328.1:0-1675 GCA_041919095.1 Rhodoferax sp. | reverse complement strand
CGTCGCCGCGCAACACAATGCGCTGGCGGCGTGATTCGGTTTGCGGATCAGGCTCGGGTACGGCCGACAGCAGCGCCTGCGAATACGGGTGCTTGGGGTCTTCGTACAGGGCGTCGCGGCTTGCCAGCTCCACAATGCGGCCCAAATACATCACCGCCACCCGGTTGGCGATGTGGCGCACCATGGACAGGTCGTGGCTGATGAACAGGTAGGTCAGGCCCAGGCGCTGCTGCAACTCTTCGAGCAGGTTGACCACCTGCGCCTGGATGGACACATCCAGTGCCGCAATGGGTTCGTCACACACGATGAACTTGGGGTTCAAGGCCAGCGCCCGGGCAATGCCGATGCGCTGGCGCTGGCCCCCAGAGAACTCGTGCGGGTAGCGGTTGGCGAAGTTACGGTTCAGGCCGACCTGGTCGAGCAGTTCGTAGATGCGCTCGCGCTGTTCGGCCTTGCCGAGCTTGCTGTGCTCCACCAACGGCTCACCGATGATGGAGGCTACGGTCATGCGCGGGTTCAGGCTGGCCTGGGGGTCCTGGAACACCATTTGCATGGTGGGGCGCACCTGGCGCAGCGCCTCGGGCGCCAGGGTGGTGATGTCTTGCCCGTTGATGATGATCTGGCCTTGCGTGGGCTCGTACAGGCGCAACAGCGCGCGCCCGCAGGTGCTTTTGCCGCAGCCGGATTCGCCCACCAAGCCCAGGGTCTCGCCAGCGGGAATGTCAAAACTGACCCCGTCCACCGCCCGCACCTCGCCGCTGCGCCGCTGCAGCAGGCCGGAATAGATGGGGAAATGCACCTTGAGATCGCGTACCTGCACCAAGGCTTGGGTAGGTTCAGCCATGGCGCGGCCCTCCCGTGGTGGCATCCCAGAAACAGGCGACATCATGTCCGGCCCCAACGGTTTGGCGCTGCGGGTTCTCACGCGCACAGCGCTCCAGCGCCACGGTGCAGCGCGGACGAAAGGCACAAGACGTGGGTTCGGCCTTGAGGATGGGGGGCTGGCCCTGGATGACATCGAGCTTGGGTGCGCGCGGACCCTTGAGGCGTGGCATGGTCTTGAGCAGCCCGCGGGTGTAGGGGTGGGCCGGACGCTCGAACAACTCGGCCACCGGGGCCATTTCCACAATCTGGCCGCCATACATCACCATGGCCCGGTCGGCAATGCCCGCCACCACGCCCAGGTCGTGCGTGATGTAGACAATGGCCATGCCCAGCTTGTGCCGCAGTTCGCGCACCAGTTCCAGAATCTGGGCCTGGATGGTCACGTCCAAGGCCGTGGTGGGCTCGTCGGCGATCAATACCTTGGGATCACAGGCCAGGGCAATGGCAATCATCACGCGCTGGCGCATACCGCCCGAGAACTGGTGCGGAAAGTCCTTGAGGCGGCGCTGGGCATCGGGGATACCCACCAATTCCAGCAGCTCCTGGGCGCGTTGGCGCGCCGCCGCCTTGTCCATCCCCATGTGCTTGCGCAGCGGCTCCATGATCTGGTAGCCCACGCTGAACACCGGGTTCAACGAGGTCATGGGGTCCTGGAAAATGAAACCGATCTTGGCGCCACGGATGGCGCGCAACTGCTCGGGCGTGCAACGCAGCAAATCCAGCCCTTCAAACAGCACCGACTCGCCGCTGACTTGGGCCGGCGGGCTGGGCAGCAACCCCAGCAGGGACA
>JAYRUL010000327.1:0-1685 GCA_041919095.1 Rhodoferax sp. | reverse complement strand
CCCAGCTCCTGGCGGATGACGCGGGTTGCGGTGTAGCCGTCCATGACCGGCATTTGCACATCCATCAGCACCGCATCAAACGGCGGGTGGGTGTTGCGCACCACCTGCACACCGCGTTCGCCATCGTCGGCCAGGCTCACCTCGGCACCTTCTTGCTGGAGCAAACCACGTGCGACCATTTGGTTGATCTTGTTGTCTTCCACCACCAAGAGGCGCATCCCAATCAGACGCTTGACCTTGGGGGCCTGGCGCGGCTGGGCGCTGGCCACGGCCGCACCACTGCGGCTTTCCATGACCGCATCGCGCACCATGGCCCGGGTTGCGGGCTTGACCAGGAAGCCGTTGATCTGGGCCTGCTCCTGGGCGCTACGCTGGCCCAGCAGTTCGCGGCCCCGCGCGGTCACCATCACAAAGATGGGCATGGCGGCACCAGCACCTAGGCTGCGCAGGCGCAAGCCCGTAGCCCACCCGTCCAGCCCCGGCATTTGCCAGTCCACCAAGACGGCATCAAACGCGCCCATGCCGCCTTGCAGACGCTGGCGCAGGCGCTCCACCGCCTGCTCCCCGCTGTCGGCTTCGACCGCGTTCCAGCCCAGCGCGCTCACCTGGGCACCCAGCACCCGGCGCGCTGCGGGGTTGTCATCCACCACCAGAATGTTCAACCCTGCTGGCAGGGCAGCAGGTGCTTGCGTAGCCGGGGTTGCCAAGGGCAGGCGCAACTGGAAATGAAAGGTGCTGCCCTGACCCGGTGCGCTGTCGAGCCCCAGCGCGCCCCCCATCAGGCCGACCAAGCGGCTGGAGATGGCCAATCCCAAACCGGTTCCGCCAAAGCGCCGGGTGGTGGAGGCTTCGGCCTGCGAGAAACCGCTAAAGATATGGGCCTGGTTCTCGGGGGCGATGCCGATGCCGCTGTCCTGCACGGCAAATTCGACCAGCACGTCATCGGCGGTACGCTCCAGGCAGCGCAAGCGCAGGGTAACTTCCCCTTGCTCGGTGAACTTGATGGCATTGCCGCCCAGGTTGATCAGCACCTGCTGCAGGCGCATATCGTCTCCCACCAGATCGGAGGGAAGGGCGGGGTCCACGTCAAACAGCACTTCGACGTTCTTGGGGCCGAGATTGGCCGAGAAGATCACGGACAGGTCGCGCAACAGCTTGTCGATCTGGAACGCCCGGGGGTCGAGTGTCATCTTGCCCGCCTCGACCTTGGAAAAATCCAGGATGTCATTGAGCAGACCCAGGAGCGAGCGGGCCGCGCCTTCCGTCTTACTCACATAGTCCAGCTGGCGCGCCGTGAGATCGGTACTTTGCAGGAGCTTGAGCAATCCCAGGATGGCGTTCATGGGGGTGCGGATTTCATGGCTCATGTTGGCCACGAACTGACTCTTGGAGAGGCTGGCCTGCTGGGCCCGGTCCAGGGCGTCGCGCAGCGCAGCGTCGGCCTGGCGGCGCGCGGTCACGTCGCGCTCCACCGCCACAAAGTGGGTCACAGCACCCGCTGCCGAACGCACCGGCGAGAGGCTGATTTCGATCCAATACGGGGTGCCGTCCTTGGCATAGTTCAACAGCTCTTCGCTGATCGGGTCGCCCCGGTCCACCGCCTGGCGGATGCGGTTGAGGCTGGCCGGGTCGGTGTCGGGCCCTTGCAGCAGGCGTGGCGTCTGGCCCAGCACTTCGGCCTGGCT
>JAYRUL010000326.1:0-1689 GCA_041919095.1 Rhodoferax sp. | reverse complement strand
ACCACGCGCACCTGGCGGGGCCGGATCTGCTGGTTGGCGCTTGCTCTGCCTATAGCATGCTGCCCGGCAAGCTGGAGATGGTGCGTTATCTGGTGGAGGAACTGGGCTGCGACGTGAATGCCCGCGCGACAAGGACAGCCTACGAGGGCAAGGGGCGCGTGGGCCGCCTTGGCACGGCCTTGATGGCGGCGGCGCTGGCGGACGATCTGGCGGTGATCCAGTACCTGCTGTCCGCTGGGGCCGACCTGCACGCGGTGGACGCGTATGGCAACACGGCCCTGCACTACTGCAGCGGCCAGACCTGGGTGTCTGACGGCGGCCCGCTCTGGTTTGCGCTGGATGACAACCCGAAGGTCATCGACCTGCTGCGCAGCCACGGTGCGGACGATGGTGCCCGCAATGTGGCCGGTAGAACGCCCGTCGATCTGTTCGCCAGCCGCCGCAAAGAAGACGCGTCAGGCGACTGAGGTTCCCAAGTCAGCGGGCGCTGGCAGGCAGTGATGGTGTTGAAGCCGCTGCCTGGTCGGCGCACCCCGCGCACCCGGCATGCAAGCGCGACTGCCGGTCTAGTCACCGTATCATGCGGGCCTTTGCCAGCCCGAACACAGCACATCCGACCTATGCCCCCCGACTTCATTCAACTCTACCCCGCAGACGCTGCCCTGCGAACCGAAGAGCGCGAGCGTTTGTATGCCGACATTCTTGAGAACGTCGAACTGGGAGAGTTCAAAAAGAAAACGTTTGGCCCCGCGCTGAAGCGTCTGTGCTTTGAGGGCAGGATTGAATCCCTCGATGAGCGCATCCGCGATCCGGGTGAACTCATCAGCCGCATCAATCCGCTGGGCACCTATGTCCATGCCTACCTGTGCCTTGCATCGCCGGTGGTCAGTGAGGAGGCGTTCGTCGCCATCCTCCAGCACTACAAGCAGGCGTCGGTCACCGACATGGCTATCGACCTGGTGCGCTATTTCGACGGCTCCCGGCATCACCAGCCTGGCCCGGACCTGCACGCGCGCATTCGCTGCCTTGTGCGCGCTTTGCCGCAAGTCATCTCGGCCACGGCGTTCCAGCACCTGTGTGGCAGCATGTTTTCCAAGTTTCTCTCCCTGGCCTGCTATTGCGGTACCACCGAGAACGCCTTGGTCGTCGACTGCTGGGAGGGTGTGGAGCAATTCGTCGGACTCGGCGAGGACATGGAGAGCATCCACAACCTGGCCACAGACTTGTTCAGCGGCCAGGCGGAGGAGCCTCTTGGGTACCAGGATTGCCGCGTCATCGAGTTCTGCCAGCGCTACTTCCAACGCGAGTTGGGGCCGAACCTGCTGACTTTGCTGGACACGATCTACCACGCCATCCCACAAGACCAGCGCCTGAGGGTTGAGCACGGTGCCATCGTTTTCACGCACCCTCTGGCAGCGAGCGTTGTTGACACCAATGAAACGGAGGCGGCAGCGCCTGTGCCTTTTGCCCAGCCTGGTGCTGGCCCGGTCGGCACCGGTTTCTTCTGTTTGGTGAGAAGCCCGACGGCGGCGCATTCTCGTGGCGTCGAGAGCTTTCTGGGCGTGGAGCCGCAGGCAGGCGCCGCGATAACGCTGGATGCGGCCAACGAAGGGCTGCAAGCGCTCGCACCCTTCGCCCAGCCAGAGACCCTGCAGCGTGTAGATGACACTACGGTTTTGCTGGCCTGGG
>JAYRUL010000325.1:0-1704 GCA_041919095.1 Rhodoferax sp. | reverse complement strand
GTACTGGCCGACGTGGCCACGGGGTACCCCACGCTGTTGAGCGAAATGACCATCACCACAGCCCTGCGCACGGCTGCCATGTCGGCGTTGGCAGGCAAGGCGCTGGCCCGGCCTGACAGCCAGGTCATGGCGTTGATCGGCAATGGTTCCCAAAGTGAGTTTCAGGCGCTGGCATTTGTGACGCAGCTGGGCATCCGGGAAGTGCGGGTGTTCGACATCGACCCCAAGGCCACCGACAAGCTCCTGACGAATCTGGCGCCGTTTACCGGCACGCTGGGTTTCAAGTTGGTGCGCGCAACTTCGATCCGTGAAGCGGTTCGCGGTGCGGACGTGGTGACCACGGTCACCGCCGACAAGACCAATGCCACCATCCTGACCGATGACCTGGTGCAGCCTGGGATGCACATCAACGCCGTCGGTGGCGACTGCCCCGGCAAGACCGAGTTGCAGCCCAGCATCCTGCGCCGCTCCAAGGTGTTTGTGGAATACGAACCGCAGACCCGGGTGGAGGGCGAGCTGCAGCAAATGGAGCCAACCTTTGTCGTGCATGATCTCTGGCGCGTGCTGGCGGGAACCACCGTGGGTCGCGACGATCCCGCGCAAGTGACCCTGTTTGATTCGGTCGGATTTGCGTTGGAAGACCTATCCGCCCTGCGCTACATCCAGCAGCTGGCACACCAGCTGCAAGTGGGCACCGAGGTCGGTCTGATCCCCAACCTGCGCGACCCCAAGGACCTGTTTGCCTGCGCTGCGGCGGTGCGCGCTCCTTTGCGTTCCGTGGCATGAGCCCCAGGACTTTGCACCTGATCGGAGCCGAGGTTGGCGAGGGCGCCAGCGACAGCGGCTGCAAGTGGGGTGCCGCAGCGCTGCGCGAGCGCGGCATCATGCAGGCCCTGGGCAAGGCCGGGCGCACCGTGACTTGGGGCGCCAGTGTGACGGCCATGCCCTGGCAGGCCGCCGATCGGTTGGGCGTGATCGAAGCGTTTTCCGCGGCGCTAGCGGCCCAGGTGGAGCAGGCACTAGGACAAGGCCATCAGCCGTTGGTGATCGGGGGCGACCACTCCTGTGCCGTCGGCACCTGGAGCGCTTGCGCCCAGCGGCTGCGCCCCCAGGGCAGCCTGGGCCTGATCTGGATCGATGCCCACCTGGATGCCCACACACCCGCCAGCTCCGACACCCACGCGCCGCACGGTATGCCGCTGGCCGCCCTGCTCGGGCACGGCAGCGATGGCATGGCGGGCTTGTATGGCTGGCGCGGCAAGTTGCAGCCCCAGCAGGCGGTGGTGATCGGTGCGCGCTGCTACGAGCCGCCCGAGGTGGCCCTGCTGTCCCGGCTGGGCGTGCGCGTGATGTACATGCCCGAAGTAGCCGAACGGGGCTTTGCCGCCTGCTTTGACGAAGCACGCGCCATCGTCAGCCGTGGCACGGCGGGGTGGGGCGTGTCGTTGGACCTGGATGGGCTGGACCCGCAGGACATGCCCGGCACGGGCACGCCGGTGTCCGGCGGCATTCGCCTCACCGATGCGCTGGAGGTACTGGCCGCCGTCGGCAGCGACCCCGCCTGCGTGGCCCTGGAGCTGGCCGAATACAACCCGCTGCGCGACCTGGGCGGCACCACCGCCGATGCCGCCATGGGTCTGTTGTGCCGCATGGTGGGCAACCACCCGCACTCGATGGCGTTGGCGGCGTAGACAATCGGGGCAT
>JAYRUL010000324.1:0-1706 GCA_041919095.1 Rhodoferax sp. | reverse complement strand
CAGCTCACCGGCATCCGCCCCGAGCACCTGGACCTGGCCGACACCGGCTGGGCGTTGCGCGTGGAAGCCGTGGAACTCCTGGGCGGTGAGCGCTTGCTTTACTGCCGCTGGGCGACCGAAGGCGCTGCGCAGGAAGACCAGCTCATCGTGCGCGTGGACGAGGCCCATACCGCTCCGGCGGTCGGCTCCACCATACACGTACAGCCGCGCGCCGACCGCCTGCACCGCTTTGACGCCGCTTCCGGCAAGCGCCTGGAGGTCTGAATGAGCGCCACCACGGACCTGGATTTGCCCGCCTGGCCCTACCCGCGCTGGGTGGCGCACCGCGGCGCGGGCAAGCTGGCCCCGGAAAACACGCTGGCGGCCTTTCGCCTGGGGGCCCAGTACGGCTACCGCATGTTTGAGTGCGACGCCAAACTCAGTAGCGACAGCGTGGTCTTCCTCATGCACGACGCCACCTTGCAGCGCACCACCAATGCGCGTGCCGTTATCGGCCCGGGCCAAAGCGCCGTGGGCGGGGACCACCCCTGGGGCGTGCTGTCGCAACTGGACGCCGGGGCCTGGCACAGCCGCAGCTTTGCGGGCGAGCCGCTGCCCACCCTGGCCAACGTGGCGCAGTTCTGCCGGGCCAATGGCTACCTGCTCAATATCGAGATCAAACCCACGCCCGGCACCGAACGCGAAACCGGCGAAGTGGTGGCACGCGAGGCCGCGCGGCGGTGGGAAGGCGCTGCCATACCCCCTTTGCTCACCTCGTTCCAACCCGAAGCCCTGCTGGGCGCACAAGAAGCGGCAGCGGAACTACCGCGCGGCCTGCTGCTCGATACCCTATGGACCGGCTGGCTGGAGTGCGCACTGACCCTGGGCTGCCAGGCCATCGTCTGCAACTATGCTTTGTGGGATGCCAGCACCGTGCGCCAGGCCCAAAGCGCAGGCTTTCGCACCCTGAGCTACACCGTGAACGACGAGTGGGTCGCCGAGCACCTGATCGCGCTGGGTACCGACGGCATCATCACCGACCGGGTGGACCGGTTCAGTCCCGCATAAAAAGCCTTGTCGGCTCACGGCATTCTCATTAAGATAGTAACCAATTACTACTTAAGTTGCGCGCTGCAGTCGGTTCGAATAGGAAATCCGCTATGAATACGATAGCTGCTTACGCTTTATCCTGTTGGTCTGAAGGCACTTTCTGCCACTTTTTTGAGGACAATCCCATGGTCCAGCCTTTCCCGCTTTGTCCTGCCCATGGCCGCCGATGCGCCTTGGCCGTCCAGTCGCCAGGCCTCTTTCCTGCGACAGCCATGGGGGGCCACTGACATGGCCGCGCGCATCACCATCCTGGGGGCGGGTTTTGGCGCGCTGTCTGCGGTGCGCGCGCTGCGCCAGCGCGACCCGCGCGCCGAGATCACCCTGGTGTCCCCGCGTGCCGAACTGCACTACCTGCCCGGCATCATCTGGATCCCCAGCGGCCTGCGCACGCGCGAGCAGCTCATCGTGCCGCTGGGGCCATTCTTCCAGCGCATGGGCGTGCGCCATGTGGCGGCGGAAGTCACCGGTCTGCAGAACGGCGGGCGCACCGTGCTCACCACCAGCGGTGAAATTGCCAACGACGCGCTCGTGATCGCCACGGGCGGGCGCTTCATCAAAAAGCTGCCCGGCATCGAGCACGCCATCACCCCCTGCGAGGGCATTGCCGCAGCCGAGCA
>JAYRUL010000323.1:0-1707 GCA_041919095.1 Rhodoferax sp. | reverse complement strand
ACGCAGGTGGATTACGTCAACGACGACGCGCTGGTGCTGATGCCATCGCTCCAGTGGCAGCCCCATGCCGACACGCGTGTCAGCGCCAGTTTGGTGCACCAGCAAAATGACTCCAAGGTGTCCTCGCAGTTTCTGCCCTACCAGGGCACGCTGGGAGCGGCACCGCTGGGCACCATCCCCAGCAACCGCTTTGCCGGAGAGCCCGATTGGGACCGTTACGAGACGCGCAAGAACGAACTGAGCCTGAACTGGGACCAGCGCCTGACACCCGCCTGGAAGTTGGTCGGCGCGCTGCGCAAGACCCAGTCCTCCAGCGTCACGCGCGAGATCTACACCTCCGTGGGCCCCATCCCCACGGCGGCGGGCAACATCTCGCGCACCGTGCACGCGGCAGACCGCAAGACCGATGTTCTGGGCACCGACCTGCGGCTGGAAGGCACGCTGCAGGCAGGCCCCATCCAGCACCAGGTGGGTGTGGGCGTGGACTACCAAAATGCCCTGTGGGAGGAGTTCAACTACTTCAGCCAGTCGGGCGTGGGCAGCTTCAACGTGTACAACCCGGTGTATGGGTCGGTGGGCGCGCTGAACCTCTCCCGCCTGCCCCTGGCCGATCGCCCGGACAACAAGATCGTGCAAACCGGCATCTATGCCACCGACCACATCACCTGGGGCCCCTGGATCGTCTCGGGCGCCGTACGGCACGATCAGGCGCGCAACCAGGTGCTCAACCTCGCTGCCCCCAACACCGTGGTCAAAAACACGGCCACCACAGGCCGCCTGGGCCTGATGTATCAGTTTGCCGCAGGCCTGGCACCCTATGCCAGCCTGTCCAACTCCTTTGTGCCCAACCTGGGAACGGACGGCACGGCCGCTGCCAGCTACCTCAAGCCCACGACCGGCACGCAGAAGGAAATTGGCCTGAAGTACCTGGCGCCCAACGGCAAAACCTCTGCAGCCCTCGCCTGGTTCGACATCGAGCAAAAAAACCGCGTGGTGGACGGAAGCACCCCCGGCGGGCGCGAGCAGATCGGAGCGGCCATCCAGGGATGGGAGCTCGAGGCACGCCACCGCACCGGCGCCTGGGACCTGCTGGCCAACTACACCCGGATGGACGCCGTGAACCCGGCCACCGGCAAGCGCCTGAGCGCCATTGCCGAAGCCACGGCCTCGGCATGGGTCGAATACCACTTCGCTGGCGGCTGGCGCGTGGGCCTGGGCGGGCGCTACATCGGCGACCTCACCGGCAATGGCGGCGCGCCCGTGGTTCCCTCTGTGGCGCTGTACGACGCCATGGTCGGCTACGCCACCGGGAACTGGGATTTCCGGCTCAACATCAAGAATCTTGCGGACAAACAGTACGTCTCGTGGTGCCGCGGCCCCAACATGGATTGCGGGTACGGCGAACGGCTGAACGCGTCGCTCACCGCGCGCTACCGGTTCTGAGCGCTGTGACGCAGGGCCGAAGGTGGGCGGTATTGGGCGTGTCTTCCAGCACCAGGGTGCCGGTCAGCAGCAGAAAAAGCACTACCGCAGCAGCCAGCCAGTGAACCGCCATCTGGCCTGCGGCATACCGGAAAGATGTCATCGTGACTCCAGTGGGTTGCGAAGGGAAACCTGGGCATCCTGCCGGGGTGCGTGGTCACCCGCCATCGCAGCGCCCAGCGCCACGGTGTCCAGCAAGCGCTGTGCCTGTGCGGCAGCCAGGTT
>JAYRUL010000322.1:0-1717 GCA_041919095.1 Rhodoferax sp. | reverse complement strand
GTGGATTCGGCTTGCGCCAACACCGCCCGGGTTTGGCTCTCGAAGTCGGTGCCACTTTCGGGTATCTCAACGAAGAAGGCCGTATGGCCATGGATGACGGCGTCGGACCACTGCGGCTGGGCGTTGATGCGGGTAATGGTGGCTTTTTGCATGGGAAATCCTGAAAATTGCGGCGCACAGTGTACGGGTAGCAAGGGGGGAGCGTGGCAAACTGCGGGTCTCGCTTGCCATTGAATGCACCATGCTGCGCAACCTCGCCCTCCAGACGCTGCTTCTGACCTCGCTGGAGGACAAGCTGCACACTACTCAAGCCTTGGCCCCCGATGCCGAACTGGATTGCCTGCAGCGCCTTGCGCCGCCCGGTGTAGCACTTCCCGGTCGCCCTGCACAGCCAGTGTTGGTGTCGCCGGGCGCTTTGCCCAAGCGTGGCATGCGCAGCACAGAAGGGCGCGCCACCTTGTTGCATGCCTTGGCCCATATTGAGTTCAATGCGATCAATTTGGCGCTAGACATCGTATGGCGCTTTGCGGGGTTGCCGGAGGCTTTCTACCGAGAATGGGTTCAGGTTGCCAGGGAAGAGGCTTTTCACTTCCAACTGTTGCAGGCGCGGCTTCAGTCCCTGGGGTACTGCTATGGCGACTTTCCGGCGCACAACGGGCTTTGGGAAATGGCTGAGAAAACAAAAGACGACGTGCTGGCGCGCCTGGCTCTGGTGCCGCGCACATTGGAGGCACGTGGCCTGGATGTGACACCGGCGATACGGACCAAGCTGGCGCAGGCAGGCGATACCGAGTCCGCCGCGGTGCTGGACATCATCCTGCGTGACGAAATCGGCCATGTGCAAGTCGGCAATCGTTGGTACAAGTTTCTGTGTGCGCAGCGTGGACTCGACCCCCTGGTCACCGATGCCGAGTTGGCACAGCGTTACTCGGCGCCGGCACAGCGTGGTCCGTTCAACTTGGACGCGCGTCGCACCGCTGGCTTTGACGAGGCCGAACTCACGGCGCTGCAAGCGGGCCGATGAGTCAGCCGTCCGTCCTGCGCAACGACCCAAATGGGCTGAGCAGCCTACCCAGGTTTGACAACGCGAAGGACCAAGTGCATTTCGCGAACGACATTGTTTCGCTCCCGGGCAAGGCTCTCTAGTTCCGTGTTCGTGATGCGGTTTTCGCGCAGCTGCGTGGCGTAAGGTTCTTCCAGAATGAGCTTGGTGTGCTCCAAGACAAAATCAACTTCCAGATACAGGGCCAGCGGTGTGTTGGCGGCCCCTTTCGCCTGCCAGTTCAAATTGGCTTCGCGGCTGAACAGCCAGAACATTTGCGGCGTGATGATGCGAACATGCGTGGGGTCGCAAATGAAATCGTCGTGGCGTGGATGCGGGGCGTTGATATGAATCCGGGCGTCGGGTTTGCAGACGCGGTAGAGCTCCTGCATGATCCCCAAAAAAACCGTGGACTGTGCGCCCATGTGCTCCAACGAGTGATCGAACAACACGGCATGGACCGAGTTGCTGGACCAGGGCCAGGGAGTGCTCTCCAGGTCCCAAAGGACGTCGGGTTGCGCATGCGCGTATTTGTCGACGTTGACAAACCCCTGGCGCTTGTTCAGGCCACATCCTAGGTTCAATTGCATCGTGTTTCCGGTTGGTTTAGAGCGCACCCGCTTCGCGGACGGATCGCTTTGCAGCGCGTCGGCTTGCCGGTGTTTCGGTGTAACG
>JAYRUL010000321.1:0-1737 GCA_041919095.1 Rhodoferax sp. | reverse complement strand
CCGACGATGTAGGTCTTGGCCTTGGCGGCGATGGCCGAGGGGGCCACGGGCGCCTGCTGGTTGGGCTGGAAGGCGTTGTGCGACATGCGGCCGGTGTGCCAGAGCTGCACGAAGATCTTGCCGCCCTGGGCGTGCACGGCGTCGGTCACCTGTTTCCAGGCGGCGATCTGTGCGGGCGTGTGGATGCCGGGGGTGTGGGTGTAGCCCTGGGCGGTGGGAGAGATCTGCGTGGCCTCGGCAATGATCAGGCCCACGCTGGCACGCTGGCGGTAGTAGTCGACCACCATGTCGGTGGGTTCCAGTGCGTCGTTGGCGCGGCTGCGCGTGAGCGGGGCCATGGCCATGCGGTTGGCAACGTTGATGCGGCCCAGCTTGAGGGGCTGGAACAGGGCGTCGGTGGCGAAGGTTTCTGCGGGGATACCCATGGGGCTTACTCCTTGGTGGTGGGGGGAATGCCCGCCGCAGGTGCGACGGGCTGGAACAGGTGGTCAAGCACCAGAGCCATGCTTTCGCGCAGCGGTGCCGTGGTTTTTTCGAGCTTCATGCGCAGCAGGGCACCTTCCCAGGTGTCCCAGGCCAGGGCTGAGAGCACAGGGGCGGGCAGGTCGGCGCGGACTTCGCCCGCAGCCTGGGCGCGCTCGATCATGCTGGCCAGGCGCTCACGCCAGGCCAGTTGCGCCTGTAGCAGGCCCTGGCGACAGGCTTCGCTGGCCAGGGCCATCTCGGCGGCAAAGTTGCCTACCAGGCAACCGGCCTGCAACTCCTTGCGCTCGTGGTAGGCCATCATTTCAGCGAACACGTAGCGGATGGCGGCCATGGGCTGCGCCGGAGCGGCGGCCATCATGGCCTCCCAGGAGTGCTGCAGGTGCTCGGCGTACTGCTCGATGATGGCCACGGCGAACACTTCCTTGCTTTCGAAGTGGTTGTAGAACGAGCCCTTGGGCACGCCCGCATGGTCGGTGATGGCCTGGATGCCCGTGGCGTTGTAGCCCTGGCGCGAGAACAGGTCGCGGCCTGCCTGGGTGAGGCGCAGGGGGATGTCGGTTTTGTCAGCAGTGCGGGCCATGGATGGATAATATGACCAGTCGTCTTGGAATTCAAGGGGTGTGCTTGTGGGGGCTGTAACCGAGATGACACGGGCGGCTGAAATGAGCCCATCGACGGTGGGCAAACGGCTTCCAATAACCATAATTGGAAAGTGGTTGATATGAATCAACCACTGGGATTAGGGTTAATACGGACGGTTGATGCAGAGCAAAAAAGACCACTTTCAAAGTAGGCCTAATGCATTCACGGGGGTCGTCCCCGTGAAACCTGATTGAAATCACCATGAAAAAGAACCTGCTGGCTGTGGCCGTTCTCTGTGCTCTGACTTCTGGTGCTGCAATGGCGCAGCAGTCGGAAGGCCCCTGGATGGTCCGCGCCCGCGCCGTGCATCTGGACAGCGCCAACAAGGACAGCACCCCCCTGGGCCTGACGGTCAACAACAAGACCATCCCTGAGGTGGATGTCTCCTATTTCTTTACGCCCAACGTAGCGGCCGAACTCATTCTTACCGTGCCGCAAAAGCACACACTGCGTGCAGGCGGCGCGGCGATCGGCTCGCTCAAGCACCTGCCTCCTACGCTGCTGCTGCAGTACCACTTCAACACCTCCGGCATCAAGCCCTATGTGGGCGCGGGCCTGAACTACACGCGCTTTTCCAGCGTGAAGGCGCCTGCCGGCGTGGATATCGAC
>JAYRUL010000320.1:0-1740 GCA_041919095.1 Rhodoferax sp. | reverse complement strand
GGGTAGACGTTCTCGCCGCCACGGATCAGCATGTCCTTGGCGCGGCCGACGATGTTGCAGTAGCCCTCGGCGTCGATGGTGGCCAGGTCGCCGGTGTGCATCCAGCCGTCCTGCACCGCCTCGCGCGTGCGCGCCTCGTCGCCCCAGTAGCCCTGCATCACCGAGTAGCCGCGCACCAGCAGCTCGCCCTTCTCGCCCACGGGCAGCACCCGGCCGTCGGCATCGACCACCTTGGCCTCCAGCAGGGGCTGGATGCGGCCCACGGTGGAGACGCGGCGCTCCAGGGGGTCGGTGGTGGAGCTCTGGAAGGACACCGGCGAGGTCTCCGTCATGCCGTAGGCGATGGTGATCTCGGAGAGGTGCATCTCGGCGATCACGCGCTTCATGGTCTCGATGGGGCACGGCGAGCCGGCCATGATGCCGGTGCGCAGGCGCGAGAGGTCGAATTCGGCGAAGCGCGGATGGTCCAGCTCGGCGATGAACATGGTGGGCACGCCGTGCAGCGCGGTGCAGCGCTCTTCGCTCACGGCCTGCAGCGTGGCCACGGGCTCGAACGACTCGCCCGGGAACACCATGGTGGCACCCGTGGACACGCAGGCCAGCACCGCCAGCACCATGCCGAAGCAGTGGTACAGCGGCACGGGGATGCACAGGCTGTCGGCCTCGGTGAAGTCCATGGCCTGCGCAATGAAGCGCGCGTTGTTCACCACGTTGTGGTGCGTGAGCGTGGCGCCCTTGGGGTTGCCCGTGGTGCCGCTGGTGAACTGGATGTTGATGGCGTCGTGGCACGACAGGCCCGCGCCCAGCGCGTCGAGCGCGGCGCGGTCCGCGCGGGCGCGGCCGCTGGCCAGCACGTCGTCGTAGTTGAGCATGCCGGGCGTGCGGTCGGTGCCCATGCGGATCACCATCTCCAGCGCCGGCATGCGCGCGGCCTTGAGCGCACCGGGCGCGCAGCTGGCCAGCTCGGGCGCCAGGCGCTGCAGCATCTCCAGGTACTTCGAGGTCTTGAGCTGCTCGGCCGTGACGAGGGCGCGGCAGCCCGAGAGGTTGAGCGCGTATTCCAGCTCTGCAATACGGTAGGCCGGGTTGATGTTGACCAGCACCAGCCCCGCGCGCGCCGTGGCGAACTGCGTCACCAGCCATTCGACACGGTTGGGCGACCAGATGCCCACGCGGTCACCCACGCGCAGGCCCAGCGCAATGAAGCCCGCCGCCAGCGCATCCACCTCGGCCTGGAACTGCGCCCAGGTCCAGCGCACGCCCTGTTCACGGAAGACCACGGCGGGCCGGTCGGCAAAGCGCTGCACGGTATCGAGCAGGAAGCGGTGGATGGGCGCCTCCGACAGCGTGGCGTCGGTACGGCCCTTGACCTGGGAGAGGCCATTGAGCGGGGCGATGTTCCAGTCCGGGGCAAGGGCAACGGTCATGGCAAGGTTTCCTCAGGAATGCGACGTGCCATTGTGCAAAGCACCCGCCCACCAAAATGGACAAAATGGTTGCAAAACCAACCATGGGCGGCACCCTTGCGCGGGCAGGCGATAGGGCGCACCATACGCCATGGACGGCGCTGGCCCCACCCCCTCAGGTCAACCGCAGGGATGGCTGGCGCGTCATTGTTTGGCAGGCCCTCCGCTTGCCTGAAAGCACACCCCATGAAACACATTCCCCCCTATGCACGCTGGCTGGCCCTGGGCTCGCTGGCGCTGCTGGCTTCGGGCTGCGTCAGCACCGGCGAGCCCT
>JAYRUL010000319.1:0-1754 GCA_041919095.1 Rhodoferax sp. | reverse complement strand
TGCGAACACCGACCAGCCCGCCCACGGGCAACAAAAAAAGCGGCCGTGGCCGCTTTTTTTGTTGGTTTGGCTCTGGTGACGCCGTTCAGGCCAGGAACCTGCCCGCCGGCCCCAGAACGCCCAGGTCGATGTAGCGCGAGCCCACGTACGGTGCCTGGCCGCTGTAATCCACCACAAAGCCGCCCATGTCCCAGTTGCGGATGCCGGCCAGGGCGCTGCGCAGCTTGGCGCGCGTGGGGTCGTTGCCTGCGCGTTCCAGGCCTTCGGCGAGCACGCGCATGTTGACGTAGCCTTCCAGGCTGCCCAGGTTGAAATCGTTCTGGCCGCGCGCCTTCATGGCCGCCTGGTAGTCGCGCACCACAGCCGTCTTGCCCTTGTTCGGGTCGGGCATGACCATGGTGACGGCCAGGCCGCTGCCAGCATCGCCCAGTTGCTTGTAGGACTCGCTGGTCAGCGAGGCGCTCACACCGGCCATCAGAACGCCGGGCAGGGTCTTCTTCAGGCCGCGCACCAGCGGCACGGTGGCCGAGCCGGCCGTGGCCAGCAGCACAGCGGCCGGTCGGGCGCTGCCCACCTGGCCCAGGACGGCGTCCAGGTTCTTGCCATCGGTGGCCAGCGCGGCCTGCACCGTGGCCTTGCCACCGGCAGCGGCCAGCGCGCGGTTGGCATCCTCCAACAGCTCGCGGCCGTAGGGGTTGTCCAGAAAGACCACGCCGATGTCCTTGACGCCCATGCCCACCAGGCGTTGCACCAGGCGCTGCACTTCATCGGTGTAGCTGGCGCGCACGTGGAAGACGTTGCGTGCATTCTTGCGCAGCGAGGAGGCGCCCGTGAGCGGCGCCACATAGGGCATGCCCGCCTCTTCCACCACGGGCAGGATGGCGGTGTTGTTGGGCGTACCCACGCACGACAGCAGTGCAAAGGCCGAGCCCTGGCCGATCATCTGCTTGACGTTGTCGATGGTGCGCTGGGGCACGTAGCCGTCGTCCACCATGTGCAGTTGCAACGCACGGCCGTTGACGCCGCCGCGTGCGTTGATCTGGGCGATGGCCGCCTCGGCGCCCTGGCGCAGGTCGGTACCAAAACCGGCCAGCGGGCCGCTGAGGGCGGCCGAGCAGCCGATGGTCAGCGACTTGCCGCTGATGCCGCCCTCCTGGGCAAGGGCATTGCGCACAAAGGCGGGGGCCGCAAGGGCGGTGGCGGCATACGAGACAAACTGGCGACGTTGCACGGACAGGGCTCCGGATATAAAGGGGGGTGTGGGGGTGGACCGGGTCGGTGTGCCAGCGCTGCGGCCATGGCCGGGGTGGGCACCGACATCCGGGTAAACCCTGTATTCTGATGACATTTACATGACGGCGGTAGAGGCCGCTCTCCATAACCCCATGCCGATCTGGAAAAAACCCATCTCCCTGGAACTACTGAACCAGACCAACGCCGGTACAGCGGCCACCCACCTGGGCATTGAAATCACCGAGGTCGGCGACGACTTCCTGCGCGGGCGTGTGCCCGTGGACGAGCGCACGCGCCAGCCGTTCGGCATCCTGCACGGTGGGGTGAGCGTGGTGCTGGCCGAGACGCTGGGCTCGATCGGCGCCTTCTACGCCTGCCCCGAAGGCCACCGCGGCGTGGGGCTGGACATCAACGCCAACCACATCCGCGCCGCCAGCAGCGGCTGGGTGACGGGCACGGCGCGTGCCGTGCACATCGGGCGCACCACGCAGGTGTGGCAGATCGACATGGTCAACGATGCG
>JAYRUL010000318.1:0-1754 GCA_041919095.1 Rhodoferax sp. | reverse complement strand
CCACGAAAAGCAGGCCAAGTACCTGATGGAGCAGCAACTCGCCCTGCCCGCGTACGAGCAGGTGCTCAAGGCCGCGCACAGCTTCAACCTGTTGGATGCACGCGGCGCCATTTCGGTGACCGAGCGCGCTGCCTACATCGGCCGCATCCGCAACCTGGCCCGCGCCGTGGCCCAAAGCTACTACGACAGCCGCGAACGCCTGGGCTTCCCCATGGCACCGCGCGAGTGGGTGGAACAGATGGCACCCACGGCCAAGAAGGCCGCCTGATGGTTCTGGAGATTGCCACCCTGCAGATCAAGCCCGGCCAGACGGCCGCGTTTGAGCAGGCCTTTGCCCAGGCGCAGCGCATCATTGCGTCCATGCCCGGGTACCAAGGGCACGAGCTGCAGCACTGCGTGGAAGATGACCACCAGTACGTGCTGCTGGTGCGCTGGGCCACGCTGCAAGACCACACCGAGGGCTTTCGTGGCTCTCCCCGATACCAGGAATGGCGCACGCTGCTGCACCATTTCTACGACCCCTTTCCTACCGTGCTGCACTACAACGCGGTCACGCCGTCTTTGAGCTGATTGATCCCATGACCACCCAAAATCTCCTCGTCGAACTGTTTGTGGAAGAGCTGCCCCCGAAGGCGCTGCAGAAGCTGGGCGACGCCTTCGCCACCGTGTTGGCAGACCAGCTCAAGGCACAGGGCCTGGCCACTGCGGCATCCCTCGTCACGCCGTTCGCATCGCCCCGCCGCCTGGCCGCGCACGTGACCGCCGTGGCCGACAAAGCCGCCGACAAAGCAGTGCAGCAAAAGCTGATGCCCGTGACCGTGGGCCTGGATGCCAGCGGCAACGCCACGCCCGCGCTGCTCAAAAAGCTGCAGGCGCTGGGCGCCGATGTGTCCAACCCCGCAGCCGCTGTGGCCGCCTTGAAGTGCGCGCAGGACGGCAAGGCCGAAGCCCTGTTCTACGACAGCGTGGTGCCCGGCGCGACATTGCACTCGGGCTTGCAAAAGGCGCTGGATGAAGCCATTGCCAAGCTGCCCATCCCCAAGGTGATGAGTTACCAGCTTGAAACGGATTGCGAGCTGCCCGGCTGGAGCAGTGTGAACTTCGTGCGCCCCGCGCACGGCCTGGTGGCGCTGCACGGCGCCGCCGTGGTGCCCGTGAAGGTGCTGGGCCTCACCGCTGGCAACAGCACCACCGGCCACCGCTTTGAAGCCACCGTGTCGCCCGTGGTGCTGGCCGACGCCGACAGCTACGCCGCCACGCTCCGCAAAGACGGTGCCGTGATCGCCTCGTTTGCCGAGCGCAAGGCCGAGATCGCCCGCCAGCTCGCCGCCGCTGCGGCGCGCCTGGGCGGCGGCGCGCGCCCCATCGAGGACGAGGCGCTGCTCGACGAGGTGACCGCGCTGGTCGAGCGCCCCAACGTGCTGGTCTGCGAGTTCGAGGAGCAGTTCCTCGGCGTGCCGCAGGAATGCCTGATCCTCACGATGAAGGCCAACCAGAAATACTTCCCGCTGCTGGACGCAGCAGGCAAGCTGACGAACAGGTTCCTGGTGGTGAGCAACATCAACCCTGAGGACGCCAGCTTTGTGATCGGCGGCAACGAGCGCGTGGTGCGCCCGCGCCTGGCCGACGCCAAGTTCTTCTTCGACCAGGACCGCAAAAAGACGCTGGTTTCGCGCGTGGACAGCCTGGCCAAGGTGGTCTATCACAACAAGCTGGGCACCCAGGGCGAGCGCGTGGAGCGCGTGCGCGCCATT
>JAYRUL010000317.1:0-1784 GCA_041919095.1 Rhodoferax sp. | reverse complement strand
GCCAATGCCAGCACCGCATCGCCCAGGCTGATGCGGCTCAGGTTGGCGCTGCGCAGCGCCGGGTACAGCAGAAAGGTCAGGGCCAGCAGAAAACCCACGTGCAACGCCCGCATGACCAGGCTGGACAGCGGGTGAAACGCGGCCATGGCCAGCTGGAACAAGGAGAAGGCCAAGGCCACGGCCATCAGGGTGCGCAGGGCCCAGCCGCCCAGATGACGCTGGGCACCGTGCTCCTGAAAACTCGGCTCGGCAGTGGTTGGGTCCACCGCAGTCACGGTGCTGTGGCTCACTTGATCAGGCCTGCTTCACGGTAGTACTTTTCGGCACCCGGATGCAAGGGAATGGGTGCGCCCGTGGCCAGAGTTTCCTTGCGGATAGCCTTGGCCGCCGCATGCGCCGTGCCCAGGACTTCGAGGTTTTCCACCATGGAGCGGGTCATTTTGTAGACCGTCTCCAGCGCAACGCCCTCGTGCGTCACCAGAAAGTTGGGCACTAGCACGGTTGCCACGTCGCTGGCTTGGTCGGTGTAGGTCTTGGCGGGAATGACACCGTTCTGGTAAGCCGGGTCGCCAATCTTGGCCACCACGTCTGAGGGAATTGGAATGACCACGATTTTCAGCGCGGTGGACAGGTCACGCACGGCGGCCACGCCCAAGCCCGCCGAGAGGATGGTGGCATCGAGCTGGCGGTTTTTCATCAGTTCCACCGACTCGGCAAAGCCCAGGTATTCCACTTTGGAGAAGTCCTGGTAGCTCATGCCAACGGCACGCAGGATGTCGCGGCTGTTGAGTTCCGTGCCGCTCTTGGGTGCTCCCACCGACACCCGCTTGCCCTTGAGGTCGGCCAGGGTGCGGATGCCCGAATCGGCGGCGGCCACAAAGTGGATGTAGTTGGGATAGATGGCGGCCACGGCGCGCAATTTCTTCAGCGGGGCTTTGAAGCCGACATCCGCATTGCCCTTCCAGGCTTCGGACAGCGTATCGGCCAGCGTGAAGGCTATTTCCCCGCGCCCAGCCTGCAGCAGGTTCAGGTTTTCTGCCGACGCCTTGGTGGCCTGGACCGAGGTTTTGACATCGGGCATGGCCTTGCTGTAGATCTGGGTGAGCGATACGCCCAAGGGGTAGTAAACCCCACTGGTTCCGCCGGTGAGGACGTTGATGAAATCCGACGCCTGTGCACTGGCGGCACAGAGGGCCAGGCTGGCGGTGGCAAGGAAAGTACGCAGTTTCATGGTTTTGTCTCCTGGTTGATAGTAGGCCGCAGAACGGATCGCGGTTGACTAGCCTAAGCCAAAGTCGTGCCAACCCAAACAAACGCTGCTCTGTGAGAGCGCAGCCGGGTCAATACGGCGATGGGACCGCTGGCTGTGTGCGAAATTCCGCACACAACACGCTGCGCCTGTGCGAGCACCCGCGCAACCGGTGGCGCAGTAGACGCGGACAATAGCCCCCATCGCAACCCAGGCTCGCCATGCAACTGCTTCCCGACTACCCGTCCCATCCCCAGCTTACCCAACAACTGCGCTTTCTGGTAGAGATCGACAAGGTCAAGCACATTGTGCGCAAGTCCCGCCTGTTCGACGGCAGCCGTTTTGAGAACGATGCCGAGCACTCCTGGACCATCGCGCTCATGGCGGTGCTGCTGCGCGAGCACGCAAACGTTGCCGTTGATCTGGAAAAGGCGATCACGATGTTGCTGATCCACGACATCGTCGAGATTGACGCGGGGGATACCTTTTTGTACAGCACCGAACGCGCCGATGCCCATGCCAACGAGCGCCGGGC
>JAYRUL010000316.1:0-1929 GCA_041919095.1 Rhodoferax sp. | reverse complement strand
CCCTACTGCGCACGGGCACTGCCTGGCGCCGACCACGGCCTGCAGGCGCCAGGCCGGGATGGTCTCCAGCAGGTGTGGGCCTGGCTGGAGCAGTGGGCCCGGGAGCCCGCTGCGGGATGGTGTGCCCCGCTGCAGCGCAATGGCGACAGCCGCGTGTCTATGAAACCGGGCGATGGCGGATCACGGACACCACCAGTGTGACCACGGTGAGCGGGATGACAAAGCCCAGCATCACCGACGAAAACGGCCCCAGTGCCTCGTGCCTTTGGGCCGCAAGAATCAGATAGGCCACGTAGGCAATGTAGTAGCCCAGAAACACGCCACCCTCCCAGCGCGCTATATCGCGGCCCGAGAGGAAGATCGGCAGGCAGGCCAGTGCCACGGCCAGCATGACCCAGATGTCAAAGGCCAGTACCGAAGGTGCCACGGGCAGTCCGGCGCCCCCCGGCACCAGTGCCGCCAGCGAACTCGACAGCCCCAGGCACCCCAGCAGGTTGAAGGTATTGCTGCCCACCACATTGCCCACGGCAATGTCGCGCTCGCCCTTGAGCGCTGCGGTGACCGAGGTGGCCACTTCGGGCATGGAAGTGCCTGCGGCCACAATGGTCAGCCCGATGACCAGGTCGCTCACGCCCAACGCTTGGGCGAAGACCACGGCGGCCGTCACCAGCCATTCCGAGCCCAGCACCAGCAGGCCCAGGCCTGCCGCAATCAGGGCCAGTTGCACCGGCAGGCGGGCATCCCAGGCCCCGGAGGCCGCAGGATGGATCTCTGCTTCGTATTCGGCCTGGGTTTCGCGTGTTTCGCGCCGCGACTGCACCACCAAAAAGCCTGTGTAGGCCAGCAGCAGCCCAAAAAGCAGGAGGCCGTCGAACAGGCCCAGTGTTCCGTCCAGCGACAGCAACAGCACCAGAACCGATGCGCCGATCATGATCGGCACCTCTTGGCGGATGAGCTGCACATGCACCACCAGCGGGGCGATCAGCGCACTCAGGCCCAGGATGAACAGCACGTTGAAAATGTTGCTGCCCACCACATTGCCCATGGCCAGGCCTGTCTGCCCGTTGAGCACAGCCCCGGCGGACACGGCCATCTCCGGTGCGCTGGTGCCAAAGGCCACGATGGTCAGCCCGACTACCAGCGGCGAAATGCCAAAGGACAGCGCCAGCCGCGAGGCGCCGCGCACCAGCAGGTTGGCGCCCACGATCAAGGCGGCCAGACCGGCTGCAAACATCAGGAAGTTCTGCATGGATGGTGTGTTGGTGATCCAGGCCTTGAGTGTGCCCGTGAAGCCGAGACTTGGGGAGCCAGGGGGCAAAGGCCCCGCAGCCGATCAGCCGGGGCGCGCCATGCGGAACAACTGCTCCGGCCCGATGGAAAAGTAGTCCGCCGGTCCCCCCGCACGCAGGATGTGGCCCGCACCGGCGGTGTCGTACACGCCGTCCTTGAGCAGATGCCGGGCGATGTGTACCTGCACCACCTCGCCGAGCACCAGCCAGGTGGGTACCGCCCGCCCATCCGCGCCTTCGAGTTGCAGGATCTGTGTGCGGCGACACTCGAAGCAGACAGGGCTTTCCTGCACGCGCGGTGGGCGCACGCTGAGGGATGGTCGGGGCGTGAGGCCCGTGAGGTCGAATTCGCTGACCTCGGGCGCGACGGCGGCGCAGCTCAGGTTCATGGCCTCCGCCAGATCCCGGGTGGCCAGATTCCAGACGAACTCGCCCGTTTCTTCGATATTGCGCAGCGTGTCCTTGCGTCCGATGCTGGCAAAGCCGACGATGGGTGGCACGTAGTTGAAGGCGTTGAAGAAGCTGTAGGGCGCCAGATTCAGTCGGCCCGCAGCGTCGCAGGTCGAGATCCAGCCAATGGGGCGCGGGCCCACGATGGCGTTGAACGGATCGTGCGGCAGGCCGTGTCCCTGGCGCGGGG
>JAYRUL010000315.1:0-1951 GCA_041919095.1 Rhodoferax sp. | reverse complement strand
AAATCATGCTGGGCGGTTGCCGGAGTTGGCGCTGGTGGTCTGCAGGCGCTGCACCAGGGTGTGGCTGGCACCCGGCGACAGGGTGACCGTGTCGGCACCGGCGTTGCTGGTTTCCAGGCAAACGAAGGCGTTCCAGGCGTCATCGGGCATATCGGCCAGGGTGCGGGCACCTTCGGGGCCGGGGTTCCACAACACCACCGAGCGGCTGCCTTGGGTTTGCAGGTGGATATGGCGCTGCAGCGCGGGGTCGGCCACGGTGTAGGTGGTGGTGGCGTCGCCCCCACCTGCGTTGCTGTAGATGCGGTCACAGGCACCCTCGTAACGCCAGGGGTGCGCATGGGTTTGGTTGGTGGCGTCGGTCAGCTTGTCGTGGTACGGGCGTTGGGCCAGCGCGGCAATGCCCACCTGGCGCACATCGCCCACAGCCAGGTAGGTGTGCAGCGCCTGGGTGAGTGGGAAAGGCGTGGAGCGGGTGTTGTGGGTGGTCAGCGCCAGCGTCAAACCGTCGTCGAGCGTGATGCGCAGGCGCAGCGCCAGCCCGTGCGCAAAACGCGCCATGGCGTCACCGGCCTGGGTTGCGGGCGCGGGCTGCAGTTCCAGCACGATGCCGTTGGCGCTGATGTGGGGGGCACCTACAAGCTGCCAGGGCCGGTTGCGCACCGGGCCGTGCTGCATGCCTTCGTCGGGCATGCCTTGCTTGCCAAACCAGGGCCAGCACACCGGTATGCCGCCCCGGGTGGCGGCCGGGGGCGGCAGGGCCTGGGCAGACAGCCACAGCACCTCGTGCCCGCCGAGCGGCACCCACGACAGCACCTGGCCGCCATGCTCCGCCACGATGGCTTGGCCCTGGGGCGCGCGCAGGAGCCAGCAGGGGCGGTTGGCAAAAGTGATGGAGGTGATGCTGGGGGTAGTGGGCATGGCAGAGGGTCGGTAGGGTGGTGGTGTTAGCGCAGGCCTTGGGCAAAAGCGCGGGCAAAGCCCAATGGACCGGGTCGGGGCAGGCCGCTGCAGGTGGCGGACACCTGCTGGGCTGCACCGGGGCAAGGGCGGTCGCGGTCCAATGACCAAAAATGCAGGCCTGCAAGCTTTTCGCGCTGGGCAAAACGTGCCAGCCGGGTTGCGTCGCTTGGTGTGAACACGTTGTCCGTTACATCGTTCACACCAATCATGGCGGTCAGGGCAATACGGTTCATGGGAATGCCCTGCGCCGCGTGCAGGTTGCGTGCGGCCTGCAGGGCCGATGCTGCCATGTTGCAGCGACCACGCTGGACCACGCAAACGCTGGCGCTGGGCTTGCCGTAGTTCATGACCATCAGGTTGAACACCACATCCTTGAGCTCGGCGGCGCGCACGGCTGCCAGTACCTGCAGCCCCAGCGCATTCAGGCTGGCGCGGCTGGCGTCGCTGGCGGCAAAGGTGGGCAGCGTAAAGCTCCAGCGCAGCTGCGGGTGGCGCATCTGTGCGGCTTTGACGCGCGCCACCAGCTGCTGGATGTTCTCCAGCGTCTGCGTGTGCTCGATGTCAAAGTCAAAGCCCAGCAGGTAGGGGCTGCGGTAGCGTTGGATGAAGCGCTCCATGCCGTCGTCAGTGCTGCAGGTGAAGAGATTGCCTTCGCCGCCGGTGGAGATGATGTAGGGCAGCGCCGCCTGCGCCAAGGCTGGCAGGTTGGCATCGGCCACCGCTTGACCGGCCAGGCCGGCCCAGGTTTCTTGGCCGCATTCGCCCGAGGCAAATGCCAGCGAAACCGCCTGCACCTTGGGCAGCAGCGCGCCCCGTGCTGGAGCCATCTCGTGTACGGTACCGGTTACCTGGGTAGTTGCAACAGGCCGTGCGGAGTCCACACCGGTGTTCAGATGCTTGTACGGGCCGTAGACCAGCGTGTGCTGGGCGGCAAGGGGTTGTGCCAATACGGGTAGGGCCGTGGCCAGCAGGGCCAGTCGGGCAAAGTGCC
>JAYRUL010000314.1:0-1953 GCA_041919095.1 Rhodoferax sp. | reverse complement strand
CGTCCGCAGGGGCCTCGACCAGCGAGTGGATGCCCTGGTAGGTTTCGTGTTTGGGGAAGTCGCGCAGCCGCCCGGCCAACAAGCCGCCTAGTTGGTCACCGGCTTGGGGCGGCACTTTGTAGACCGTGTAGGCACCGGTCTGCGTATTGATCTCGTACAGGCGGTCCTGCAGGTTGTCGCCCACGTAGACCAGGCCGTTGCTGTGCTGCAGGAAATCGTGCATTTGCGAAAAGCGGTCGCCGATGGGTAGCTCGCTGATGGCGGCCTGGGACAGCGCGTTCTCCCAGGGCGTGCTGGCGGGCACTTTTTCGGGGTAGGAGTTGATGTCCTTCCAATGGGCTTCCAGCAGGGCCGGGAGCTCTTTTTGGGCCTTGCTCGACAGGCGCGCACCGTAGCGCACCATGCGCTGGATGGTGCTGGACCATTCTTGAGCGCTGCGCTCGCGGCGCAGAAAAGCGGAGCCCTGTTGGTGGCAGAAGCCGCATTGCGCCATGAACTCCTTCTTCAGATCATCTTGGCCCGCCAACAGGGTAGCGGTCCAGGCATTGGAGGGGCGCTGTTCGGCCAGTACCGCGGGCTCGGTCAGCGCCGTCATGCGCCAGGCGCTGGGCTTGCTCAGGTTGGCGGGGGCGATCACCACGTCGGCGTAGCCGGGCTTGCGCAAGCGCACCTGGGTGTCACCGACCGCATCGGGCAGGCGCACGCGGCCGTTCGCGTCGGAAAAGCGCGTGTGTTCAAACGTGCCTTGCTGCAGCTGGCCCGAAGCGGGGTAGCCGTTGTCGGCTTGGTCACTTTTGGCCGGTGCCGTGGGCAGGCGGCTCACCATGACCAGAGCCAACGGCTTGCCGTCTGCGCCGGTGACGGTGAAGTCCACGGCCGTGGCGGCACTGGCCCAAGCCAGACTGAGGAGCAGGGTGCACAGACCCAAGGAATGGTTCATCTTCATGGTGGTGGGGTTCAGTGGGAGGTGGTAGGAAAGATTTCGGACCGCAGGCGTTTTCGCATGATGGCGGCATAGCGCGTGGGCCATAGCCGTGACAACCACCATGCCGCCTGGGCGGTGAAGCCAAACAGCAGCAGGGGGCGCCGTTGCTGTGCGGCGTGCAGGATGGCGCACGCCACTTCAGCGGGTTGCGTGGTGGCCCCGGTGGTCTTGCGCGCCTGCGCCGCAGGCTGGCCGTCGGCACCCAGTGCGGCGCGGTCGATGCCGGTGTCGATGAACGACGGGCAGACTATGAGTACGTCCACGCCATCGCCTTGCAACTCGGTGCGCAGGCTGTCAAAAAAACCATGCAGCGCGTGCTTGGATGCGGCGTATCCGGTGCGCCCGATCAGGGGAGAAAAACCGGCCACGCTGGAGATGGCCACCAGCATGCCCCGGCGCTGGCGCAGGCTGGGCAGGGCCGCGTGCGTGCAGTGCACTGCGCCAAAAAAGTTCACATCCATCACGCGGCGCAACACGTCCACCTGGGTGTCGGCAAAGGCACTGCGGTGGACGATGCCGGCGTTGTTGATGAGCAGGTCTATACCGCCCAGGCGCTCGCACACCTGGGCCATGGCGTCCTGGCAGTCGTCCAGGCGGGTCACGTCGCACACGGCGGTCATGCCCACCGTAGCAAGTTGGCGGGTGGTGGCTTCCAGCTCGTGCGCCAGCACGGCCAGTGCAGTGGCGTCGCGGTCCAGCGCGACCACATGGGCGCCGGCCTGGGCAAAGGCGTGTGCCAGCGCGCGGCCCAGACCGCCCGCCGCACCGGTGATCACCACGACCTTGCCGCGAAATGCGCGACCGTGGCCCCCACGCGTGCCCGCAGCGCTGGCTTCGCGGTCACCCGGCACGACGCTCATGCCTTGGCCTGTTGCGCGCGTGCGCGCTGGTACAGCTCCAGCACCTGGGCCGAGGTGTAGGTGGGCGTGTAGCCAAACACGGTCTTCAGACGGGTGTTGAGCAGCACC
>JAYRUL010000313.1:0-1959 GCA_041919095.1 Rhodoferax sp. | reverse complement strand
ATGAGCGCGACGACCGCGTCAAACGCCTGGCGGGCAAGATGGATCGTGTGTTGGTGGATGCCCCGTGCACCGGTTTAGGCACCTTGCGGCGCAACCCCGATTTGAAGTGGCGTCAGAGCCTGCAAGGGGTGGAAGAAATGGCCGTCAAACAAGCGGCCATCCTGGCCAGCGCGGCGCGCATGGTCAAACCCGGCGGTCGCTTGGTGTACGCCACCTGCAGCATCTTGCCGCAGGAGAACGAAGCCATCGCAGAAGCCTTCACGGCCGCCCACGCGGACTTTGCGGTGCTGGATGTGGCGGACGTGCTGGAGGGGCTGAAAGTGGGGCAGGCTGCCAGCCTGTGCAGCGCAGGCGACGCCAACCGGCGTTACCTGCGCCTGTGGCCGCACCGCCATGGCACCGATGGCTTCTTTGCTGCGGTCTGGACGCGCCAGTAGGCGCTGCACTCAGCGGTTGGCGCGCAGCGAGGCCTTGTAGCGCTGGTACAAAACGCCCACGCGTTCCACGTACACCTGCGTTTCAGCATACGGTGGAACACCTGCATGCTTTTGCACGGCGTTAGGCCCTGCGTTGTACGCGGCCGTGGCCAGGCGCACATCGTTGCGAAACTGCGCCATGAGCTGGGCCAGGTACTGCACGCCGCCACGGATGTTTTGCGCAGGCACGCGCGCATCGGCAACGCCCAGGTCCCGTGCGGTGCCCGGCATCAGTTGCATGAGCCCCATGGCCCCTTTGGGCGAACGGGCGCGCGGGTTGAAGGCCGATTCGGCGTGAATGATGGCCCGCACCAAGGCAATGTCCATCTGGTAGGCCTGCGCGGCGCGGTTGATTTCGTCGCGGTAGGCTTCCAGTTGCAGGGGCGTCGCGTTCCAGTTGACCTTGGAGTACAGGTTACAGGCGAAGCAGGAAGGGCGGTAGATGCTGTAGGCGCCCTTGGCCGGTGCCACGTCGGAAAAGACGGGCACGCCGTTGCGCATGTACTTGTAGATGCGCGGTGCATCCCCTGCCCAGGCCGCAACAGACAGAGCACCCGCGAGCAACCCTACTGCGGCGCGCGGCCCGATTCCAGTCCGTGCCCGGGAGGTGCCAGGGGCTGCAAAAATCCTGCGCATGGTGCGGTGTTCCCAAAACAAAATCCCCGCCCAGCATAGGCCGGCGGGGATTGGTTTGACAAGGTCCGAAACTGGATTACTTCAGCTTCATTTCCTTGTAGTCCACATGCTTGCGAGCGACGGGATCAAATTTCTTGATCAACATCTTCTCGGGCATGGTTTTCTTGTTCTTGCTGGTGGTATAGAAGTGACCGGTTCCTGCAGTGGATTCCAGCTTGATTTTTTCGCGTCCGCCTTTGGCTGCCATGGTAAGTGTCCTTTAGTCAGTTGGTTACGCCTGACCACGTGCGCGCAGGTCAGCGAGCACCGAGTCGATACCGTTCTTGTCGATCAATCGAAGGGCGGCGCTCGATACGCGCAGACGAACCCAGCGGTTCTCGCTCTCTACCCAGAAACGGCGGTACTGCAGGTTCGGCAGGAACCGGCGCTTGGTTTTGTTGTTGGCGTGGGAAACATTGTTCCCGACCATGGGCTTCTTGCCCGTGACTTCACATACGCGTGCCATGTGGACACTCCGATCAAAACGGCAAATCCACGGTCGTGGATGCCTCACCTCGCCAGATTGAGGGTGGCGGTAACCCCAGTTGCCGCAATTGGCACCCCATAGCAGAGGCACCGGCAGCAAAGCCCGCAAGTATAGCAGGAAGTTCGAATCAGCCCTGTTGCTCCAAAAACCGCTGCGCATCCAGTGCCGCCATGCAGCCGGTGCCCGCGCTGGTAATGGCCTGGCGGTAGACGTGGTCGGCGACGTCACCGGCGGCAAAGACGCCGGGCACGCTGGTCTGCGTGGCAAAGCCCTGCAGGCCGCCTTTGGTGACCACGTAGCCCCCGGCCAACTCCAGGTGGC
>JAYRUL010000312.1:0-1996 GCA_041919095.1 Rhodoferax sp. | reverse complement strand
CTTTCGCCGAAGGCCATGGCAAAGCGGGTGTCGGCGTCCGTCTGGATCAGCTGGTGTTGGGGCAGGCGGCTGGGGGGCAGCCTCTTGAGCAGCTTCTTGCGCTCGGCATCCTGGCTGGGGTGGCCCGGCCCCAGGCGCTCTTCCATCATGGCGCGGGCGCCGGGGTTCAAATCCATTGCGGTGGCGTCGTCGCCCCAACCATTCCATCTGCGCATGTGCGTGCTCCATCCTGGTTCGGAAATGGTGACACTGTAGGCTTGTGGAGCCGGATTGGCATTCCGGCAAGACGCCAGGTAGTTGTGATTTCGCGCCAAAATGGAAACCAACGGAATCGAGGGGTTTTGCCGAAAAACCATGCCAAATCAGCTTCCAGGCCCCGCCAATATTGCGTAAGCAGCTATAGAAACAATAGCATATTCACCCTGCACCGGAATGCCCTGCCATGCCTGTTGACCGATTGCACCCGCACCATCCGGTGTCTGCCCTGGCACCGGGCGCACGCGTGGTGGCCCCGTATGCCCACACCCTGTGGGATGCGGCCCTGGGCGCGGGCGTGGAGCGTGCCGTGGCGCAGGCCCTGCTGGGGCGTGCGTGCGTGGACGAAGCGGACGTTCCGGTTCCCGCCTACCTGGCGTTGTTGCAGGCGGCTTGCCAGCAGGCCGGTGCCGGGTTTGGCTGGCAGCTGGGGCAACAGGTGCGTCCCACCACCTACGGGGTCAACGGCATCTTGTTGCTGGCGTGCCCCACCTTGGGTGACGCATTGCAGCAGGTGCTGCGCTTTGAATCGCTGGTGCACGATCTGGGTCGCTCCGGGTTCGAAGTGCAGGGTGACAAGGCCATCTTCAGCTGGCGCAACGATTGCGAAACCCACCCGGCGGCCGCAGCCCTGGTGGAGTCGGTCTTTTCTGGCATCCAGACCTGCGCACAGTGGCTCAGTGGCCGCCCGCTGGGGGCTTACGAGCTGGCGTTTCGCCACACCGCCAGCCCGGCCCACGTGCGGGCGCTAGCCCAGGCCAGCGCAGCCCAGGTGCGCATGGGGGCAGCGGTCAACCAGGCGGTGTTTCCGGTGGCGCTGCTGCAGTCGGCGATCCCGCAAGCCAACACCGCCTTGCTGCCCATGCTGCAGCAGCATGCCAACGCCTTGCTCCAAGCCCACCACCCCCAGGACGCAGATGTCGTGGTGCAGGTGCGCCAGCGCATTTCGGCCCGGCTGGGTCGCGGCAGCGTCAAGCTCGCCGATGTGGCGGCGGATCTGGCCTTGTCCACCCGCACCTTGCAGCGGCGCTTGCTGCACGCCGGGGTGGCGTTCCAAGGCGTGTTGGATGCCACGCGCCATGAACTGGCCTGCCATTACCTGCGCCACACCGCCTTGCCGGTGGCCGAGGTGGGTTCCCTGCTGGGCTTTCAGGATGGTCCGGCCTTTCACCATGCGTTCAAAGGGTGGCAGGGGCAGGGGCCGGGACAGTACCGGGCGGTGGTCCAGCGGGATGACGCCGTGTTGGGGCGGTGAACGGCTGTGCTCGCAAATTTGGCGCAAAATCACCGGCTTTCAAAACAACGAGACATGCCCTATGAATTCGCGTCTGTGGCTTCTAGCCTTGCCCGCCGTGCTGGCGGCCTGTTCGAAAGCGCCTGAAACCCCTCCAGCTCCCCAAGCAGCGGCCAGCCAAGCTGCTGCGCATGCGTCAGCCGGTGTGGCTTGGGTCAAGCCTGACGGGGCCAGTCTGGATGCCGTGTTTGCCAAGGCCAAGGCGGAAAACAAGCCGGTGTTCCTGTACTGGGGGGCGGTATGGTGCCCGCCGTGCAACCAGATCAAGGCCACGGTGTTCCCGCGACCCGACTTCATTGAGCGCAGCCGCAGTTTCATTCCGGTGTACCTGGACGGCGACACGCCCGGCGCGCAAAAGCTGGGCACCCAGTTCAAGGTGCGCGGGTATCCCACCACCATTCTCTTCAGTCCCGATGGCACCGAGCTGACGCGCCTGCCTGGTGAGGT
>JAYRUL010000311.1:0-2001 GCA_041919095.1 Rhodoferax sp. | reverse complement strand
CATTGATGGCCGCCAAGCGCTCCGGCGTGCCTATGTCGGCCCAGGAGCCGTGGTACAGCTCGGCACTGATGCGGCCTTCGTCCATGGCCTTGCGCAACAGCGGGGCCAACGGTGCGCGCGCACCCAAAGGGTTCCCAGACGCGATGTCGCACCAGGGCGGCGCAAACAACGCGGCACGATACAGCCCAATGGTGCTGAAGGTATACCGTGGCAAAGCATCGTGGGGCCCAAGATTCAAGGCGTGCGGGTGTCCTTGGCCAGCAGCGACGCCGGCACTCAGGCCAAAGTCGCCGCGGGGGTTGTGTGCCGGGTTCGGCACCAGCCACAGGTGCGCCAGCATGGTGCTGGAGCGAAAGGCGGCCACGGCGTCGGGGCTGTAGGTGAAATCCGGCATAAAAACGTCGCCCGCAACCACCCAGAAAACCGCGTGGGGATCACCACCGTCCAGCAAAGGCAGCGCGCGCGCGATGCCACCTGCCGTTTCCAGCGCATCCCCAAAATCCTGCCCTTCGTGCGAGTAATGCAGGGTGACTCCGGGTGAGGCTGTGTGCTCAATCTGCTCCTGAAACAATAGCTGCTTACGCTTGTCCTGTAAGGCCTGAAGGTCAAAAAAGCCTCCAAAATAGGCAGAGATCTGGTTTCCCAGCCAGGCGGTATTCACCACCACGTCGGTGCAGCCCGCGCGCGCCAGTCCTTCCAAGTGCCACTGCATCAGCGGTTTGCCATGCACGCCCAGCAAGGGCTTGGGGGTGGTGTCGGTCAGTGGCCGCATGCGCTCACCACGTCCGGCAGCCAGGACGAGGGCCCGGGCCGGGGGGCTCGTTGGGGATGGTTGCGGTTGCATGGGGTTGATTGTGCATCCCCATGTGACTTGGGGTGAAGCGGCGGCGCTGGGCGCTACGCAGGGTGCTGTGTATGATGACTGTCCGTCCCGTTCCACCTTTCTTACAAGGAGCCTCGCACCATGGCACTGATGGACTTCATCAAGAAACAGTTTATTGACATCATCCAATGGACCGAGGAAGGCGACGGCACGCTGGCCTGGCGCTTCCCGATGCGGGACATGGAAATCCAGAACGGCGGCACCTTGGTTGTGCGCGAGTCGCAAATGGCGATCTTCGTCAACGAAGGCAAGGTGGCCGACGTGTTTGGTCCGGGCACGCACAAGCTCACCACGCAAACGCTACCGGTGCTGACCTACCTGAAGAACTGGGACAAGCTCTTTGAGTCACCCTTCAAGAGCGATGTGTACTTCTTCAGCACGCGCCAGCAGATCGACCAGAAGTGGGGCACGCCCCAGCCGATCACGGTGCGCGACAAAGACTTTGGCGCCGTGCGTCTGCGCGCTTTCGGCAACTACGCCTTCCGTGTTGCCGATCCCAAGCTGTTTCACACCGAAATTTCCGGCACGCGTGAGGAGTACACGGTGTCCGATGTGGACGGCCAACTGCGTGGGTTGGTGTTGCAAAACATCAGCACCGCCATTGCAGCCAGCGGCATCCCCTTCCTGGATTTGGCCGCCAACCAGCTGGAATTTGCCAAGGCCTTGTCAACCCAGCTCGAACCGGAAATGGCCAAGCTGGGCTTGAAGCTCGAAGCCATGACGGTGCAGAACGTCTCGCTGCCCGAAGAACTGCAGAAGATCCTGGACCAGAAGATCGGCATGGGCATGGTCGGCGACGACATGGGCAAGTTCATGCAGTACCAGACCGCGCAGTCCATCCCCAAGTTTGCCGAAGGGGGTGGCGGCGGGGGTAGCGGCATTGCGGGCGACGCCATGGGCCTGGGCGCTGGCGTTGCGCTCGGCCAGGTGCTGGCGCAAAACCTGCAGGCTGGTTTGCAGGGGAATGCACAAGCGGCGGCGGCGGCCCAGGCCGCGCAGGCGAGTGCGCAGGCGGCCGCTCTCAAGCCCGAGGACATCATCGCCACCCTGGAAAAGCTGGGTGACTTAAAGGCCAAGGGCATCCTCACTGAGGAGGAGTTTGCGGCCAAGAAGGCGGA
>JAYRUL010000310.1:0-2009 GCA_041919095.1 Rhodoferax sp. | reverse complement strand
TGCCGGTGAGCGGCCCGGTGGCCCAGATGATCTTGTTGTCGGCACTCAAGGGGTCGACCGTGGCGGCCACTTCTTCGGTGAAGTACTTGGTGCCCAGCCCGCGCGAGCCGATGTAGTCGCGCGCCCACTGCATGTTGAGGGGCTCCGAGGTGACGGTGCCGGTGCCCAGATTGACGCGCAGTAATTTTCCAGCCCAAGACATATTCGTTCTCCTATTCAGTTGGGGTCAGAGCACATCGCTTCAGCGAGTGGTCTGACCCGCAAGGTTTCAGGTTGCGGTGGATTGGTTGCCCAACTTGTCGGCCCAGGCCTGCATCTTGGCAAGGCCGGTCCAGTTGGCGTCGATGAAGGTGATGGCGCCGGTGGGGCAGGCCTCGGCACAGGCCGGGCTGCCGTCGCACAGGTCGCACTTTTGCACCTTGCCAGTGTCAGCCACATAGTTGATGGTGCCAAACGGGCAGGCAATGGTGCAGACCTTGCAGCCCACGCAGGTGGATTCGTTCACAACCTTGGCCCCGGAGAGCTTGTCCACGGTGATGGCCTCGACCGGGCAGGCATGCAGGCACCAGGCTTCGTCGCACTGGGTGCAGGTGTACGGCACTTTCTTGCCGGTGTGGTGGAAGTCGAACACCTTGATGCGCGACTTGGCGGTGGCGAAGGTGCCGTGGTTCTCGAAAGAACAGGCCATTTCACATTGCAGACAGCCGGTGCACTTGTCTGCGTTGATGTGCAAGGTTTTTTGCATGCAGGTCTCCTTGGGGTTTGGCGTGCCGCTATGCACAGCCATGCCTATGATCGGTCGAACATAGGCATTGTTGGTCGAAAAACGCGCCAGGAAACCTGGGTAAACCCTGATCAGGTATTGGGATTCAGACCGCGCGGCGCAGGGTATCGACCACGGGGCGGCGCAGCACGTCGCGCAGCCCCCACCAGCCTGCCAGCAGCGCCAGCACAGCCCCGGCCAGCGCGCCCAAAAGAGGTACCCAGGGGGATACGGTCCAATCAAACTCGAACACGAAGCGTGCCATGGCCCAACCCACCGCCGACGCAGCCAGCGACGCCAGCCCCCCTGCCAGCATTCCCACGCCAGCCAGCTCGGCGCGTTGCACCTGGCGCAGCAGCCGACTGTTCGCTCCCACCGCGCGCATGATGGCGAACTCGCGCGCGCGCTCCTCACGCGTAGCGGTAACGGCGGCAAACAGCACCACCAGACCCGCCGCCAAAGTGAAGGTAAACAAGAATTCCACCGCTTGCACCACTTGGTCCAGCACACGTTGCACCTGGTTGACGGTATTGGTCATGTCCACGTTGGTAATGTTGGGAAACTGGCGCACCAGGGCGTTGTCAAAACCCTTGGTGGCAGGGGCTTTGTAGGCAGCCATGTAGGTTGCGGGCACGTTGTCCAGGCGGGTCACTGGATAAATCACAAAGAAATTGGCCCGCATGGAGCCCCAATCCACCTTGCGTAGCGAGGTAATGCGTGCCTGGCTCTGGACACCCCCGATATCAAAACGCAGCGTATCACCCAATCGCAGGCGCAAGGTCTGGGCAATGCCTTCCTCGACGCTGATGCTGTCGGCCTCATCGGCCGTCCACTGCCCTGCCACCACCAAGTTTTTGTGGGGCAAGGTCGGGCTATGTGACACATTGAACTCGCGATCCACCAAGCGTTTGGCGCGATCGTCAGTGTAATCATCCGGTGACACCGGCCGGTCGTTGACCGCCACCAGGCGCCCCCGGATCATGGGGTACCAGTCGTAGGACGTGACGCCAGCAGTTGCCAAGGCTTGCTGGAATGCGCTGGCTTGGTCGGGCATGACGTTGATGACGAAGCGGTTGGGCGCATCGGGCGGTGTCGCCTTGCGCCAACTGCTGATCAGGTCGGTGCGCAGCAAGACCAACAAGACCAGCGCGAGCAAGCCCACCGCCAGCGCGCTGACCTGCACCACCGCGTAGGCTGGCCGGGCGGCCACCTGCCGGGTGGCAAGGACCATCCAGCGCGGCGCAGT
>JAYRUL010000309.1:0-2078 GCA_041919095.1 Rhodoferax sp. | reverse complement strand
GCATCCGTCACCCTGCTGACACAAACCGACACCATCGCCATTGCCCTGCGCAACATGATGCTCACGCAAGACGGACCGGACCGCCAAAAGCAGATGGACGTCATCCAGCAGGCCGGTGCGCTTTCCGACAAGAACCTGGAGCTGTTGGACGCGCTGGTGGTCTTGCCGCAGGGCAAGCAGCTTCTCAAGGACATTAAGGAGCAGCGAGCCAAGTACCAGTCTGGGTACCAGGCCCTGACCGCCCTCATCATGGCCGACAAGGCGGACGAATCCCGCACCTACCTCGGCAACCAGTTGCGCCCCGTCCTGGCGGACTACAAAAAGGCCATCTCGGCCATGGTGGATTCCCAGAAAGAGTTTCTGCAAGCCACCGCCAAGTCATCCGACCAGACCTACGCCCAGGCCCGCACGCTCCTGATCACGCTGGGCGTACTGGCCCTGGCCCTGGCCGCCGTGCTGGGGACCTTGATCACCCGCAGCCTGTTGCGCGAGCTCGGGGGCGAACCCAAAGACGCTGCCGTACTGGCCCGTGCCGTATCCCAGGGCGATTTCACCCACGCGGTGGCGGTGCGCACCGGCGACACCAGCAGCCTGATGGCCAGCCTGGTCACCATGCAGGGCAATCTGGCCCAAGTGGTGTCCACTGTGCGCCAGGGCTCTGAAGGCGTGGCCACGGCCAGCGCCGAAATCGCCCAGGGCAACAACGACCTGTCTTCCCGCACGGAGGCCCAGGCCAGTGCGCTGGAAGAAACCGCCGCCTCCATGGAGGAGCTGGGTTCCACCGTGAAGCAAAACGCCGACAACGCCCGCCAGGCCAACCAATTGGCCCAAAACGCGTCCACCGTGGCGGTTCAGGGCGGCGAGGTAGTGGGCCAGGTGGTGGAGACCATGAAGGGCATTAACGAATCCTCGCGCAAGATTTCCGACATCATCCAGGTGATCGACGGCATCGCCTTCCAGACCAACATCCTGGCGCTGAACGCCGCCGTGGAGGCCGCCCGCGCGGGCGAGCAGGGCCGTGGCTTTGCGGTGGTGGCCTCCGAGGTGCGCTCCCTGGCCGGGCGCTCGGCCGAGGCCGCCAAGGAAATCAAGAGCCTGATCAACGCCAGTGTGGAACGGGTCGAGCAGGGCACGACCCTGGTGGACCAGGCCGGGGTGACCATGAGCGAAGTGGTGACCAGCATCCGGCGCGTGACCGACATCATGGGCGAGATCAGTGCCGCCAGCAACGAGCAGGCGCTGGGTGTGGCCCAGGTCGGCGAAGCGGTCACGCAGATGGACCAGGCCACCCAGCAAAATGCCGCCCTGGTCGAGGAAATGGCCGCAGCGGCCAGCAGCCTCAAGGGCCAGGCCAACGAACTGGTGCAGGCCGTGGCCTTCTTCAAGCTCGGTGGCCAACAGGGCACCCGAACACCGGCCAGTAGCCTGCCCAGGTCCGCAGTGCGATCGGCTGCGCCCGCGGCCAAGCCCTTCCAGGGCACCGAGCGCCGCGCACTGGGCCACGCGGCTGCGCGCAAACCCACTGCACCGCCCCCCCCACCCCCCAAAACGCAGAGCAAGCCCGCACCGGCCGGGGGGGACGACGATTGGGAAACCTTTTAGCGTCCGCTGCGCCTAGCGCGTGCCCAGCGCTGCCACTAGCGCGGTGGCCAGGTAGTCATATACCGCGCGGATGCGCCGGTTGGTGCGCACCTCGCGGTGCACGGCCAGCCACATCGGCAGGGCGGGAATGGGCAGCGCGCCGGGCAGCACCGGCAGCACATCGGGGTCGGATGCGGCCATGTAGTCCGCCAGAAAGCCAATGCCCAGTCCGGCCCGCACCGCCTGCCACTGCACGATGAAGTCATCGGTGCGCAGCACAAAGGCTTCTTTCGTGACCGGATAGCCCAGGGCCTGGAAACCGCGCAGGATGGACGGGTCCGCATCGTTGCCGATCAGCTCGTGTTGCAGCAGCGGATAGGAAATTCAACCGCATGAGGCCAAGTATGGCACGCGTTTTGGGCCTCGAAACACGTTCGACACAAGCAGTTTGAGCGCTCGCTTGCCGCTCAATGGCAAGAGCTTGGGAGGCAGTATGC
>JAYRUL010000308.1:0-2083 GCA_041919095.1 Rhodoferax sp. | reverse complement strand
GCCGCTGCCAAGCCCAGCAACAGCCAGATGGCTGTGGGAAAGTGCCCGCTCTGCAGAGCCGCCATGGTGAAGGCGCCAAAGGCCACAAACTCCCCTTGGGGGATGAAGATCACCCGGGTGATGGAAAACACCAGCACCAAGGCCAGCGCCAGCAAGGCGTAGATTGCGCCAGAAGTCAGACCGTCCTGCGCCAGGATGGCCGCTATCGATAAATCCATCACATCCCCGTCTGTCAACCACGTTGCATGTCAACAAAAGGGGCGGTTCGCCCGCCCCCCCTATCAGCCCGATACGGGCTGCGCACCAGGTGCTGCGTCAAATTCCGTTTCCAAATCATTTGTGTCTAGGCGCGAAGCCGCAGACAGTGCTGTAGCACGGCAAGGCGAAGCAACAACGAAACGGATGATTTTGAGATGGAATTACTGGGCGTCGCCCACCAGTTTCCAGGTGCCGCCCTTGATCTCCACCATGACGCGGGCACGCTGGTCAAAGCCCAGGTGGTCGTTGGCCGACATGTTGACGATGCCGTGTGACACAGTCAGGTTGGTTGTTTTCTCGATGGCGTCGCGCAACGCCGCGCGGAACTGCTTGGTGCCCGGTTGTGCGCTCTTGAGCGCCGCGGGTACGGCGTTTTCCAGCAGCATGCCGGCATCCCAGGCATGGCCGCCAAAGGTCGAGAAGGTGCCGGCACCAAAGGCCTTTTCGTACTTGCCGATGTAATCGAGCGCCACCTTGCGGATGGGGTGCTTGGCATCGAGCTGGCTGGCCACCAGGATGGGGCCTGCGGGCAGGAAGGTGCCTTCGCAGTCCTTGCCGCACACGCGCAGGAAATCGGGGTTGGCCACACCGTGGGTCTGGTAGATCTTGCCCTTGTAGCCGCGCTCGCGCAGGGCCTTCTGTGGCAGGGCCGCGGGCGTGCCGGAACCGGCAATCAGCACGGCATCGGGGTTGGCGGACATGAGCTTCAGGATTTGTCCGGTCACCGAGGTATCGTTGCGGGCATAGCGCTCGGTGGCCACCATCTTCAGGTTGCGCAGTCCGGCAAATTTATTCATTTCGTCGAGCCAGCCGCCGCCATAGGCATCGTTGAAGCCGATGAAGGCCACCGTCTTGACGCCCGCGTTGGACATGTGGCCGGTAACGGCACTGGCCATGTGGCTGTCATTCTGGGGTGTCTTGAAAACCCAGCGGCGCTTGGCATCCATGGGCTCGACAATGCGGCTGGAAGCGGCCATGGCAATCATGGGGGTTTCGGTTTCGGCGGCGACATCCACCATGGCCAGCGAGTTGGGTGTCACGGTGGAGCCGATGACCAGATCCACCTTGTCTTCGGAAACCAACTTGCGCATGTTCTTCACGGCGGTGGTGGTGTCGGACGCATCATCCAGCACGATGTATTCCACCGTCTTGCCGGCAATGGTCTTGGGCATGAGCGAAAAGGTGTTCTTCTCCGGGATGCCCAGGGATGCTGCTGGTCCGGTGGCCGATACGGTCACACCGACCTTGATCTGGGCCTGGGCCAGTCCGGCACACAGCAGTGCCGTGGCGAGCAGCGAAAAATGAAAAAGTTTGCGCATGGCATGTCTCCGTTCGTGGGGTGTTTTGGTAAGCGACGCAAACCATTATGGAATCGCAGGTCCCGGCGACGGTCTAGGGTTTTCCATGAAATCTTGCAATAAAGTACCAATTTACAAAAATCGGTTTTATTGAGATAAATCAATGCCTTTCTGTTAAGTTAGTGCTTGCACTCGACCACGCAAAAACTAGCGGCGTAGTCGGTTTCGTCGGTAACGGTGATGTGGACCACCAAGCCTTGCGCTTCGAACCAGGTCTTGAGTTCACCGTGCAGCACAACGACGGGCTTGCCGCTGCGTTCATTGGCAATCTCGCACGCACGCCAGGTCATGGGCATGCGCATGCCCAACCCGATGGCCTTGCTGAAAGCTTCCTTGGCCGAAAAGCGGGTCGCCAGGTAGCGCAAGCCGCGTTCGGGCCAGCGCGCGCTGCGCGCCTGCCAGACCCGAAATTCGGCGTCTGTCAGCACCTTGGCCGCAAAGCGCTCGCCATGTCGCTCCAGGCTGGC
>JAYRUL010000307.1:0-2140 GCA_041919095.1 Rhodoferax sp. | reverse complement strand
CGTCCAGGTACTCGCGCCCGGCGCTGTCCCACACGCGGCAGCCCTGGCCATGCGAGAGGGCAATGGGCAGGCGGCCGTAGGTGTTCATCACGTGCGGCGAAGTCGGGGCGGGGGCGGTGGTCATGCATGGGCTCCTGGGGTTCGTGGGGTGCATCCGTTCATCGGGTGCTGTGGAATTCTAGGCGGTGCCTTCGCCTTGGCTTTTGACAATTTGGCATCACTGTGATGCGGGCCAACCGCAGCAGCTTTGTCAGCAAACTGCCGGGTGCGCTCAGATAGAATCCCGCCCGCGGCGCAACCTGCCTGCCGCACGCAAGCCGCACCGCCACCATGCCATCTACCCCCGCCAAAGAGATCTACATTCTGGGTGTCACCCGCAGTGGCAAGGTTTTTCGGCCCAGCGACTGGGCCGAGCGCCTGGCCGGGGTGATGAGCCAGTTCCGGCCCGGTGGTTCGGCCCTGGGGAGGCACCTGCAGTACTCACCCTGGTGCATTCCCAGCGCAATCGGTTCGACCAAGTGCGTGATCGTGCACCCCGATCTGCGCGACTACGATGTGATGGCCTGGGACTTTTGCATGAACTTCGCCAAAGACAACGAACTGCAGCTCAGCGAAGGGCCCCCCGAACCTGAGGCACCGGCTGCCAATTCTTGATCGGCGCGCTGGCTGCGCCTGCGTTGCCTTCAACCGGTTAGGTCAAAACGCTCCACGCGGCGCGCCCCAATGGTGACGGCCCAGTCATCCGGCTCCAGCGGGAAGGTGGGCCCCACATTGAGTTGGTTGGTTTGCTGGCGTCGTAACCCGATGGCAACGTGACCGGCGCTGGCGGCGCGCTCGCTCAGGTCTTTGAAGGACTGGCCCGCTCGTGCTTGCACCGGGGTTAGGTACAGCTGCTGGCCTTGCCCGTTGCTGAGCAGGTCGGCCACGATGTCTTGGGTGCCGGGGTTGAGCAACTCCTGGCTGACGTAGAGGGCGTCGAACTGGGCGTTGCAGACGATGCGGTCGCAACCGGCCTTGACCAGCAGTTCGCGCGTGCCCGGTTCGATGCATTCCACCACGGTATTGACCTGGCGCGTACGCGATTCGATGGCCAGCGCGATGCTGACGTTGCGCATGTCGGAAGTGGGGTCGCCCGCATCGCGCGTGAGCACAATGGCGTGGCTGGCGGCGGAGATGTTGGCGCGCTGCAGCGTGTCGTCGCGGGTGGGGTCGCCGCGCACGTAACGCACCTGGCGTGCCGCCAGCTCGGGAGGGAGTTCGGGCAGATCCGGGTCAATCAGCACGATGGCGGTGTCGCGGCCCAGGCGCGGGTCGTTGGTCAGTTCGTCCAGCAGGCGCAACAGCTTGGGCAGCCCCGGAAAATGGATCAACACCAGATGGCCAGCACATGTGACGCTACGCATACCTTTGAGCTCCTTGGTCTTGGACGTGATCAGCACCGTTGCCACCACCGACAAAATGAATCCGAGCAGGCCGATGCCAATCAGCATGAGTGGCACTCCCACCAGAAAGCGCCCGCCGCTGGTCTTGGGGAAAAAGTCGCCATAGCCCACGGTGGTGAGGGTGACCAGCGAATACCACAGCGCGTCGGTCCAGGTCAGGTCGGGATTGCCGGGCAACTCAAAGTAGAGGAAACCGCTGGTGCCATAGGCCAGCACTGCGGCCAGCAGCACCAACGCCCGCAGGGGCACCGGGGGGTTGATGAGAAGGTGGCGCTGGAACAGGCGCAGCAGAACCTGGATCATGAGCCCTGCCTTGCCCAGGATTGGATCAGGGCGTCCGCGTGGGCGCTGACGTCAGCATTGCCCCACAGGCCCAGGCGCTTGCTGCGTGCCTGTACCTGGGCTTGTTGGTAGACCGGCATCGCGGCAAACGGATACACCGCATAGACCAGGGCATGCCCTTCGCTGATGAGGGCCATGCCCAGATCTTGCTCGCCCGCATACAGGGTGGCGATGGTGCGGCCATAGCGGTCTCGCGGGGGGGTGTTGAGCAGAACGCGCAAGGGGCGCTCGCCCACCAGGCGGCGCAAGGCGTCTTCGGCCGCACGGCCATAGGCAGCCGCGTCATCCTTGGCCAGTTTGGATTCCAGGGTCTTGATGCCCAGCATGCGCACGGTGGCAGTGCCCTGGCCTTCCTT
>JAYRUL010000306.1:0-2146 GCA_041919095.1 Rhodoferax sp. | reverse complement strand
CTCGCCCCGCCAGGTGGGCGGGCGCAAGACGCTGGCGCTGCGCGGCCTGGAAGGCAAGCACACGCTCACCCTCATCGACGGCCGGCGCATCAGCGCCTCCGATGACGTGGTGGGCCACTCCGACTACCAGTACGGCTGGCTGCCCATGTCGGCCATCGAGCGCATCGAGGTCATCCGTGGCCCCATGTCGGCGCTCTACGGCTCCGAGGCGTTGGGCGGCGTGGTCAACATGATCACGCGCCAGCCCAAGGACCGCTGGATCGGCTCGGTCGGCATCACGGGCAGCAACCCCACCAGTGCGAGCGAGGGCGAGCCCATGGGCAAGGCCTCGGTGTTCGCCGCCGGGCCGGTGGGCGAGCGCCTCACGCTGCGCGTGAACGGCGAGGTCTCGCACGCCGCGCCCGTGGCGGACCGCAAGGACCCACGCGTCTCCGAGATTGAGGGCCACCATTCACAGGCCGGGGGGCTGAGCGCCAGCTTTGCGCTCACGCCGCAGCAGACCCTGGAGGCCGGCTGGACGGGCAACAACGAGCGCCGCTTCTACGACACCACCTCCAGCACCAAGGGCGCCTACCGCAGCACCTACGACATCGACCGCACCCAGGCCCATGTGGGCTGGGAAGGGCGCTTTGACCAGTGGCGCGGCCGCGTGCGCGCCTACCGCAGCGAGATCGACATCACCAACTCGGCCAGCAACGGCGTGGCGCCCACGCGGCCGCAGAACATGACGGACGACGTGCTCGACGGCCACGCCAGCTTCAAGCTCGGCGCCCACCAGCTCACCGTGGGCGGCGAGTGGCGCGACGAGACTCTGGTCAACGCGGGCCTGAAGAACGGCAGCGACTCGGCCACGCACAAGGCCTTGTTCGTGCAGGACGAGCTGGCGCTGAGCCAGTCGCTGATGCTCACCGCTGGCCTGCGCGCCGACCACCACCAGCTCTTCGGCAGCGAGGTGAGCCCGCGCGCCTACCTGGTGTGGGAGGCCAGTCCGGCGCTGGTCGTCAAGGGCGGCTTCGGCCATGCCTTCAAGGCGCCCACGCTCAAGCAGATTTCGCCCAACTACGTGGGCGCCGAAGGGCCGCACACCTTTGCCGGCAACGCCAACATCCAACCCGAGTCGTCCAACTCGTTCGAGATCGGCGCCGACTGGCAGGCCGCGCCCGGCTGGACGCTGCGCGCCACGGCGTTCAACACCGAGGTGAAAGACCTCATCACCTACCGCCTGCTGCGCACCGAGGGCGTGCGCCGCTTCTACCAGTACGACAACATTAACGCCGCGCGCATCCGGGGCCTGGAGGCGGGCGTGGCCTGGGACATCACCCGCGCCTGGAGCTGGAGCAACGACCTCACGCTGCTCAACACGCGCGACAGGACCACCGGCAAGCGCCTGGCCGACCGCCCATCGAACAGCCTGACCTCGCGCCTGGAGTGGAAGGACGCCACGGGCTGGAGCGCCCGCCTGGTGGCCGAGTTCATCGGCAGCCAGACGGCGACCGACGGCAAGGGCCTGCCTTCCTACGCGCTGTGGAGCGCCAGCGTGGGCAAGCAGATCGCGCTGGACGGCCAGCGCACGCTGGCCCTGCGCGCCGGGCTGGAGAACATCGGCAACGTGAACTTGGCAGAAAAGTCCGCCAGCTTCGGTTACGCCGAGCGGGCGCGCCGCCTGTTCGTGTCGGCGCGTGTGGATTTTTGAAGAGGGGAGTGTGTGAAGCGATAAGGACTGTGTGATGAACCACCCCCGGCCTCCTCTCTGGTGGGGATGCGATGGCCGGGGCGTGCGACACACAGTGCCCGGATGCTATTAAAAACATAGCTATTGGCGCTTGCTGAATAAGCGCTAGAGGCCTATTTCATTCAAAGAACTCCAGTGAACCCCATGTCCCTTCTTCGCCGCTGGCTGGCGCTGTGCCTGCTGGCCTTTCTGCCTGTGGGGGCTGCGCAGGCGGCCTCGGTGCTGTTCATCGCCACCTCCAACGTGCCCCCGGGCAAGTTCCGCCTGCTGGCCGACATTGCGCGCCCGCATGGCATTGATGTGCAGGTGCGCTACCTGGGCAAGATCCCGGCCGACGCCGATGCCGGGCTGTTCCAGGGGCAGGACATGGTGTTCTTCGACAGCTACCAGCAAGACGAGGTGCGCCAGCACCTG
>JAYRUL010000305.1:0-2161 GCA_041919095.1 Rhodoferax sp. | reverse complement strand
TGGCAGACCCTGTCCACGGCCTGCCAGCGCCTGTGGGCCAACACCACGGTGCCCAAGGAGAGCGTGGCCGGGGTCGTGATCACCACCCAGCGCGGCACCACCGTCCCGCTGGACGCCCAGGGCCAGCCCCTGCGCCCCTTCATCATCTGGATGGACCAGCGCCGCGCCCAGCACGCCCACAAGCTGCCCTGGTGGTGGGAGGCCGCGTTCAAGCTCATCGGCATGCGCGGCACCATCGACCACTTCCAGCGCGAGGCCGAAGCCAACTGGATCGCCCAGAACGAGCCCGAAGTCTGGAAGCGCACCGACAAGTACCTGCTGCTGTCGGGCTACCTGCACTACCGTTTCACGGGCCGGTTTGTGGATTCGGTGGCCAACCAGGTGGGCTACATCCCGTTCGACTACAAAAACGGTTGTTGGGCCCCGGACTGGGACTGGAAATGGCAGGCCATCCCGGGAATCAAGCGCTCCATGCTGCCCGAGCTGGTGCCGGCCGGCACCGTCATTGGCAGCGTCAGCGCCCAGGCGGCCCGGGACACGGGCATTCCCGAAGGGCTGCCGCTCATCGCCGGTGCGGCCGACAAGGCCTGCGAGGTGATTGGCGCGGGTTGCCTCACGCCCGAGGTGGCCTGCCTGTCCTACGGCACCGCCGCCACCGTGAATACGACCACGCCAAAGTACGTGGAAGCCACGCCCTTCATACCGCCCTACCCGGCAGCGGTGCCCGGCCACTACAACACCGAGATCCAGATCACCCGGGGCTTCTGGATGGTGAGCTGGTTCAAGGAGCAGTTTGGCCTGCACGAGCAGCAAGTGGCCCAGCAGCGCGGCGTGGCGCCCGAGAGCCTGTTCGACGAACTGGTGGGCGCGGTGCCGCCCGGTGCCCAGGGCCTGATGCTGCAGCCGTTCTGGAACCCCGGCATCAAGGTGCCCGGCCCCGAGGCCAAGGGCGCCATCATTGGTTTTGGCGACGTGCACCAGCGCGCCCACCTGTACCGCGCCATTCTGGAGGGCTTGGCCTACGCCCTGCGCGAGGCCAAGGAGCGCATCGAAAAGCGCAGCGGCACACGGATTACGCGGGTGCGGGTGTCAGGCGGCGGCTCGCAAAGTGACGCGGCCATGCAGATCACCGCCAACGTATTCAACCTGCCCGCCGAGCGCCCCCACCTGTACGAGACCAGCGGCCTGGGTGCCGCCATATTGGCCAGCGTGAGCCTGCAGCTGCACCCGGACTTTGCGACGGCGATGCGCGAGATGACGCGCATCGGCCAGGTGTTTCAGCCCGAGCCGCAGCATGCCCAGACCTACAACGCCCTGTATACCCGGGTGTACCAGCGCATGTACCAGCGCCTGCAACCCCTGTACCAGGCGATTCAGGACATTACCGGCTATCCGTCACGCCAGTAGTCACTACGATTTTGATAGCTGCTTACGCTTATTCCATAAGGGCTGGAGCCCTAAAACACTTACATTTTGGGGCAAGAGCCCGCCTGGCAGACCTGGGTTCGCTGCTGCATGAAGGTGCGGTAGTTCTTGCCCATCTGCCCCATGTCGGCGCAGACCGAGCCGCGCGCATCAAAGGCAAAACCCTGGGCGGCATTCGCGTTGAACACTTCCACCCGCTGCAGCTTCCACTGGGCAAAGACCTCGGGTTGACGCCACTGGTGCGCGCAGATGTCGTGGTAGACATAGGTGTAGTACGTCAGCTCACTCACATCCGGCTTGGCCAACTGCACCCGCAGCACCCCGTTGTTCATGTGCGCCGCTTTCAGGCTGGTGTGCCCCAGCGCCTTTTGCAAGGACGCCTCCACATTGCTGTATTCCACGGCCATGGCGTTTCCCGCCAGCAAGACCAGTGCTGCCAACCCACCCAACTTTCGCATCGCTATCACCCCTTCTAGGAAAGCGCACAGGTTACACCAGCGCCCAGCACCCACACGCGGTTTGCGGCTTTTTTCGCGATGGATGGGCCGGTGTCACAATGCGCCTGCAACGCAGCCGCCCCCGGCAACAAGCCCACCATGAACCGACATACTCCACGCCTTTTCTTTTGCCTGCTGGCCCTGGCCGCCACCCATGCCTGGGGCTGGGGCAACCACACCATTCCCAGCTACCGCGCCTTGGAACAAATGCCCGAGCTGGCCAAGGCCGCCCCGGTTCC
>JAYRUL010000304.1:0-2191 GCA_041919095.1 Rhodoferax sp. | reverse complement strand
ATCCACATGGGCGTGACGGCCGAGAACATTGCCGCCAAGTGGGGCATCAGCCGCGACGAGCAGGACGCACTGGCCGTGGAAAGCCACAACCGTGCCCAAAAGGCCACCGAAGCCGGCTACTTCAAGACCCAGATCACCCCGGTAATGCTCAAGAGCAAGAAAGGCGACGTCGCCTATGAGACGGACGAGCATTTCCGCCCCAACGCGGTGCTGGCCGACATGGCCAAGCTCAAGCCGGTCTTCATCAAGGAAAACGGCACCGTGACCGCTGGCAATGCCTCGGGCATCAATGACGCCGCAGGTGCCGTAGTGCTGATGGAAGCCAAGACCGCCCAGGCCCGTGGCTTGAAGCCGCTGGCGCGCCTGGTGGCCTACGCCCACGCTGGGGTCGACCCGAAGTACATGGGCATCGGCCCCGTGCCGGCCTCCCAACTGGCCCTGAAGAAGGCGGGCCTCACGGTGAACGACCTGGACGTGATCGAAGCCAACGAAGCCTTTGCCGCGCAAGCCTGCGCCGTGACCAAGGACCTGGGCCTGGACCCGGCCAAGGTCAACCCCAATGGCTCGGGCATTTCGCTGGGCCACCCCATCGGCGCCACCGGTGCCGTCATTACCGTGAAAGCACTGTATGAGCTGGAACGCATCCAGGGCCGCTACGCGCTGGTGACCATGTGCATTGGCGGCGGCCAGGGTATCGCCGCCATCTTCGAGCGACTGTAATCCGCTGCGCCCAGGCCCGCGCCGCCAGCGTGGGCCTGGCACCCTGCATCCACCCCACGGTGGCTGCGGGTTGCCACCCTTGATTTGCTATCTTTTTCATAGCTGCTTACGCTTGTCTTACAAGGGCTGGAGCCACAAAGTACCCTTAAAAGTTGCTCTACATCAAGGCCAACGCCTCGGCAAGAACCCTACACTTGCCTTTGCAGCCCCTTCGGGGCACGGGAGTTTGCCTTGCTACCTGCCTATATCACCCATCCCGATTGCGCCCGCCACGAAATGGGGTCGCACCATCCCGAATGCCCCGAGCGACTCGCGGCGATCCAGGACATGCTCCTGACCAAAGGCTTGCTGGACTACATGCACAGCTACGACGCACCGCTGGCCACCTTGGAACAGCTGGGCCATGCCCACGCGGCGCTGTATATCCAGGAGTTGATGGCCCTGTCCCCCACCGAGGGCTACCAGCGGGTGGACCCCGATACGGAAATGAATCCCTATACCGTCCCGGCTGCCTTGCGTGCGGCCGGTGCCGTCGTACAGGCGACCGATCTGGTGCTGACCCAAGGGGTGCCTTCGGCCTTTTGCAGTGTGCGCCCGCCCGGCCACCATGCCGAGCGTGCCGCCGCCATGGGGTTCTGCTTTTTCAACAACGTGGCCGTGGGCATTTGCCATGCCTTGGAAGTGCACGGCTTGCAACGGGTGGCCCTGGTGGATTTCGATGTCCACCACGGCAATGGCAGCGAAGACATTTTCCGGGGCGATGAGCGCGTGTTGATGTGCTCCATTTTTGAGCAGGGTCTGTATCCGTTTACCGGTGACCAGGCGGTGGGACCCAACATGGTCAACATCGGGCTGCCGGCGCGCTCGGGCAGTGAGCGGTTTCGCGAAGCCGTGACGCAGCACTGGCTGCCGGCACTGGAGGCGTTTGCGCCACAACTCATCTATGTCTCCGCCGGTTTTGATGCCCACCGGGAAGACGACATGGGTAACCTGGGCCTGGTGGAAGCCGACTACGAATGGGTTACGCGACAATTGGTGGCCCTGGCCCAACGGCACTGCCAAGGGCGCGTCATCTCCTGTCTGGAAGGCGGCTATGTGCTCAGCCCCCTGGCACGCAGCGTTGCCGCGCACGTGAAAGTGCTGATTGGTGCCGACTAAAGACTCACCCATGGACAAGCACTACCTGACCCCGCTTTTCACACCGCAGTCGATTGCGGTCTTTGCCAACCACGACCACGCCGACGCCCAGACGCCCCAGGGGCAGGCCGTGCTGGACGCCCTGAAATCGCAGCGCTATGCGGGAACCGTCACGTTCCTGGACATCCATACCAGCGGTACCCTGGCCGATCTGGCACAGGCGCGGGCCGATCTGGCCGTGATTGCGCTCCCCCCGCAGGACATTGCCTCCGCGCTGGAACTATCCGGGCGCATGGCCTGCCGCAGCGCGCTGGTCTTGTCCAGCGGCGTGGGG
>JAYRUL010000303.1:0-2194 GCA_041919095.1 Rhodoferax sp. | reverse complement strand
CCATGTCCATGCGCTCGTCCAGACTGAACAGCGTCTTCTTGTGGTGCGCAATGGCCACGGCGACGATCACGCCGTCAAACAGCCGGGCCGTGCGGCGCAGCAGGTCTTCATGCCCCAGGGTGATGGGATCAAAGGTTCCAGGGTAAACAGCGAGTAGTTTGCGTGACATGTCTTTGGGGCTCCCAGGCACCACACCACATTGACGAGCGGTGCAGCCGTTTCTATTCACGCGTCACGGTAGCAGATTCAGCGAACCCGTACCGCGCCGCCACGCACCGACCGCAGCACACAGGCACGCGGTGATGCCCCACCCCACGGGATCCTGCAAGACTGGCAAGGCACGAACGCTCCGACGGACTGCCTGCGGTCCACAAGGTGGATAGGGTGGTTCATTTGCTTCTATTTTGATAGCTGCCAGCGCTTGATGGACGAGCGCTTGATGCCAATTTTTCTCTTATTTTTTGATATAGATCTGGTCAAAGCTGGCGTGGTCCGCGAAGTGGTCCTTGGCGGCCTTTTCCCAGCCACCAAAGGCGGCATCGATGGTGAACAGTTGCAGCGCAGGGAACTGCTGGGCGTACTTGGCCTTGGCTTTCTCGGAGATGGCCGGGCGGTAGAAATGCCGGCCCACGATGTCCTGGCCTTCCTCGGTGTAGAGGTACTTCAGGTAGGCCTCGGCCACGGCGCGCGTGCCCTTCTTGTCCACGTTCTTGTCCACCACGGTGACGGCGGGCTCGGCCAGGATGGAGAGCGAGGGATAGACCACATCGACTTTGCTGCCGAACTCCTTCTCCAGCAGATAGGCCTCGTTCTCCCAGCTGATGAACACATCGCCCTGGTTGCGCTGCGCGAAGGTCACCGAAGAACCGCGCGCACCGGTATCGAGCACCGGCACATTGGCGTACAGCCTGGTCACAAAGTCTTTGGCCTTGGCATCGCCACCGTACTTGCGCTTGGCGAACTCCCACGCCGCCAGGTAGTTCCAGCGCGCGCCGCCCGAGGTCTTGGGGTTGGGCGTGATGACGCTGATGCCGGGCTTGACGAGGTCGTCCCAGTCCTTGATGCCCTTGGGGTTGCCCTGGCGCACCACCAGCACGATGGTCGAGGTGTAAGGTGCGCTGTTGTGCGGCAGGCGCTTCTGCCAGTCCTTGGGAATCCAGCCGCCGTTGGTGTGCAGCGCGTCGGTGTCGCCGGCCAGGGCCAGGGTGGCCACGTCGGCCTCCAGCCCGTCGATGATGGAGCGCGCCTGCTTGCCCGAGCCGCCATGGCTTTGCTTGGTGGTCACGTCCTGGCCGGTCTGGGCCTTCCAGTGCTTGGCAAAGGCCTGGTTGAACTCCACGTACAGCTCACGCGTCGGGTCGTAGGACACGTTGAGCAGGGTCACGCCCTGCGCCCAGGCGGATGCGGCGCCCAGGGTCAGTACAGCGGCGGCCAGGGGTAGCTGGATGAAACGACGGCGAAAATTCATGGTGTAGTTCCTGTGGTTTTGTGGTGTGGTGAAAGGATTGTGGAATCCACACTTCAAAACTGAAACTACTGTGTTTTTGGTTTTTTATTACCTAAACATCTAAAAACCCGGTAAACCGGCGCCCCCCAGGCCTGAGCTCCCGCGCAAGGGCCGCCCCGCAGGCGCCACAGCGGGGTGTTCATCTCACGCCCGTCGCAGCAGGTGCGCATGCACCGCACCGGCGCGCAGATGGCGGTGCAGCGCCAGGCCCAAGGGGGCCAGGGCGGCTTCGTCCCAGGCTTGCGGAGCCTCCAGATAGACCCAGCCCTGGGGGCCCACGGCCTGGGCTGCGGCCTGGAGCGCGGGCTGGAACAGCGCGCTGTCGAACGGTGGATCGAGCAGCACCAGGTCCAGGCTGGCGGCAGCGCACTGGCGCAGGGCCGCCACGCCGTCGCCCCGGCGCACCTGCACGCTGCGGGCCTGCAGGCGCTGCACATGCTGCTGCAGGCGCGCCAGCAGTTCACCGTCCTGCTCTACCAACACCACCGACGCTGCGCCGCGCGATGCGGCCTCCAGCCCCAGGGCGCCAGTGCCGGCAAAGGCGTCCAGGCAGCGCCAGCCAGTCAAATCCTGGCCCAGCCAGTTGAACAGGGTTTCACGCACGCGGTCGGGCGTGGGGCGCAGGCCGGGGCGCTGGGGCACAGGCAGGCGGGTGCGCTTCCATTGCCCGCCGATGATGCGGATTTC
>JAYRUL010000302.1:0-2195 GCA_041919095.1 Rhodoferax sp. | reverse complement strand
ATTATTTCCGGTTCATCACCACCAGGCTACCGGATTCACCCGATGCGTACCGCTGCACATGGTAGTTCACCAACGGGTCTTCGGGATAGCGCAGCTGCAATTGCCGCAACGCTTCGAAAGCTTCGGGGGACTCGGCGTCCATGAGCGCGTAGGCTGCGCGGTACTGTGCCACGCGTTCGCTGGCGTCTTCCTCATCGGTCAGGGGTTCGTACACGCTCACGGCCTGCTTCTTGCCCTTCAGCACCAGCCGTCCGGCAGGCCGGCCCCGAAAGGCCGGGCATTGCAGCACAGTGGATTCACTGACACTGATGCGCGTGCCCAGGGTTGCGTTGATCGTTTCCAGCCGCGCGGCGGTGTTGATCGCATCCCCCAGCGCGCGGTAGTCCAACATGACCTGGCCCCCGAAATTGCCCACCATGACACTGCCGGTATTGACACCGATGCGAGTCTTTCCAAACGGGATGCCGCGCTCTTGCTGCTGCTGGCTGAACGCCTGGGCAAAGCGGTCCATGGCCAGGGCACAGGCCACCGCGCGCGCGGCATGGTCGGGTTGCGGGACCGGCGCCGAAAACATCACAGCCACGGCATCCCCCACAATGCGATCGAGCGTGCCTTCATGGGCAAACGCAATGCCAATCATGCCGTTGAGGTATTCGTTAAGCAGCGCAGAAAGCAGGGCCGGCTCGTACTTCTCCATCATGGAGGTGAACCCGGCCAGATCAGTCATGACAAAAGAGCATTCCCGGTATTCACCGCCCAGGTTCAAGGTTTCCGGGTGCTCTTGCAGGTACTTGACCCGGTTGGGCGAGACATAGCGGGAAAACGCCGCCTTGATCCAGCGCTGGTCTCGCTCGGTGCGCAGGTAGCCCGGCACCGCCAAGGACAGGAAGACAGCCACCAGGCTGAGCGCCGGATACAACGGGTCCAGCAGCACATGGTGCTCCCGAAACAAGAAGCTGGACAGCTGCAACAACCCCACGATGCCCAACCCTACGGCGACCACCGACACAATGGGTCGCAGGTAGGCCAGCATCCAGCCCAGTGCCAGCGCGTAGCCCACCACAACCGCCGCAAACATCGCGTTCTCCCAGTGCGGGCGCAACAGGTATTCGTGGGTCAGCAGCTGTTCGAGCAACTGCAAATGGCCTTCCAGCCCGGGCACCGCCTCGCCCAAGGGAGTTCGCACAATGTCGCCCAGCCCTGCGGAGGTGGCACCAATCAGGACGATATGGTCCTGGATGCGTTTGGGCTCGACCTGCCCGGTCAGGACATCGATGGCAGACACATAGCGCTGCGGCGCTTGCGGGCGCGCATGCAGCCAGACGCGGGTGTCTGCTGCGGTGGGCAGGTAAGCGCCCGCGCCCACGGCAATGCCAGCCACGCCCGCTGCCTGGCCGAACCCGGCGTGCTGGGGCTCTACGACCCGCGCCTGCACATGCTCGGCCCCCAGATACACCCGCAGCGCGTCCAGCGCCAGGCTCGGATAGAGCTGCCCCCCCAGCATGCTCACGAGCGGCATGGAGCGCAGGATCCCATCATGGTCGGGCACCACCGTCAAGACGCCCGCCCCGGTGGATGCCTGCGCCAGCGCCGGCAGAAAGCCGCTGCCGGCGGCCCAGGTTTTCATCCAGTCGCGCGCGTCCCCGCCTTCGCTGAGCACGGGCGTTTTGACTGGCGGCAATGGATCGGGGGTGTAGCCGTTGTGCGCAACGATGCCCGCAACCACGCGCGCGCGCGCCAGGCTTTGCGCGAGCAGCTGGTCGTGCGATGGGAATCCTGCCAGCAAGGCGTCCAACTGCGCATGGTCCGGCCAGAACTGTTTGACCTGCTCGGGCGAGGTGCGGTCGGCCTCCGCCAGGAACACATCCATCACTACCACCCGAGCCCCCATGGCGTTGAGCTGGTCCACGATCTGCCCCAGCACCGTGCGCGGCCAAGGCCATTGGCCGACCGCGCGCAGACTGGCGTCATCCACCGCGACCACACGCACCGGAATAGCGTCAACATACGGGGCCGGGTGCAGCTTCTGGAGCTGGTCAAACGCCAGGTCCCGAATGCGGGCGCGGTAGAGCGGGTCTGCATACTGCACGGCCAGCAAACCCAGGACCACGCCAATCGGCAGCAAAGCCCGTACGCAGACCGCCAGGATGCGCTTGCGTTGGCTTTGGAGTCGCGCCAGCCAGGTATTCAATGCC
>JAYRUL010000301.1:0-2201 GCA_041919095.1 Rhodoferax sp. | reverse complement strand
CCAGAGGGCCGGTGGGGCGGCCCTGTTGTTGTGCTTCAAATGGGTTCATGGTCTCATTCATGTCAGAAGCCCTCCGGCTTGCGCGCATGCCAGTCCGTGGCTTGCTGGAAGGCGTGCGCGGCGTTCAGCAGACGCGACTCCTGCAGGTAGTTGCCCAGCAGCTGCATGCCCACCGGCATGCCACCTGCGCCAAAACCGACGGGAATGCTCATGCCGGGCAGACCGGCCAGCGAACCGGGCAGGGTGAAGATGTCGGCCAGGTAGTCGGCCAGCGGGTCCTTGTGCGCGCCCAGTTGCCAGGCCACGGTGGGGGCCACCGGCCCTGCGATCAGGTCGCAGTTCTTGAAGGCGTTCTGGAAGTCGTCGGCAATCATGCGGCGGATTTTTTGCGCCTGCAGATAGTAGGCGTCGTAGTAGCCGTGGGACAGCACATAGGTGCCGATCATGATGCGGCGCTTGACCTCGTCGCCAAAGCCCTCGGCGCGGGTGCGTCGGTACATGTCGGCCAGGTCGGCGTAGTCTTTGGCGCGGTGACCAAACTTGACACCGTCGAAGCGGCTCAGGTTGGAGCTGGCCTCGGCGGGTGCGATGATGTAGTACACCGGAATGGACAGTTCGGTTCGCGGCAGGCTGATGGGTACCAGCTTGGCACCCAGCTTTTCGTACTGCTTCAGTGCAGCGTCCACGGCGGCGCGCACGTCGTCCGCCAATCCCTCGCCGAAGAACTCCTTGGGTACGCCGATACGCACCCCCTCAATGGAGTCGTTCAGTTTCAAGGTGAAGTCTTCTGCCGGCACGTCCAGCGACGTGGAGTCGCGGTCCAGGTCCGGGCCGCACAGGGCTGAGAGCAGCCAGGCGCAGTCCTGTGCCGAGCGGGCCATAGGGCCGGCCTGGTCCAGGCTGGACGCAAAGGCCACCATGCCATAGCGGCTGGCGCGGCCATAAGTGGGCTTGATGCCGGTGATACCGCAGAACGAAGCGGGTTGGCGAATGGAACCTCCCGTATCGGTACCGGTTGCGGCCGGGGCCAGGCGCGCGGCCACGGCCACGGCACTGCCGCCCGACGAGCCGCCGGGGATACGGGTCTTGTCCCAGGGGTTGCGCACCGGCTCCACCGCGTTGTGACCGACAGCAGGCACGGCGCTGTTTTCGTTGCTGGAGCCCATGGCGAACTCGTCGCAGTTGAGCTTGCCCAGGGTCACCATGCCCTGCGCGGCCAGCTTGGCAACTACCGTGGCATCGAAAGGCGAGCGGTAGCCCTGCAGCATGCGTGATCCTGCGGTGGTCGGGAAGTCCTGCGTGACAAAAATATCCTTGTGGGCCAGGGGAACACCCTCCAAAGAACCGGCCGTTCCGCTGGCAATGCGCGCATCGGCGGCGCGGGCCTGGGCCAGGGTCACCTCCGGGTTGACGGCCACAAAAGCGCCCAGGTCGGGGTGAACCATGGCGCGGTCCAGGAAGTGCTGGGCGACTTCGACGGCGCTGACCTGCTTGGCAGCCAGAGCGGTCTTGAGTGGGTGCACGCCCAGGTCGTGCAGGGCGGTAGAGGATACGGTTTGCGACATGGGTGGTCTTTTCAATCAGTTGGGGTCAGAGCACACGCTCGCGCGAGTGGTCTGACCCGCAATAACTTTATTCAATAACCTTGGGCACCAAGAACAGCCCGTTTTCAACCGCCGGGGCGCTTTGCTGGTTGGCTTCGCGCCGGTTGGGCTCGCTCACGGCGTCTTCGCGCAAGCGAAGGGCTACGTCCATGACGGCAGCGACCGGGTGTGCCAGCGGCTCGATGCCTGTGGTGTCCACCGCGCGCATTTGCTCCACGATGTCGAAAAATTGGTTGATTTGTGTGAGCATGCGCTCACTTTCTGCAGGTTCCAACGCCAGGCGAGCCAAGTTGGCAATGCGGGCGATGTCGGTGGATGACAGGGACATGGTGCGAAATGGGTTGAAACCAAAGGTAAATCGGTACGCTTGGCCCGGTTTAGGGAGGTCTGTTTACAGGCTATCGGGTATTATCCTGCCTTTGGCGCGGGGTCCGAAAAAGACCACAGTTTGACGCCAAACTTACGCTTAATACCCCACAAACCGGTGGCGATGCCGTGCCCCGAGCGCACCGCATGCCCGAGAGGAATTTTGATGCTTGGATCTTTCAGTCGGTATTTCTCCACCGACTTGGCCATTGACCTCGGTACGGCCAACAC
>JAYRUL010000300.1:0-2211 GCA_041919095.1 Rhodoferax sp. | reverse complement strand
GCCGCCAGAATTTCGCCGTCGGCATGCTGCATGCCGGTGAGGCCCGTAGGCGCAATCGCCACCGGCATGGCCACTTTCTGGCCGATCATGGTGGTGGCGGTACTGCGGTTTTCCATGTTCACCGCCACGCGCTGGCGCAGCTTGATGGACTGGAAGTCGGCCGCGTTGGCGCGGTAGGTGCCCTCGGTCCAGGAACCCGAGTCGGCATAGTCATAGAACATGCGCGGCACGCGCTTTTGGGCCAGGATGCGCAGGTCTTCGATGGTGGTGATGACGGTCATGGTGTCTCCGGGAGGGTGAGGACGAATGCCAGGCATGGTAGCGCTGCAGGGGATTGCCGGGTTGTGAAATCCGGCAGCGAGCCGTTGAAATATTTTGGTTGCCCGGGGCAGGGGCGGGAGGCCGTGGGGGTCATTGCATCAGCTAGACTGCGCCGCACTCACAGCCAAGGAGACCGATATGGTGTTATGGGGCGTCATCTGGGGAGCGGTACTGGGGTTCTTCCTGGATCGCAACCACAACGATGGAGGCTTTGTGCTGGGTGCCTTGCTCGGTGCCTGGGCCGGATGGGCGCTGCGCCGTGCGGTGCGCCGCGAGGTGGAACTCCAAGCCCAGCGCCTGGCGGTGCCTGTGGTTCAACCCCTGCAAGTGAAGCCTCGCGAAGCAACCGCAGAAGACGCAACGCCCACGGTCCCGATGCCGCTGCCGCAAGCTGCGCCGCAGCCACAGCCACAGACGGTGGCTGGCGTTCCAGTCGCCGCAGCGCCAGTGGAAGTGGCAGCCGCCTCAGCGGCGCAGCCGCGCAAGCCCGCTCGCTTGGAGCCGGTGGTGCCGACCAAGCCCAGTTTGGCCGAACAGTGGATGCACGGGGCGCGTGCCTGGCTGCTGGGGGGGAACACCATCGTGCGCATGGGCGTCCTGGTGCTGTTCATTGGCCTGGCCTTCCTGGCCAAGTACGCCGCCGAGCATGCCTTGCTGCCACCCGAAGTGCGCATTGCCGCCGTGGGCCTGGTCGGGTGTGCCTTGCTGGTGGCCGGTTGGCGGCTGCGCGGGAATGCCGAGCGTGGCTTGTACGCCCTGACGCTGCAAGGTGCGGGCGTTGCCGTGCTGTACCTGACGGTGTTTGCCAGCTTTCGGCTCTACCAGTTCCTGGATGCCGGGGTCGCGTTCGGTCTGATGGCCGTGGTGTGCGCACTGTCTACCGCCATCGCCTTGATGCAGAACGCCCAGGCCATGGCGCTGGTCGGCTTTGCGGGCGCGTTTGCCGTTCCGGTGCTGTTGTCCACCGGGCAGGGCGACTCTGTGGGCCTGTTCAGCTACTACCTGCTTCTGGGTGTGGCAATTGCCGCCGTGGCGCGCCAGCGCGCCTGGCGCGCGCTGAACTTGCTGGGGTTTTTTGCCACGTTTGGCGTAGCGACGCTGTGGGGGGTGCTCAAGTACAACCCGGCGTTGTTTGACAGTACCGAACCCTTCTTGCTGGCCTTCTTCGGGCTGTACCTGGCGGCCACCTTGCTCTATGCCACTCGCCACCGCCTGCACCCGCGTCAGGCGGTGGATGGCACGCTGGTTTTTGGCCTGCCCATTGTCAGCATGGCACTGCAAGCCGCGCTGGTGCAAGGCATGCCCTATGCCTTGGCGCTTTCGTCGCTGGCCCTGGGTGCGCTCTACCTGGGCCTGGGTTGGTGGGCCGTGCTGCGCCAGGACGGGCCCGACGGCGCGGGCGTGGGGCGCTGGTTGGCCGAATGCTTCGCGGCCTTGGGCCTGGGATTCGTCACGCTGGCAGTGCCGTTGGCGCTGGATGGGCGCTGGACCTCGGCGGTGTGGGCCGTGGAGGGCGCTGCGGTGTATTGGATGGGTCGGCGCCAAGACCGCTGGCTGGCGCGGCTTGCCGGTCTGGCCTTGCAGCCCTTGGCAGCACTGAGCTACCTGGCGGCGCTGGGCAGCGTGGCCGTTGTGACCTGGCCGCTGGCCAATCCGGTGTTCCTGGGTGCTTTGTGGTTGTCCGCTTCGGCGCTGGCCCTGGCGTACTGGATGCGCGACCCGGCGGCGCAGCCGGACCATTCCACTGCGCCTGTTGCAGCTTTCTTTGCTGCCGTGGAGCGCGGCCTGCCACCGGTATTGTTCTGGGTGGGATTCCTGTGGTGGCAGTTTGGCTGCTGGCAGGAAATCGAGCGCTGGATGGTTGGCCCCACCCCGCAACTGCGCCTGGCC
>JAYRUL010000299.1:0-2233 GCA_041919095.1 Rhodoferax sp. | reverse complement strand
ATGTCCCTCGAAGTTGTTATCGACAATGACCCACTGCATGGGCTGACCCGGGGCTTTGCGGCGAAACACATGCGGTCCGGATACGCCGGTACCCGCATTCACGTACTCCAGACCCGCCTTTTGAAACGCGTCCAGATACTCGCGCAAGACCACTTCGGGCCCCACGACGCCCGCGCCCGCCGCACGCGCCATGTTGCGCTCCTCGATGCGCCCACTCAGCACCAAGTCCTGGTATTTGCCCGAGCGCTTCGGATCCTTTGGCAGCACGCAGTTGGCGCTGCACTCGATCCAGAACTTGGCGTCGGCAAGCTCTTTGACCTTGGTACTCTTGACTTCAAGGCCCCGTGGCGGCTTGACATCAAGGGCCAAGACAGGTGCAGCGACAATGGCGCCGAGCACCAGAAAGAACAGGGCAACCAGGGACTTGGATTTCATGAAGGTGGGAGTTCAGTCAACACGGGCCTGGCATGTTACATGCGGCACTCGACGTCCATGCTGTTTACGCGGGCGAGGGCTCACCCCACGTTGTGCAACATGTCCCCCTCACGCCGGGCCGCACCCACGCGCACCAGGTCATCCACCAGGCCTTCGGCCCACTGCCCAAACTCGGTTGGGGCAAAGTGCGTGCGGTGAATCTGTGCAAAGTAAGGCGTGCCTTGCGCCCAGGCGATGAAGTTTTGCAGTGTCTGGCTCTGGGTTTCCAGCAGCTTGAACTTCAGCAGCACCTTGGCCGCGTGCTGAATGTGTTTGGCCGGGTTGGCCTGAAAGCCCCGCAAACGTTCCCGCGCGAAGGCGATGGAGGGGCCCACGTCGGTAAACACCCGGCCGTGACCAGGGATCACCACGGCGGGGGCCAGCGCTTCAATCAGGTCCAGGGTGTCGGCGACTGCGCCAAACGCATCCGCGCCCTCCAACTCCGGAAACACCACGCCAAAGCCGCGCTCCCACAGCGCGTCGGCGGAGATCAGTACGCTAGACACGGGTTCAAACAGAATCACCGAGTGCGGGTCATGCCCCGGTGCCGCGTGCACCTGCCAGGGCGTGTCGCCCAGCTGGATGTCGGTGCCGGGTTGCAACACGGCGTCAAAACGAAATGGCGGGCAGATCTGGCCGGTGGGCGTGTAGGTCAACGCGTGCGGGTTCCAGTTTTGTACAAATTCCGCATGCCCGGGGGGAATGTGGGTTTGCAAGTGCGGGTAGGTCTGCTGCAGGGCCGCATTGCCACCGCAATGGTCGCTATGCAAATGGGTGTTGAGCAGCAAGTCCAGCGATCGGCCGTTGAGCGCAGGGGCCACCAGCGCCAGCGTTTGCGCGCTGTGGGTGCTGTAGCCGCTGTCAACCATGGCGCAGCCCGCCTCGCCGCAAATCAGCACGTTGTTGGAAGACAGCCAACCGCGCTCGAACACGGTGACACCGGCAGGGAGTGGGGGGACTTGCGACGCCATAGGCTACCCAGTCTACCGGGGTTAAGGCCGAACCGTAAACCTACACAGAAGGGGCCTGCAACCGCTAGACGCACGGCGCCGTCACAAGCCAACCGAACGCGCTGAACGCTGTGCTTCCAAAAGCGCATTGCCAAGCCCAATCGAGAGCGATAGCGCCGGACTGCACGGACGATTTGGTGTTACGCGGCGTGCAGAGATGCAACGTTCGCTGCACAATGGCAGCGAATAGCCCGCCTCTGCCTTGGTATGCAACGCCTCGCAATCTTTGTCTTCACCAGCCTGTGGCTCAGCGCTTCGTCAGCACAGGCGGAGCAGCGCTATGCGTCCGAATAAGCGTTCTACACGGCCTGGGGACGGCACCCAAATTTTCTGGTCAAAACGCTGGTTTGACCATATCCACCAAGCGCAAGCAGCTATTATTTTGGTAGCGTTTTGCACCGCATCCCTGGCTGCCGACTACCAAGGACCGCTGTTTGACGCCCATTTGCACTACAACGAAGAGGCTTGGAACGGCGAAACCGGGCCGCATCCTCCCCAGGATGTTCTGGCGCGCATGCAGCGCAGCGGCGTGCGGGGCATCCTGGCCAACTCGCGCCCCAACACCGGCACCCAGCGCTTGGCCGGCAGTGAACAGGCCCGCCAGGCGGGCGTCACGGTCGTGCCGTTCATCCGCCTGTACCGCAACCGCGCCGACTATGACAATTGGTTCCGCGACGACAGCATCTTCGCCATGGTCCAGGCCGAATACGCGCAAGGTACCGGCGGTGTACCGTACCGGGGCATTGGCG
>JAYRUL010000298.1:0-2249 GCA_041919095.1 Rhodoferax sp. | reverse complement strand
TGGGATTTGGCAAAGCCGCCACCGCAGGCACCGGCATCGGCCTGTCCAATATCCGCGAACGTCTGGCGCTGCTGTACGGGAAAAAAGCCAGCCTGGGTATTTCCGAAACAGCAGGTGGTGGCACCACCGTCACCATCACGGTGCCCTACGTGGCGCGTGAGCTGGAAGCGACTGCGGAATAATCACCCACCTTGCAACTGACCTGGAGTGCCGCCATGCCCCGTGCCGTGATTGCCGACGACGAACGCCTGATGCGCGAGCAGCTGCGCGCGCGCTTGACCGAGGTTTGGCCGGAGTTGGAGATCGTGGCCGAGGCCAAGAACGGCCTCGAAGCGGTGACCTTGACCGAGCAGTACCACCCGGACATCGTGTTCTTGGATATCCGCATGCCCGGTCTCACCGGGGTGGATGCAGCGCGCCAGATCGCGCAGCTACCCACCTTCGACGAAGCCAACGGCTGGCCTGGTTGCGAAATCGTCTTCATCACGGCCTACGACCAGTATGCGGTGCAGGCCTTCGAGCAGGGTGTGGTGGATTACGTCCTCAAACCCGCCGAGCGCGAACGCTTGCAGCTCACGGTGCAGCGCATCCAGGCACGCACAGCCCAGCGCGAACAGGCGCAAAACGCGGTGCCCCAGCAAGAGCCCGACGCCCTGCCGACCCATACCCCGGCTATGGCGCAGCTGTTGCAGCAGCTGGGCCAGCAGCTCAGCCCGGTCAAGGCATCCAAGCTGCAGTGGATTCAGGCCAGCGTGCGCAACGCCATCCAGATGATTGCGGTGGAAGACGTACTGTTCTTTATTTCCGATGAGAAATACACGCGCGTGCAAACCGCCAGCGTAGAAGCCCTGATTCGCAAACCCATCAAGGAATTGCTCGAAGAACTGGACATGCAGCAGTTCTGGCAGATCCACCGCTCCACCTTGGTCAACGTGAAAGCCATCAGCGGTGTCAGCCGCGACGAGCGCGGGCGCCAGCTGGTCAGTGTGCGTGGCAGCAACGAGAAGCTGGAAGTCAGCCGCAGTTACACCGGGCTGTTCAAGGCCATGTAGGCGCCGTCGGCTTGCAGCGACAATCTGGCCATGTTCATGGTCCGCCTGTTTCGCCTGCTGGCACGCCTGCCCTTGCCGCTGATGCAGCGCCTGGGCGCGGCGCTGGGTTGGCTGGTCTGGTTGCTGTCGGGTTCGTACCGGCGTCGCCTGGAAACGCACGCCACCCAAGCCGGTTTTACTCCCGCACAATACCGTCCCGCCGTGGCTGCCATGGGCAGCATGCTGGCTGAACTGCCCTGGCTGTGGCTGCGATCACCGCAGCAGGGTGTGCTGCACCTGGTGCGCTGGGAGGGGGTGGACCGGTTCGAGCAGGCGCTGGACGCCGGCCACGGCGTGATCCTGGCGCTGCCGCACATTGGCTGTTGGGAGCTTTTTTGTCAGGCACTGGCCGAGCGCTACAGCCCCACACGGGGCCCGCTGGTCGCGCTCTACCGCCCCGCACGCAAAGCCTGGCTGGGGCCGCTGGTGGCCAACTCGCGCAACCGTCCGGGTTTCCAGACCGTGCCGACCAACGTGGCCGGTGTACGGGCGTTGATGCGCACCTTGCGTGGCGGCGGCTACACCGCCATCTTGCCGGATCAGGTGCCTGCGGCCGGGCAGGGGGTCTGGGCGCCCTTCTTTGGACGGCCTGCCTACACCATGACGCTGTTGCCCCGCCTGGCGCAGCAAAGTGGTGCTGCGGTGCTGCTGGGCTGGTGCGAGCGCTTGCCACCGGGGCAGGGGTTTGTCATGCACTTCGAAACACTGGAGACCCCCGTCCTGCACGATGCGACAGTGAGCGCCCAAGCAGCTGCCAGCGCGCTCAACCAAGGTATGGAGCAGATCATTCGCCAAGCGCCGGGGCAGTATCTGTGGTCGTACGCGCGCTACAAGCAGCCTGCGGGCTAGACGCCGACCTATCTAGACAACTTGTGCGCCGCCCCGGGGGCGCCTGGTAGCGCGATGTCCCTGACGACTAGAAGGGTATTGGAATGTATCTACTATAAAAATCATAGCTGCTTACGCATATTCCATAAGGTTTTGAGGCACATTTGATGGTGAAATCGAGGGAAAGCCCTCGCGCGCGTGGTCAGCATCCAGGCGCGCGCGCCAATCCGCCGGTCGGCGTGCAGCGCCTTGCCAGGGGGGGAGGTGACCCTGTTGGAACCTGCGTAATCCCTAGGTTCGTTCGCGCGTGGGGCGGCACATAATCGCGGC
>JAYRUL010000297.1:0-2263 GCA_041919095.1 Rhodoferax sp. | reverse complement strand
GGCAGGGGGCTTTCTCGCGAAACCCTGATCCAGGCACTGGAGTCCATGGGCAAGCACGATCTGGGGGGCTATCTGGTCGAGCTCTCCAGTAGCCAGCACAGCTCGGGCAAGTTTGTCGATCTGATGATTCTGGGGCCTGATGGACGCTTTCGCCGCTAGGCGTTGGCAAACGCAGTGTCGACTCAATTCCGACTTCAATTACGACAAGGGGATGGTATGGGTGTTCTCGATGACAACGTGTGCGTCATTACCGGTGGTGCCGGTAGTATTGGATTGGCGACGGCGCGGCTGTTCTTGGCGCAGGGCGGGCGCGTCATGCTGGCCGATCTGCACGAGCCTGCCCTGGCGCAAGCCGCACGGGGTTTGGACAGTGACCGCGTGCAATGGTGCGTGACGGATGTGAGCCAGGCCGCGTCGGTGCAGGCCCTCATCCACGCCACCACGGCGCGTTGGGGGGCCATCGACGTGCTGTTCAGCAATGCGGGCAACTTTGGTACGGTGGCCCCCATCGACCAGTACCCCGAGGACGTGTTTGACGCGGTATATGCGGTGCATGTCAAGGGGGCGTTCCTGCTGGCCAAGTACGCCGTGCCGCATCTGCGCGACGGTGCACGCATCGTCATTACCTCTAGCGTGGCCGGTACCCGGGGTGACCCGGGGGTGTATGCCTACATCACGGCCAAGCACGCGCAGGTAGGTCTGATGCGGTGCCTGTCCAAAGAACTGGCCCCGCGTGGCATCCGCGTCAACAGCATCCATCCCGGCCCGGTATCCAATGGGTTTCAACGGGCCGTGGAGGCCGACCTGTCCAAGATCATCCAGCGCGACGGCGGCCAGTTCTTTGACGAACAAACGCCCCTGGGGCGGCACGCCACGCCCGAGGAAATTGCCCAATCCGTGCTGTACCTGGCCAGCGCGCAATCGTCTTACACCACCGGCACCATGCTGATGGTCGATGGTGGGATGAGCGTGTAAGCGGCAAACCGCTGGCGGTCCATACATGCACAAAACGTGCATGTATGGCGGTTTTCGGGGCACAAATCGGATGCCCGTTGCAGGGGCTCGGAGTCACAATTTGGATCAGCCATCCGTATCAACCTGACTGCCTGCCCACCATGAACATCACTCCGTACGAGCAAAATTTCGGCACTGCCTACCAACAATCCCTGGTCACGCTGGGGCAGGCTATGCACCAGATCATTCGGCACTTTGGTTCCGACACGGTCTATGGCGTGGGGGGGGACTTTGCCGCCAATCTGATTGGTGCGCTGGACCAACCGGGTCTGCGCGTGCTGCCCTCCAGCAACGAGATGCATGCGGGCTTTTGTGCCTGCGCCCAGGCCGAGGTGGAAGGTTTGGGGTTTTGCCTGACGACCTATACCGTGGGTTCGCTGCCCTGCGCCACCGCCGCTGCGCTGGCCAAGACCGAGGGGCTGCCGGTGGTGTTCATATCGGGCGCACCGGGCGAAGACGAGGTGCACCGCAGCAGCATCCACCACATGGTGCAACCAGGCGACAGTTGGCGCGCCGAATACGACGCGGCGCTCAACGCCTTTGCCGCCATGGGCATTCGCGCGGAACGTTTGCAGGGGGACCGCGCGCGCGGCCAGCCCAACATCTCGGCGCTGCGTTTCTTTGAGCTGGTGCGCCACGCCTGGCTGCACCGTGAACCGGTGTTTGTGGAAGTGCCACGCAACCTGGTGGGTGCGCTGACCCAGCCGCTGGAACTGCCTGCCTTGGGCGAATTGGTGCCCCCGCGTATGGTGGTGTCCGGGCTGGAAGCCATTGTGGACACCATCGTGCAAAAGTTGCGCCAGAGCCGCGCGCCACTGGTCTACTTTGGCGTGCAGGTGCGCCGCAACCCGGAGCTGATCGGGCTCATGCTGGCCTTCTGCCAGCGCTTGCGCATCCCCTATGCCGCGCACTGGTTTGCCAAGGGTGCCGTCGATGAAAGCAACCCCCTGTGCCTGAGCGCATACAACGGGGCGTTCAGTGACCTCGCGCAGCGTCATTACATTGAGTCGCAGGCGGACTACATCCTCGATCTGGGGACCAGCATCATCGAGCAGGACGCCGCCAGCGCTTTCAACAGCGGCACCCATTTCGTCCAGGACTTTGACAACAAGACAGTCATCAAATCCACCGCGCCGCGCGAAGCCGACTTGATTGCGGTGATGCGGGCGCTGCTCCAAGCCGACCTGCAGCCTTTTGACGCGGTGCCGTCCCCGCGCACTGTGATGACCCATCCGGCACACGAGCGTTT
>JAYRUL010000296.1:0-2275 GCA_041919095.1 Rhodoferax sp. | reverse complement strand
CGGCTGCTCGGCAAAAGGATCCGCCAACACCGCCTGCAAGCGGTGCAGTTCGGAAAAGTCCTGGCGCTGCGCGGCTTGAATCGCGACTTCCCCCAAATGGTTGCGCAACACATACTTGGGGTTGGTTTTAAGCATCAAATTGGCCGCTAAGCCACGTGGAATATGCGTAAGCAGCTCTGAATATTGTAGCAACCAGCGATTCAGCCCATCCCGATCGAGGAACAGGTCCACCACCTTGGCTCCCGCTGCTGCGTGGGCTTCGTCGGGTTCGGCCACCCAGTGGCTCAAACGCCGCCAGAAAATGGTCCAGTCCACGTGCTCGGCCTGCATCAGGGGGATCAAGGCTTGCACCAGTTCGCGGACACCGTTCTGCGTGGATGGCAAGCCCAGCTTGTCGGCCATGCAGCGGTCCAGCGCCGCCGGGTAGTGCGTTTGGTAGGCCTGCAAGGCCTGGTTGATGAGTTCGGCCTCGCCCACCAAGGGCAGCAAGGCCTGCCCCAGGGCGTACAAATTCCAGTAGGCCACCTGGGGTTGGCGCGCATAGGCGTAGCGGCCTTGGTGGTCGGAGTGGTTGCAGATGTGGTTGAGATCGAATCCGTCCATGAACTGAAAGGGGCCGTAGTCGATGGTCAGGCCCAGGATGCTCATGTTGTCCGTATTCATGACGCCATGGCAAAACCCGACCGCCTGCCAGCGGGCCAGCAGCTCGGCAGTGCGTTCGCTAACCGTCGCCAGTAGATTGGCATAGGGGTTGGCTTGGTAGGACGTGGCGGTGCGGCACTGTGGATAAAAGCGGTCGATGACGTAGTTGGCCAGGGTGCGCAGTTCACCATGCAGCCCGTGGTGGCTGAAATGCTCGAAATGACCAAACCGGATGAAGCTGGGTGCCAGCCGTGTGACGACGGCCGCGGTTTCGGCTTGTTCCCGGTACACCGGCTCGGGCGAGCCCACCACCCCCAGGGCGCGGGTCGTGGGAATGCCCAGGGCATGCATGGCCTCGCTGCACAGGAATTCCCGGATGCTCGATCGCAACACCGCCCGTCCGTCGCCGGAGCGGGAAAAGGGCGTGAGGCCCGCGCCTTTGAGCTGGACCTCCTGAGCCGGAGAGTTGACGCCTGCAGGGGGAACCACTTCCCCAAGCAGGATGGCTCTGCCGTCGCCTAGCTGCCCGGCCCACATGCCAAATTGATGCCCGCTGTAGACCGTGGACACCGGTTGCGTTGCTGCGGCCAAGGCGTTGCCTGCCAGGACATCCAGCCACGCGGGGTTGGTCGGGGTGGTCGCGTCCAGGCCTACCAGCTGGGCGGCGCAAGCACTGAAGCCCACCCAGTAAGGCTTGGGCAAGGGCTGAAGCTGCATGGGTGCGTGAAAGGCCGGGCCCAGTTGCGCAAAGGGGGCCGTCCATTGCCAGCCGTTGGCCAGCGTGGCACCTGGTTGTGGGGTGTCGGTCATGTGCCCATTGTCCGCTTGCAGCACCAAACCCAGGGCAGGCAGGGTTTTGGTTAACTGAGTAGGCCCGACAGAGCGTCGTCGTCGAGCACCTTGATGCGGTTGAAGGTTTGGCTGATGATGCCGCGCTCCTGCAACTCGCACAGGGCGCGGTTGGCGGTCTGGCGGGACATGCCTGCCAGGCTGGCCACTTCGTCCTGGGTCAGGTCGAGTTGACGCAAACGGTTCCAGAACAAGCGGCTGAGCGCAAGCGCGACGCGCTGCTCCGGGCTGCGTGTGCGCCCGGCCTCCACCATGGCCATGGCCTGGGCCAGGCGCAAGTTGAGGCGCTCGACCAAAAATTGGTTGAACCCCAGATCGCGCTGCGCCAACGCATGGAAGGTGGCACTGGGAACACACAGCAAATCGGTGTCGCGCAAGGCGATGGCCTGGTAGCGCCGAATCGCATGCTTGAGCACGGTGCCTTCGCCAAACCACTCGCCCGCCGCAACGCCCGCATAGTCCGAGCGCCGCCCGCTGGGGCCCCGTGCGGACAATTTGACCAAGCCTTCGATCACGGCGTACCAGCCTTGGGTGGGGACGTTGTCTTCGAGTACCAATTGACGGCGCTGCGCGTGGATGAGAACCGAGGTGCCTAGAACCTGTTGCTGGGCGGTTCGATCAAGCCCCAAGAACCAGGGTTGTGCACGCAGGAATCGCTCGGATCGGGAAGTGGACTCAAACAGCATGGGGCTATTGGAGCACGGATGCCGCATTTGTCGTGTGGGCGACAGCTTTTGCCTCATGGGGCAATCCGCTCGACACTGACTTGCGCTGAAATACCCGT
>JAYRUL010000295.1:0-2278 GCA_041919095.1 Rhodoferax sp. | reverse complement strand
TACGCTGCCTTCGGCGCTGGTGCTGGCGTTGTTGGGGCTGGGGTTCTCTTCAGCGAGGGGAGCGTGGCTTGGAGCGGGGCTGGTGCACGGGCTCAAAGTGGTGGCCGTGGCCGTGGTGGCACAGGCGGTGTGGGGCATGGCGCGCAGCCTGTGCGCCACGCCGGGGCGTGCGGTGTTGATGCTTGTGGCCTGCGCGGTCACGCTGTGGCAGCCCGGTGTGGCCGGGCAACTGGCGGTGATGGGCTGCGCGGGGCTGGTGGGCTGGCGCGCGTGGGGGTGGGCCAACCAGGTCGCAGCCGCCGAACCAGGCGACGACTGGGCCTTGCCCCGGGGGCTGACTGCACGCAGCGGTTCCACGCTGCTGGGGCTGTGCGCGGTCTTGTTGGCCTTGCTGCCGCTGGTGTTGCTGTGGTGGCCGGGCAGGGCATTGGCGGCGTTCGACGCCTTTTACCGCGCCGGGGCGCTGGTGTTCGGCGGCGGCCATGTGGTGCTGCCGTTGCTGCAGTCGGCGGTAGTGGTGCCGGGCTGGGTGTCTGCCGACACTTTTCTGGCCGGGTATGGTGCGGCGCAGGCGGTGCCCGGGCCGCTGTTCACCTTTGCCGCGTTTCTTGGCGCAGCCATGGCGCCGGACTGGGCAGGCGCCGGGCTGGCGCTGGTGTGCCTGCTGGGTATTTTTTTGCCCGCCTTTCTGTTGGTGGCCGGGGCGCTGCCGCTCTGGGTGCGCCTGCGCCAGCGACCTTGGGCGCGCGGCGCTCTGGCGGGGGTGAATGCTGCGGTGGTGGGCCTGTTGCTGGCGGCGCTGATTGACCCGGTTGGCCGCAGCGCCCTCCATGGGGTCGCCGATGTGGCCGTGGCTGTGGCGGCATTTGCCGCGCTGGTCTGGGGGCGCATGCCACCCTGGGCGGTGGTGCTGGCCTGCGGGGCAGGGGGTGCCTTGCTGCCGGAGAAGTTATTGTTTTAAAAGCAAAATACCACGCTAGCGCTCATAAACAAAGCGCAAGCAGCTATTACTATGATAGCATTATGAATTGACCCGCCCGCACCTTCTGCGGCTATTTCTGCCCGATCTTGAATTCCCCCGTTCTTTCTTCGTTCGTGCCTGTGGTGCTGTTCATCGCACTGGGCTACCTCTCGGGCCGTCGGGGCTGGATTCGTGCCGCCTCGGTCAAGGACCTGTCCAACCTCGTTTTCATGGTGCTGGCACCCGCGCTGCTGTTTCGCACCATGGCGGGTGTGCGTGTGCAGGAGCTGGATTTTGGCCCGATTGCGGTGTACTTTGGCGGCGTGGCGCTGGTGTTTGGTGCCACGCTGGCCTGGGCGGGGTTTTCCACCCTGGGCGCGGTGCGCGCGCTGGGCCACACCTTCAGCAACAACGTGATGGTGGGCGTGCCGCTGGTGGGGTTGGTGTTTGGCCAGGCAGGGCTGGTCACGCTGTTCACACTGATTTCGGTGCACGCGCTCATCCTGCTTACCGTGGCCACGGTGGTGCTGGAGCTGGCCCTGGCGCGCAACCAGCCCGGCGGCACCGATGGCCAGGCCCATGTGCCACCGGCCCTGTGGCGCATGGTGCTGCAGGCTTTGTGGAGCGGCCTGATGCACCCGGTGCCGCTGCCCATTATTGCGGGCCTGCTGTATGCGCAAACCGGCTGGACCATTCCGCCCCTCATCGACAAACCCCTGCAACTGCTGGGCCAGGCCCTGGGGCCGCTGGCGCTGCTGCTGGTGGGGGTGACCTTGGCGTTCTCCACCGTGGGGCCGCATTTCCGCGCGGCACTGCGCATTGCCTTGGTCAAAAACGCCGCGCTGCCTCTGGCCGTAGGGTCCTTGGGCTGGGCGCTGGGGCTATCGGGCCTGTCCCTGGCGGTGATGGTCACGGCGGCTGCGCTGCCGGTGGGCGCCAATGTGTTCCTTTTTGCCCAGCGCTACGAGGTGGCCCAGGACGAGATGACCGCCGGGGTTACCGTATCCACCGCGCTGGGCATGGCCACCGTGCCGGTGGTGTTGTGGGTGGTGACGCGCTGGGTGGTGTAGGCGGACGGGTGCGGCGCTTCAGGCGGCTTCGTGCACCCGAATTTCGATGTGCAGGCCTGCGGCCGTTGCCATGTTGACCAGCGCATCGAGGGCGAACAGATTGATCTTGCCGCGCATCAGGTCAGACACGCGCGGCTGGGTCACGCCCAACAGTTTGGCGGCCTGGGCCTGGCTCATTTCGGTGCGGGTGAGGTGGTTCTTCAGCGCCGTCATCAGAACGGAACGCAGCTTCATGTTTTCTGCTTCT
>JAYRUL010000294.1:0-2297 GCA_041919095.1 Rhodoferax sp. | reverse complement strand
TCAAGTCCAGCACCACCACGTCGGGTGCGACGGCACGCCACTGTGCCAGCGCCAGGCTGCCGTCGCTGCACACATCCACCTGCATGGCCGCACGTACCAGACTGCGCTGCAAGGTGGTGCGCAGGGCGGGGTCGTCTTCGATCAGCAGCAAGTGCATGGGGTAGTGGGTGTGGGTTTTCCCTAGGATTTTGGACAGCCGATTGACAGGCAGGCCTCGCATCATAGGATTGTTTTCAACACACGGAGACTGCCATGCGTCGCGATCAATTTCTGAAGTCTTTGCTGGCCCTGACCACCACGGCAGGCCTGCCTTTGAGCGCCCTTGCGGCCACCAACCTCAAGATGATGATTCCCGCCAACCCCGGTGGCGGCTGGGACGGCACCGGACGCGCCCTGGGCAAAGCCATTCTGGACGCCAAGGCGGCCGACACGGTGCAGTACGAGAACAAGGGCGGTGCGGCCGGCGTGATCGGGCTGGCCCAGTTTGTGAACGCGTCCAAGGGCGACCCCAATGCCCTCATCATGACCGGCGCAGTCATGCTGGGCGGCATCATCACCACCAAGCCCCAGGTGTCCATCGAGGCGGCAACCCCCATCGCCCGGCTGACCAGCGAATTCAACGTGTTTGTGGTGCCGGCCCAGTCGCCCATCAAGAGCATGAAGGATGTGGTGGCCATGATGCAGAAAGACCCTGGCAGTGTGAAGTGGGGCGGTGGCTCACGCGGCTCTACCGAACACATCTGCGCCAGCATGCTGGCCACCAAGATCAACGTGGACCCCAAAAAGGTCAACTACGTGGCCTTCCGGGGCGGCGGTGAAGCCACGGCGGCCATCCTGGGCAACAACGTGACCGTGGGGGGCAGTGGCTACAGCGAGTTTGCCGAATACATCAAGGCCGGCAAGATGCGCGCCATCGGTGTCACCGCCGACAAGCGCCTGCCCGGCATCGATGTGCCCACGCTGAAAGAACAGGGCCTGGACGTGGTGCTGGGCAACTGGCGCGGCGTGTACGGTGCGCCGGGCATTACCCCGGCCCAGCGCGACGCGCTGACCGCCATCATCGTCAAGGCCACCCAGTCCAAAGCTTGGGAAGAATCCCTCAAGACCAATGGCTGGACACCGGCCCTGCTCACCGGCAAGGCGTTTTCCGATTTTGTGGACACCGACTTCGCCAACCTGCGTGGCGTGATGCACCTGGCGGGCATGGTGTGATGGCGAGCGCGGGCGTGCAGCGCAGGCAGGCCGGCCTGGGTGCCCTGGTGTTGGCACTGGGCCTGGGCCTGGGTGGTGGGGCCTGGTTCATTCCTTCCGAGGCGGGTTACGCCGGGGTGGGGCCGGACTTTCTGCCCTGGCTGGTGGCGATTGCGCTGGTGGTCTGCGGCAGCCTGCTATTGCGCCAGGCCTTGCAAGGCGGCTTCAAGGTGTTCGTGCCGCCCGCCGGTGCTGTGCACGGGGACTGGGTGGGATTTGCCTGGGTATCGGCCGGGTTGCTGCTGAACGCGGCCCTCATTACCCGTGCGGGCTTCATCCTGAGCTGTGCCCTGTGCTTTGTGCTGGCCATGCAAGGCCTGCGCGGGCCGCAGCGGGCCACACGCGGGGTGCGTGGCTGGCTGTCCGACGCTGCCATCGGCGTCGCCATTGCCGCGCCGGTGTACTGGCTCTTTACCAAAGCGCTGGCCATCAACCTGCCGGGTCTGACCGGAACCGGTTGGCTCTAACACACCACCAAGGCACACCATGGAACTCTGGAACCAGTTGTTAATGGGCTTTGCAGCCGCCACCACGCCCACCGCCTTGCTGTGGGCCCTGGTGGGCTGCGCCGTCGGTACCGCCGTGGGCGTGTTGCCCGGCATCGGCCCGGCGGTGGCGGTGGCCATGCTGCTGCCCATCACCACGCAGGTGGACGTGACTTCGTCCATGATCTTCTTTGCCGGTATCTACTACGGCGCCATGTACGGAGGCTCCACCACCTCCATCTTGCTCAACACGCCGGGCGAAACCGGCTCCATGGTCACCGCCATGGAGGGCAACCGCATGGCCAAGCACGGCCGTGCCGGGGCGGCGCTGGCTACGGCGGCCATCGGCTCCTTTGTGGCGGGCACCATTGCCACCGTGCTGGTCACGCTGTTTGCGCCCCCGCTGGCGGCGTTTGCGGTGCGCCTGGGGCCGCCCGAATACTTTTGCCTGATGCTGCTGGCCCTGACCACCGTGAGCGCGGTGCTGGGGCACAGCCGCCTGCGCGGCATGACGTCGCTTTTTCTGGGGCTGGCGCTGGGCCTGATCGGCATGGACCAGAT
>JAYRUL010000293.1:0-2349 GCA_041919095.1 Rhodoferax sp. | reverse complement strand
AGGAAACCACCATGTCCCTGATCAACACCCAAGTCCAACCCTTCAAGACCACCGCGTTCGTCAACCGCAACGGCAAGGGCGAATTCATCGACGTGACCGACGCCACGCTCAAAGGCAAGTGGTCCGTGCTGATCTTCATGCCTGCTGCCTTCACCTTCAACTGCCCCACCGAAATTGAAGACGCCGCCGAGCACTATGCCGAGTTCCAGAAGGCCGGTGCCGAGGTGTACATCGTCACCACCGACACCCACTTCTCGCACAAGGTGTGGCACGAAACCTCCCCGGCGGTGGGCAAGGCCAAGTTCCCACTGGTGGGCGACCCCACCCATGCGCTGACCAACGCGTTTGGCGTGCACATCCCTGAAGAAGGTCTGGCACTGCGCGGCACCTTCATCATCAACCCCGAAGGCCAGATCAAGACGCTGGAAATCCACTCCAACGAAATCGCCCGCGACGTGTCGGAAACCCTGCGCAAGCTCACCGCCGCCCAGTACACCGCCGCCCACCCCGGCCAGGTGTGCCCCGCCAAGTGGAAGGAAGGCGCCAAGACCTTGGCTCCGTCCCTGGACCTGGTCGGAAAAATTTGATCGACACGTTTGCGCTGGGACCAACTGCCTAGCAATTCGGGGGTCGGATCCGCGTAGCGAAGCGAATACGGCGCTGACCTCGCAATTGCGGGTTGGTGCGACTGAACAGCCAAGTCCGAGCCGGACAGCGTCAAGGTGCGCATGCGCCTTGCCGTCCGGCCTTTTTTTGGGAAAAAATGGCATCTAGCCCGTGTAGATATTGCGTAACCAGCTACTAAAACGATAGCAACTGATTGGAGTTCATCATGCTCGACGACACCCTTAAAGCCCAACTCGCCGCCTACCTGGAGCGCGTGACGCTGCCCTTCGAGATGGTGGCCTCTTTGGACGATTCCGAAACCAGCCGCGATATGCGATCGCTGCTGGAAACCATCCAGAGCCTGCGTGCCGACAAGATCAGCCTGCGCTTGGATGGCAACGACGCCCGCAAGCCTTCCTTCAGCCTGCAGCGCGTGGGTGCTAGCAATAGCCTGCGCTTTGCGGGCCTGCCCCTGGGCCACGAGTTCACCTCGCTGGTGCTGGCCCTGCTGTGGACCGGTGGCCACCCCCCGAAGGAAGAGCAGGAGGTCATGGACCAGATCAAGAGCCTGGACGGTGACTTCAATTTCGAGGTCTACATGAGCCTCACCTGCCACAACTGCCCGGACGTGGTGCAGGCCCTGTCGCTTATGGCCATCCTCAACCCCAAGATCAAGACCACCGTCATCGAAGGCGGTGCCTTCCAGAACGAAGTGACCCAGCGCCAGATCATGGCGGTGCCCATGGTGTACCTGAACGGCCAGGTGTTCGGCTCCGGCCGCATGGAAGTGCTTGAGATCGTCGCCAAGCTCGACACCAACTCGGCCAGCCGTGAGGCCGCCAAGCTGTCTGCCCGGGACGCGTATGACGTGCTCATCGTCGGGGGTGGCCCCGCCGGTGCTGCTGCGGCTGTGTACGCCGCCCGCAAGGGCATCCGCGTGGGCGTGGCGGCCGAGCGCTTTGGCGGCCAGGTGAACGACACCCTGGGGATTGAGAACTACATCTCCATCCAGGAAACCACCGGCCCCAAGCTGGCTGCCGACCTGGAAGCCCATGCCCGCTCGTACGGCGTGGACATCATGAACCTGCAGCGCGCTGACCGCATCGTGCCCGCCGCTGCGCCCGGCGGGCTGACCGAGGTGGTCATGGCCAACGGCGGCAGCCTCAAGGCCAAGACCGTCATCCTCTCCACCGGCGCGCGCTGGCGCAATGTGAATGTGCCGGGTGAAGCCGAGTACAAGAACAAGGGCGTGGCCTACTGCCCGCACTGCGACGGCCCCCTGTTCAAGGGCAAAGACGTGGCCGTTATTGGCGGCGGCAACAGCGGCGTGGAAGCCGCCATCGACCTGGCGGGTGTCGTCAAGCACGTCACCGTGATTGAATTTATGCCCGAACTGAAGGCTGACGCCGTGCTGGTGAAAAAGCTGCACAGCCTGCCCAATGTGACCGTGCACACCAACGCCCAGACCACCGAGATCACCGGGGCCGAGGGCAAAGTGAACGGCATCAAGTACAAGAACCGCGAAACCGGTGTCGAAACCCTGGTGCCGCTGGAAGGCGTGTTCGTGCAGATCGGCCTGGTGCCCAACACCGAGTTCCTGCGCGGCACGGTGGAGCTGAGCAAGTTCGGCGAAATCATCATCGACGCCAAGGGCCACACCAACGTGCCCGGCGTGTTTGCGGCGGGTGACTGCACCACCGTGCCGTTCAAGCAGATCGTCATCGCCGCAGGGGCGGGTGCCAC
>JAYRUL010000292.1:0-2367 GCA_041919095.1 Rhodoferax sp. | reverse complement strand
ACCCTGGAAGCGGGCTTGGCGCGTTACGAAACGCTGCCGGGCTTGCTGGCCCTGGATCACGATCTGGCGGCTCTGCTCCAGACCCCCACCGATGCGGACCAGATCCGCCGCGCCAACGCCTATCTCGAAACCGCGCAGACCCGCAGCGGCGTAACGGCCGCCTACCTCATGGACGCACAAGGGCTCACGCTGGCCGCCAGCAACTGGAACCAAAACGTGAACTTTGTGGGGCAAAGCTATGCCTTTCGCCCCTATTTCCGCGCTGCGCTGGCAGGAGGAGTGGGGCGCCTGTACGCCATTGGCGCAACCTCGGGCGAGCCGGGGTACTTTCTGGCGGCACCGGTGCTGCACCAAGGCCGGGTGGCCGGTGTCGTGGCTATCAAGGTCGCGCTGCAGGCGTTCGAGAACGCCCTGAACGGCAGCGGCGACATGGTGCTGCTGGCCGATGCCCTGGGCGTGGTGTTCATGGCCACCCAGCCCGACTGGCATTACCGCAGCCTGGGGCCACTACCGGGCCCGGCGCGCAGCCAACTGGAAGCGACCCGCCAGTACGGGGCCCAGGTGGTCCCCCCGCTGTTCGCGGGCGACGGCCTGGTCGAGGGCAATGCCACCGTGCAACTGCGCACAGGCAGCCCCCAAAGCCTGCTGTGGCAGTCCCACGCGGTCGGGCCCTTGCAATGGCGGCTGGTGCTGTTGCGTGACCCGCAGCCGCTGCGCCAAACGGCCTGGGTGGCGGCCACGGCGGCCGCCCTGGGGGTAGGTCTGCTGGCCGCGCTGGCGGCCCTGGTGGCGCTGCGCCGCCGCCGCCGCCGAGAGCTGCAGCAACTGCATGACACGCTGGAACACCGCATTGCCGAGCGCACCGCCGATCTGTCGCGCCAGGTGCTGGCGCTGGAGCGCACTGAAGGCATCCTGCGCCAAACCCAGGACAGCGCCGTGCAAGCGGGCAAGCTGGCGGTTTTGGGCCAAATGGCTGCGGGCATGACCCACGAACTCAATCAACCGCTGGCTGCCTTGCATACCTATGCCGACAATGCCAGCGCCTTGCTGCAGCGGGGTGATACGGCGGTGGTGTCCGAGAACCTGCAAGCCATCAGCCATTTGGCCGGGCGGCTGGGTCGGCTGGTGGGTCAGCTCAAGGCCTTTTCACGCAAGGTTCCGCTGGAGCGAACCCGCGTGCCGCTGGACGCTGCGCTTGCCAACGCCTTGCTCATCGTCGAGTCCAAACGCAAGGAGCTTGCAACGGTGATTGACACCAGCGCCGTGCAGCCCGGCCTGGCCGCGCTGGCTGAGACGGTGCGCCTGGAGCAGGTGCTGGTCAACCTGCTGCGCAACGCGCTCGATGCCACGGCCCAGACCCCGCACCGGCAGGTGCGCGTGACCGCACAAGTCCAGCACGGGCAACTGCAGGTGCAGGTGCTGGACAATGGGCCGGGGCTCAGCGCCAGCGTGGCGGCCCACTTGTTTGAACCGTTCTTCACCACCAAAGGCGCGGTTGCCGGTCTGGGCCTGGGCCTGGCAATTTCGCAGGCCATTGTGGAGGGCTTTGGGGGACGGCTGGAGGCCACCAACCAGCCCGGCGGTGGGGCCGCATTTTCTATCTGGCTGCCCGACGGTGCGGTGAGCAACGCTGAAACGAAAGAAGATCACCATGACGGATGTTGACTGGGCTGGCGCGGGCGTGGATACGGCCCATCCGGTGTTTTTGGTGGAAGACGACCCCGACGTGCGCCGGGCCTGCGCCCAGACCCTGCGCATTGCCGACTTGCCGGTGCGCGAGTTTGCCGACGCCGAGGCCGCCCTGGCCCAGGCCGCGCTAAGCCCCCCTGCCGCGGTGGTGTCCGATCTGCGCCTGCCCGGGCAAGATGGCCTGGCACTGCTGCGCGCCCTGCGCCAACGCGACAGCGAGGTCCCCGTGGTGCTCATCACCGGCCATGGTGATGTGGCCGTGGCCGTGCAGGCCATGCGCGAAGGGGCCCACGATTTCATTGAAAAACCGTTTGGGGCCGATCGGCTGGTGGCCGTGCTGCAACGCGCCCTGGCGCAGCGGCGTCTGCAAGCCGAAAACCGCCAGCTGCGCAGCAGCTTGCAGGCCTGCGGCCATGTGCCCCTGGTGGGGCAGTCCCACGCCATCCAGCAAGCGCGCCAGTTGATTGCCACACTGGCCCCGACCGATGTGGACATCCTCATCGAAGGCCCCACCGGCTCCGGCAAAGAGGTGGCAGCGCGGGCCATTCACGATGCCAGTGGCCGCCGTGGGCCATTTGTGGCCATCAACTGCGCTGCACTGCCCGAGTCGGTGTTTGAAAGCGAGATGTTTGGCCATGAGGGCGGTGCCTTCACCGGAGCCAGCAAGCGCCGTGTGGG
>JAYRUL010000291.1:0-2371 GCA_041919095.1 Rhodoferax sp. | reverse complement strand
CTGCGGCAGCAAAACCGCCAGCGGCACCACTTCACCCATCACGGTGAGTGGCCTGCCCAACGACACCCCCACCACCTGCAAGGTACGCACCACCTCCACCATTGGCAGCGGGCCGTGGTCGGCCACGTCGGCACCCGTCATGCCGGTGGAGGCGGCGGTGGTGTATTTTCATAACGATGTCTCGGGTAGTCCCATGGTGGCTACCGATGCCAGTGGCGCGGTGCTGTGGAAGGAGAACTACCGGCCCTATGGCGAGCGGCTGAACAACCAGGCCAGCGGCACGGCGGCGCAGACGGGTTTTACGGGCAAGCCCTTTGATGCGGCCACGGGGCTTAGCTACATGGGGGCGCGCTACTACAACCCGATGCTGGGGCGGTTCATGGGCGTGGACCCGGTGGGGTTCAAGGAAGAGAACATCCACAGCTTCAACCGCTATGCGTACGCCAACAACAATCCGTACAAGTTTGTGGACCCGGATGGAAAGTATGCGGAACTGGTCGTAGAGGCCATGAGCCTCACTGTGGGCTACATGAGCCTGAAGGACAACCTGCGCGCGGGCAACACGGGCGCAGCTCTGGCGGATGGGCTTGGTATGCTTGCCGATATTGCGGGGGCAGCGCTGCCGGGTTTGCCTGGGGTTGCTGGGCTGGGGATCAAGGCTTCTCGGGAGGCGGCTGGGGTTGGGGCGAAGGGGGGCGCCGAAAGTGCTTCCTCCGCACTGAAACTCAAAAGTCAGCTTGCGAGTGAGTCTCAGATGGCTGAGGTAGGGCAAACGATGGCGGGTGCCGGTGCACGCGTTCCCTTTCGGGATTCAGCGAGAGTAGCAAAAGAGCACGGCGGAAATGCTATTGATTGGGTCAAGAAAACCAGCTCAAACTACTCTGATGGCAAAGGGAAAAACTTTGAGACGCATTGGGTTGAGAACACCCAGACCGGACAACGTGCGGAGTTCAAGACAAAATTTACTGACTGAAGATGGAAAAATCTGAAAACCAAGAATTTAGGCGGCTTGAGTTGGTCGCTGTTGCGAAGGCCATGTTGGCGGGCCATATCCATTTGATCGAGGGCGTGCGCCGAATTTGCGACCTTCGATTTGCAGTGGATGCCCATGAGCATGAAGTATTTTTGCCATTTCGAGGAATCGAATCCGAGACAGACACCTTCCCTCTTGGAGATATGCGTGCGAACTGTAGCGCTGAGTACTTGCAGCGAATGGATGACGAACTGCGCACGTATTTATCCGACGCACAGGCGGATATCTATCAAGCTTGCGAAGAAGTCGTAAGAACTTTCTCGTAGGTTCTGTGACGACCTGCAGCCCGTTTCCCTATATCTCTAGAATAAAAAAGCCACCCACAACCCCTGCCAGCCGCTAAAGCTGTGGGGGTTCGGGTGGCTTCTTCTTTTAGCCGCTGGGTTCGTTTGCCTACAACGCCTGCAACAGCACCGCCGCCTCGGCCGGCGTCACGATGCGCACCCCCTGGTAGTTTCCGCCCAGGCTGTGCAAATGCTGATCGCCAGAAGCAATCAAATGGGCGTGTGCTTGCATTGCACAGGCCAGCACCTGGTCATCGTCGGCATCCTGGGCAATCACACGCGGCACCTGCTGCGGCACCACCAGCGTGACCATGGCGCTGTAGTGCGCCACCAGTGCCTGCGCCGTGGTTTGCATCGCTGTGATGCGCTTGGCCAGCTTGGCATAGTGCAGCGTCTGGCTCAACTCCTCGACCAGCACCGGACTACTGTACAGCGCAATGGCGTCGGTTAACGCCAGCTCCAGCAAGCGGCGCGAATGGCCGCCCCACAACAAACCGGAAACCACCACATTGGTATCGAGCACCAGGCGCAGCCGTGTGCCGCGTAGGCTGCTACTGCTCAATGGGCCGCCTGCTTAGCAAACTGGGCGCGCACGGCTTGCACCTGCTCATCGATCATCTGCTCAATCTCCGGCGTCAACTCCTCGGGTGGCGCGCTGGCCCATAGGGCGCGCAAGGATTCACCTGCCTGGCGCTTGAGCTGCTCACGCAGCATGGCTTCTAGCGCTTGCGGTGTGAGCAGGCCAGCGGCTTGCGCACTCTGTGCCAACACATCGGGTAATTCAACTTGAACGGTGGTCATGGGGATTCCTTTTTTAGCGGCTAAACGGCGAAGCGTGTTCGATAGGGAGTGACCGCGTAGGGCGAACAGGAGTTTCAACCGCGTGCAGCAAAGTATGGCACGGGATTTGAGCAAAGAATTGGGTCTTGGTCCGCAGCGCACGCAACGCAATCTCGCTGGGGGCAAAACCGCCAGCGCCACCAGCTCGCCCATCACGGTGAGTGGCCTGCCCAACGACACACCCACCACCTCCGCCCTTGGTGCCGCGATTCGG
>JAYRUL010000290.1:0-2391 GCA_041919095.1 Rhodoferax sp. | reverse complement strand
CGCTGGAGGCGTTGGTGGCGAGTTGGTTGGCCTGGCGGGCGCTGTCGGCGTTTTGGTTCACGGTGCCACCGAGTTCGCCCATGGAGGCGCTGGTTTGTTCGATGGCGGCCGCCTGCTGTTCGGTGCGCGCCGAGAGATCGTTGTTGCCTTGGGCGATTTCGGAACTGGCCATGGCCACGGATTCGGAGCCTTGGCGAACGCCAGCAACCAGGTTCACCAGTTGGATTTGCATGGTTTGCAAGGCCTCTTGCAACATGCCGACTTCACCCTTGGAATCAACCGTCAGGGTTTCCGACAGGTCTCCGCGTGCAATACGCTGTGCCGCGCCTGCAGCAACAAGCAACGGCTGCACCAAGGCCTGCGCGATCCGTATGGCAAAAGCCACTCCCAAAACCAAACCCAGGGCTAGCATGCTCCAATTGAGCAAGACGGCATTGCGCAATGCAGCCTGCAGTTCTTTGCTGTCAGCGATCTGCAGGGCTACCAGCTTGCCTGCCAATTGGTCAACTGCCTGCGAGTGGGCAACTGCATCACCAGTTTGGGAGGCAGTCGCTGCGTTGAGCGCCTGGCGCTCCGCATCGGCCTTGACCAGCCCCGCGAGCTTCTTCACCGGCTCAAAGTCCGCACCCGGGACAGCGGACTTGGTGCCCACCGCAATCTTGACCTGCGTGGCCCACTCCGATGCCAACGACAAACGGTACGCCCGCTCATCAAGCTCGGTATTGAAATGGCTAATACGAGCCAGTTGGAGTTGCCCTACACCCGCCACGATGGCCAGCAGTAGCAACATGACCCCGAATCCCAGCATCAGGCGTTGGCGAATAGTCATACACATTCCTCACAAGGTGGTACGGAGCCCCAGTGTCCGCCCTTGCGTTCAGGCTTGTCAATGGCGAAATTGCTTACCCGTCCAAAGACATTGCGCAACCGTGTAAGGGCGTTGGCAATCGACTTAAAACGGGGTTGACGTGGCAATGGGAACATGCGGAGCGGAGAGTGGAATATCGATGACCATGCGGGTACCTTGCGCGGGTGTGCTGTACGCAACGACCTTGCCCCCCAAGGTGCCGGTCACCACGTTGTAGCAAATGTGCAAGCCCAAGCCCGACCCCCCCTTGCCAAGCTTGGTCGTGAAAAAGGGCTCAAAAATGCGACCCAGGTTTGCTGCCGCGATGCCCACACCATCATCTGCCACCGTGATGAGCACCCGTTCCGACCCCTCGGCAGCGGCAGTGATGGTCACGGTGCCGCCGTCACGCCCCTCAAACGCATGGGCGATGGCGTTGGTAATCAAGATCATCAGTACTTGCGTCAGCGCCCCCGGAAAGCTGTCCATCGACGGCTTATCGCGCAAATCCAGATGCAAGCGCACGTGGGCCTTGCGCAAGCTCGGTGTCATGATGACGTCGACTTCCGAAAGAATGTCTTGCAACAAGAAGGTGCGACGCAGATGGCTGCTCTGGTCCACCGCCACCTGCTTGAAGCTGCTGACCAGATCGGCGGCGCGCACCAGGTTGCGGCTGAGCATGGCACCGGCCTCGCCCACCGTGTCGAGAAAGTCGTTGAGTGCGCCCCGGGTCAATCCGTTGGTCATGCGCGCGCGGATGTCGGCATGGGCGTCGACCAGGGTGCTGGAGACGGTCACGGCATTGCCGATGGGCGTATTGAGTTCGTGCGCCACACCCGCCACCAGCGAACCGAGGGCGGCCAGTTTTTCGGATTGGATCAGGTCCTGCTGGGCACGGTTGAGTTCGCTGAGCGCCTGGGTCAACTCACGCGTGCGTGCTTGCACACGGGATTCCAGCGATTGATTGAGTTCCTGCAAATCCTGTTCCGCCTTCTTGCGCGCGGTGATGTCTACGTCCATGCAGACAAACGCGGTTCGACCCGCGCCCATGGGAATCGGGAACGTCGTTGCCAACACAGAAACGACGGTTCCATTTCGGCAGGTAATGTCCACCTCGTAGGGGCCATACGCCTTGCCAGTTGTCTCGATTTCCGCAATGACGTCGAGCAGGCCTTGCAATTCGGCTTCGTTGGCATACAGGGTACCCAACGGAACCTGACCCATGACTTCCGACGCGGTCACGCCGTAGAGGGCCTCAGAAGCCGGATTCCAATACAGCACGCGCCCTTCCCGGTCAAACCACTGCACCGCCACGGTCGGCGTATGGTCCAAGTTGGCTTTCAGTTGCACCTGGCTCAGCGCCAGTTCGGACTCGGCACGCTTGCGCTCGGTAATGTCCAGCTCGATACCATCCCATACGATGTGATGGTCGGCATTGCGGCTGGGCGTAGAAGCCAGGTAAAACCACCGCTCCTCACCGTTCGGTCCGCGTCCGCGGTATTCGATATTGAACTCCGACATGCTCTGTACACAAGCCGCCTCCA
>JAYRUL010000289.1:0-2397 GCA_041919095.1 Rhodoferax sp. | reverse complement strand
TGTTCAAGGATTTGCCCACCGCTTCGCTCGAACGCGTGGCCGGTGCCAGCGTGGATGCCTGGCTGCCCCGCCAGCCCCAGGCCAAGCCGCTGCGCAAACTCCAATCGGAAATGCAGATGCTGCTGCATACGCATCCGGTCAATGACGACCGCGCCCGGCGCAATGCCCCCACGGTCAATGCCTTTTGGGTCAGCGGCACCGGCACCCCGCAGGCTGCGCCCCGTCCACCGGACATTCCATTGCGCCACGATGACTCCCTCAAGACACCGACGCGCCAGGACCATGTGGCGCACTGGACGACCGCCTGGCATGCACTGGACGGCGGTGCCATCGCAGAGGCCCTGCAACGGGCCAAAACCAACAAGCCGGTGCGCCTGACCCTGTGCGGCGAGCGCCAGGCCATGACCTGGGAGCTGCTGCAGCAGCAGGCCTGGTGGAACCGCCTGCAAAACCGCATGACCAGTTCGGCACCACAGCAACTGCTGGGCACCCTGTGAACATCACCGCACGGGATGTGCCGCCACGTGCGGTGTGGACCTTGGAACAGTCGGGCATCCACCCGTTGCTGGCGCGGCTGTTCGCAGCACGGGGCATTGTGGATACCAGCGAGCTCGATCCGGCCCTTGCCAGGTTGCTACCGCCGGACACCATGCTTGGCCTGGATGCCGCAGCCACCCTGCTAGCCGACGCCCTGCAAGCCAATCGGCGCGTTTGTGTGGTGGCCGACTACGACTGTGACGGTGCCACCGCCTGTGCCGTGGCAGTACGGGGCTTGCGCCTGCTGGGGATGCAGCAGGTCGACTACCTGGTGCCGGACCGCGTCGTCGATGGCTATGGGCTCACCCCCGCCATTGCCCAACGCGTCAAGGCACGCGGTGCCGATGTGCTCCTGACCGTGGACAACGGTATCGCCAGTTTCGAAGGCGTAGCCTGTGCGCGCGAACTCGGGCTGCAGGTGCTGGTAACCGACCACCACCTGCCCGCTGCCGGGCCCGACGGCAGCATCCGCTTGCCGCAGGCCGATGTCATCGTCAACCCCAACCAGCCCGACTGCGCCTTCGCGAGCAAATCCATCGCTGGCGTGGGTGTGATGTTTTACGTGCTGCTGGCGCTGCGCTCCGAGCTGCGGTTGCGCGGTGTGTTCGACCTGCCGCGCGAGGCTGGACCTCCCCAGGGCGCGGGGACGTCTCGGCCCCAACCCAAACTGGACGTCCTGCTTGCGCTGGTAGCGCTGGGCACGGTGGCCGATGTGGTCAAGCTCGATGCCAACAACCGCCGGCTGGTGGCGCAAGGACTCAAACGCGTACGAGCCGGAGCCATGCCCGTTGGACTGGAGCGCCTGTTTGCCGCGTCGGGACGTTCGGCGTCGGTGGCCACCACCTTCGATTTCGGGTTTGCCTTGGGGCCCCGCATCAATGCAGCCGGGCGCCTGGCCGACATGACACTGGGCATTGAATGCCTGTTGACCGACGATGCCACGCGCGCCGACGAACTGGCCCGCCTGCTCGATGGCATGAACCGCGAGCGCCGCACCATTGAAGGCGACATGCGCGAACAGGCGATGGCCATCGTGGAAGGGCTGTTTGAAGATGGCCAGGAACCACCGCCGGCCATCTGCGTGTTCGATCCCGATTTTCACGAGGGCGTGGTCGGCATCGTGGCCAGCCGCATCAAGGACAAGCTGCACCGACCCACTTTTGTCTTTGCCGCCAGCAGCGCCCCGGGCAAGGAACACGAACTCAAAGGCAGCGGGCGCTCCATCCCCGGCTTTCACCTGCGTGACGCGCTGGACCTGGTGGCCAAGCGCCACCCCGGCGTGATCCTGCGTTTTGGTGGGCATGCCATGGCAGCCGGTTGCACCGTGGCGGAAGAACATTTCGACACCTTCGAGCAAGCCCTGCAAACCGTGGCCCAGGAATGGCTGGACGCCGCCACGCTCACCCGCTGCTTGCAGACGGACGGCCCGCTGGAGCCGCGGTACCGCCGCGTGGACCTGGTGGACACCCTGCACCAGGAAGTGTGGGGCCAAGGCTTTGCGCCACCGGTTTTCAGCGAGGAAGTCGAAGTGCTTTCGCAGCGGCTGGTGGGTGAAAAGCACCTGGCCATCAAGCTCAAGCACCGTGGTGAACCGGTAGACGCCATCTGGTTCGGCCATACCGAATCCTTGCCCGCGCGGGTCACGCTGGCCTTTCGGCTGGATGCCGATGAATGGCAGGGCCAACGCCGGGTGCGTTTCTTGGTGGAAGGTGCCAGCACCGCCCGCGCCAGCCGTACGTAATCTCACGTAAGCCCCAGCGAGCCCATTGGGCGGCATACTGGAGGCATCCCGATCCCCAATTTCAACCACCCCTGCAGGAGTCATTCATGAGCCGAGAAGTCGTCGTCGTCAGCGCCGTG
>JAYRUL010000288.1:0-2432 GCA_041919095.1 Rhodoferax sp. | reverse complement strand
GGTGCAGGTTACCCATCCGGTAACCGGCGTGGTGGAAACCGTCACCCTGGAGCGCGACGTGGTGTTGCGGGCCGTGCGCCTGCCGCTGTACAGCCCGGCGCTGGCGGCGGCGCTGCCCTACGCCCTCCACGAGGCAGCCCACGGCCGCTTCAACCCCTTGCTGGGACTGGGCAGCAGCCTGGGATCGAGCCGGGCGCTGCGCCTGGCCACGGGCATGCATTTTTCCGTCGTCTGCGCCGAAGACCTCCCACGCATGCCAGCACAGGGTGCTGGCGCATCCCCGGGCAGCGATTTCGGAGACAGCGACGCGCGCTGGTACCGCAGCGTGTGTGATTTCTGGCCGCGCGCAGAGGTGGACCCCGCTTTCTACACGGTCCCCACGGCGCGCGCACCGGTCTTGCTGCTCAGCGGCGGCGCCGACCCCGCCACCCCCGCGCGCCACGGGGCCCGTGTGACCCAGGCCCTGGGCGCGATGGCGCGCCATGTGGTGGTACCGCAGGCAGGACATGGCGTCCTGCAGCTGGGATGCATGCGCGAGGTGGTGGCCCGCTTCATCACCGCCCGCGAAGACGCCCAAGCCCTGGCGCTGGATGCGCAATGCGCCGTGGCCATTCCGCGCCCGCTACCGTTCGTGCCAGTGCAACCCGCTGCACCGCAAGGAAAGCACCATGATTGAGATCCAAGGCTTGCACAAGCAATTCAAGGTGCCTGCGCCCACGCAGGCGTTTCGGCGCAAGCCCGCCACCGTGGTGCATGCGGTGCAGGGCGTCGATCTGCTGGCACCGAATGGCCGCATCACCGGGTTGCTCGGCCCCAACGGGGCAGGCAAGACCACCACGCTGCGCATGCTGGGCGGGTTATTTGCGCCCGATGCGGGCAGCCTGCACGTGGATGGCATCGATGCCACGGCGCAACCACGCCATGCCCTGGCGCGCATGGGGGTGCTGGGCGATGCCCACGGTCTGTACCCGCGCTTGAGTGCACGGGAGAACATCATCTACTTTGGAAGACTGCACGGCATGACGGACGACGCAGCCCACGCCCGGGCCGAAGTCCTGTCCGAATTGTTGGACATGGGAGCCATCCTGGACCGCCGCGCCGAAGGCTTCAGCCAGGGCGAACGCATGAAAACGGCGCTGGCTCGCGCCTTGGTCCACGACCCGGCCAACATCGTGCTCGATGAGCCCACCAATGGGCTCGATGTGCTGGCCACGCGTTCGCTGCGCGAAACCCTGCGCTACCTCAGCTCTCCCGCCGGGGGTAGCAAGTGCATTGTGTTTTCCACCCACATCATGCCCGAGGTGCAGCAGCTGTGCGATTACGTGGTGGTGATGGCGCGCGGGCGCAGCGTAGCCCAAGGCAGCGTGCAGGCGCTGATGGAACAGACCGGCCACACCCAGTTCGAAGACTGCTTTGTGCAGCTGGCTTTTGGTGCGGCGGGTGCAGACCGCACGGCCCTTGCAACAGGAGTATCCGCATGACAAACAGCTTTTGGCGCAGCCTGGGCGTGGTGGTGACCAAAGAGGTGCAGGACGCCCTGCGCGACCGGCGCACCTTGCTCAAACTGCTCGTCCCCGCCGTGCTGATGGGGCCGCTGCTGCTGTTGGCGGTTTCGGGCCTGATCGCCTCGCTGCAGGAGCGTGCCGAGCAGCGCACCGTGCTGGCGGTGGGCATAGAGCATGCACCCACCCTACGCAACTACCTGGAACGCCAGACCTACACCATCAAACCCGCCCCGACCGACTACGAGGCGCGCTTGCGCGCATCGACCTTGCTGGAGCCGGTGCTGGTGGTGCGTGCCGATTTTGAATCGGCCTTGCAGCACGGCGAGCGCCCGGTGGTGGAGGTGGTGAGCGACTCGGCCAACCAGCGTGCCAGCGCCGCCGCCCCCACGGTTCAGCGGTTGCTGCAGGGGTTCAACCAGGAACGCGGTGCGTTGGCCTTGGCCGTGCGCGGGGTGTCCTCCGATCTGCTGCAGGCGGTGGCCGTGCAGGAGCGCGACCTGGCCAACATCCAGGCCCGCGCCACGCGCATGACGGCCCTCATCCCCATGTTCATCATCATGGCCGTACTCTATGGCGCACTCACGGCTGCATTGGATGCCACCGCCGGCGAGCGCGAGCGCGGTTCGCTGGAGCCCCTGCTGATGAACCCGGTACCCCACCTGGCGCTGGTTGTGGGCAAGTGGTGCGCCGTGGCGCTGCTCGGAATGGGCGTGGCACTGATTTCCTGCCTGGGCTTCATCCCGGCGCAGTGGTTCATCCGCAACGACACGCTGCAGGCCATGTTCCAGTTTGGCATGCCTGAGGTGTTGGCATTCCTGGCCTTGCAGCTGCCACTGGCCGCCGGGCTGGGGGCGGTCCTGATGGCTCTGGCCATCCGCTCCAAGACCTTCAAGGAGGCGCAGGCGGGCAGTGGCCTGGTCATCACCG
>JAYRUL010000287.1:0-2439 GCA_041919095.1 Rhodoferax sp. | reverse complement strand
AGCCGCTGCCGGGCACGATGTGGTGCTCACCAGCGGCGGCGTGTCGGTGGGTGAGGAAGACCACATCAAGCCCGCCGTGCAGGCGCTGGGCAGCCTGGACCTGTGGCAAATCGCCATCAAGCCCGGCAAGCCGTTTGCTTGCGGCCGCGTGGGGCAGGCGCATTTTCTGGGGCTGCCCGGCAACCCGGTGGCCAGTTTCGTCACCTTTGCCGTGCTGGTGCGCCCCTTTCTGCTGCGCCTGCAGGGGGTGCGTGCCGTGGCGATGCCGTCCATCGCGGCCCGTGCCGATTTTGCCTGGCCCAAGGCCGACAAGCGCCGCGAATTCCTGCGCGTTCGCCGCAATGCCGCAGGTGGGCTGGACCTGTACCCGCACCAGGGTTCGGGCGTGCTCACTTCCACCGTCTGGGGTGATGGGGTGGTGGACAACCCCCCAGGCCAGGCCATCGCGCCCGGTGACATGGTGCGCTATCTGCCATTCTCGGAGCTGGCCGCATGAAGATCACCGTGCGTTATTTCGCTTCCATCCGCGAGGCAGTGGGGCAGGGCAGCGAGGTGCTGGACACCAGCGCCACGACGCTGGGCGCGCTGCGCGATGAACTCCTGGCCCGCGGCGGCGCCTACGCCAGCGCCCTGGCCCGTGGCAGGGCCGTGCGCATGGCGCTGGACCAGGTGCTCAGCGACGAGGCTGCTGCGCTGCGCGACGGGGCCGAGGTGGCGTTTTTCCCACCCGTTACCGGGGGCTGAGCCCGGCACAGAAGAGCGCCTGCAGGCGCTGTTCCAGCGCATCGGAAGCGGCCATCATCGGCGCGCGCAGCTCGTTGCGCATCTCGCGCGCATGGGCCAATGCCGCCTTGATCGCTGCGGGGTTCGGCTCGGCAAAGCAGACTTCGATCCAGGGTAGCAGGGCCTGCCACACGCGGCGGGCTTCACCCAGGTCACCTGCGCGCAGCAAGGCCATCAGTTCCACAAAGTGGGGCGTCTGCCAGTGAGCGCTGGCCGAGATCGCGCCCGCGCCGCCTAGCGCCAGCGTGTGGAAGATCTGCGCGTCTTCGCCCGCCAGCACCTGCAGGCGGCCATCGGCGATCAGGGCCTGTGTCTTGGTCGGGTTGCCGCCGCAGTCCTTGATGGCCTGGATGCGCGGATGCGCGGCCAGCGCCAGCAGCGTTTCGGTGCTGAGCGTGGCGCCCGTGCGGTACGGAATGTCGTAGACCAGCAGGGGCACGGCGCTGGCGTCGGCCAAAGTGCGGAACCAGTGCAGCAGGCCCTCTTGCGAGGGGCGGATGTAGTGCGGGGCCGACACCAGCAATCCCGCCACCGGGTAGCGTGCCAGGGCCTGCACTTGCTCCAGTACCTGGCCCTGGTGGTAGCCCGACACACCCATCACCACGGGCAAGCCCTGGGCCGCATGGAGCACCGTTTCCAGGACCTGCAACTGCTCGGCCTTGTCGAGTGCAGCGGCTTCGCCCGTGGAGCCGCAGGCGACAAAACCTGAAACGCCCTGGGCGCGCAGTCGGGTGGTGAGGGCGGCGAGTGCCGGGTGGTCCACGGCCCCGTCCTTGAAGGGCGTGACCAGGGCGATCCAGAGCCCGCTGAACAGCGGCTGGCGGGAGGGGGTGGTAGTGATGGCAGACATGCAAAACATCCTTTCAGGGTTCGACCAGGGAAAGAACCGTCCGGAAGGAATGCGCGCGGAATGCCGGGGAGGGAAAGAGAAAAAAGAAGGGAACTTCTCTGCCAGGTGGTTCCGTCGCTCATCCGGACGGAACCACAGCTCCGATCAGATGAGCTCTGGTTTTTTGGCTTTGCCCACACATTGCAATGCCGCCGCAGTTGCGGCAGTCATGGCAAAGGAGGTGTGTGCGGGCATGGGGCGCAGTATAGCCAAGCGTTGGATCAAGGGCCTACCACGGGCTGCGGCGCGGGCGCGACCAGTTCCGGGCAGGGCCAGTTGAGCAGCTCGGCCAGCCGGGTGGTGATCCACGTGGCCTCGGCCACTGACACGCCCGATTCGGCCGTGCACAGCCCGGCGTGGATGCGCTGCAGGATCTCAGCTTCGGAGGGGGCTTGCACGTGGTACAGCGTTTGCGCCTGCTGCACCAGATGGCAGGCCAGGTCTTCGCACAGCTCGTAGCGTTCGCGCAGCTGCTGCACCGGGGTGCGCAGACGGCCCCGTGCATCGGTGCACAAGGCCACGAAGGAGTCGGGGATGAGAATCTGGTTGTCGTCGTGCATGCGTTCCGTCGGGGTGTGAACAGGCCCTGGCTGGCCCATTTCTCGGTCGGCAAGGCGGTGGGCGGCAAACAGGCTCCAATGGGCGTTACAGTGCGGGTACATCGTATCGAGAATCGATCGCCGAACCTGAAGACACCGGAAAGGGCGCCATGGCGCGAGCGAAAAATGAATGGGCTGCCAAGGTCTTTGCGCTGATCCGCGCAGGCA
>JAYRUL010000286.1:0-2446 GCA_041919095.1 Rhodoferax sp. | reverse complement strand
CGGATCACACCGCGGAAGTCAACCGGCGGTTGTCGACTCCGGTGTTGCAGCCAGGACCAAGCGAAGTACCTCGTCCGGTTGGATGTCCACCAGGCAGCGCGTGTGGCCCAACGGGCACTCGCGGGCATGGCAGGGAGCACAGTGCAGCGCAGGTTCGTAGCCCAGGTCGTTTTTGAGCCAAACCACACGCGCGCACGAACTCAAGGGGGGCGTGTGCAGCGGGCTGGACGAACCGAATAGGGCCACTTGGGGAACCTGCAAAGCGGCTGCGACGTGCATCAGTCCTGAGTCATTGGTTACCACGGCCTTGGCACCGGCCAACGCCGCCATTGCATGGGTGAGCGTGGTGTGCCCCGCCCAATTCTGGCAATGCCCTGGACGAACGAGGTTGACCGTATGGGCAATCTCGTTGCAGATGTCGGCATCCTTTGCCGACCCGAGCAACACGACGGGCAGGGGCAATTGTTCGGCGAGCACGGCAAAGTGGCGTGTGGGCCAGCGCTTGGCGGGTCCGTACTCGGCACCCGGAGCAAATGCGTAGTAGCCGTGGTGCTGCAAATGCATGCCTGCCAGTGTGGCATCCACCCGTACGGCATCCAGAACCAGCTTGGGTGGAGTCGGTTCATGATCGCCAGATCCACCCAATGCCAGGTAAAAAGGCACCATGGGTGGACGCCCTTCCTTGGGCGGGTTGGGGATTCGATCGGTCAGCACAACAAAGCGCGACTCGCCGTGGTACCCCACCCGCTTGGTGATTCCGGCCCAAAAAGGCAGCAATGCGCTTTTGAAGGAGTTGGGACACACATACGCAACATCAAAACGCCCGGCCAATTGGCGCGCCCACTGGCGTCGCGCCGTCCATTGCAGGCCCCCATGTGCAAACGGAAACTCCAGGACTTCGCTGACCACGTCGGGCATGGCACGGTACACCGGTGCCACCCAGGGCAAGGCTCCAACCGTAATTTGCTCAGCGCGCCTATGCAACTGCCGCAGCAATGGTTCGGTCATCACTGCGTCCCCGATCCACTGGGGCGCAATGACCAATGAACGAGTCACGCTCAGTGGTGTCCTGAAACGTGCTCACCCGCCTTGAGACGGTACACCGTACCGCAATAGGGGCAACTGGCCTCGCCCGTGCGGGCAATATTCAGAAACACCTTGGGGTGGGTATTCCAAGTCTCCATCTTAGCCAGAGGGCTGGGGCAGTACACGCCGCCCTCCCGGTTGAGGTCCTTGGCTGCGAGTTCGATGGTGGGGTTGGCCATAAGCGGGTGCTCCGAGGAGTTAGGCAGCCACCGGCGTGAGCCAGTGGGCGTATTGGGGGTTGCGGCCTTGCACGATATCGAAGAAGGCCGATTGAATCTTCTCGGTGATGGGGCCGCGGCTGCCAGCACCGATCTGAATGCGGTCCAGTTCGCGGATGGGCGTCACTTCGGCGGCGGTGCCGGTAAAGAAGGCCTCGTCGCAAATGTAGACTTCGTCGCGGGTGATGCGCTTTTGCACCAGCTCCAGGCCCAGGTCTTTGCAGATGTGCATGACAGTGTTGCGGGTGATGCCGTTCAAGGCACCAGCCGAGAGGTCGGGCGTGTAGACCACGCCGTTCTTGATGACAAACAGGTTTTCGCCCGCGCCTTCGGATACGAATCCGCTGGGGTCGAGCAGCATGGCCTCGTCATAGCCGTCGTCGGTGGCTTCCATGTTGGCCAGGATGGAGTTGGTGTAGTTGCTCACCGCCTTGGCCTGCGTCATCGTGATGTTGACGTGGTGGCGGGTGTAGGAGCTGATCTTGACGCGGATGCCGCGCTTCATGCCCTCCTCGCCCAGGTAAGCACCCCAGGCCCAGGCCGCCACCATCAGGTGGATGGTGTTGCCTTTGGGGCTGACACCCAGCTTCTTGTCGCCAATCCAGGTCAGCGGGCGCAGGTAGCAGCTCTCCAGTTGGTTTTCCCGCACCACGGCTTTTTGGGCTTCGTTGACTTGATCCTGGGTAAAGGGAATCGCCATGCGCAAGATCTTGGCGCTGTTAAACAGGCGCTCGGTGTGCTCCTGCAGACGGAAGATGGCGGTGCCCTTGTCGGTCTTGTAGGCGCGCACACCTTCGAAGGCGCCACATCCGTAGTGCAGGGTGTGCGTGAGTACGTGGATCTTGGCATCGCGCCAGTCCACCAACTGGCCGTCCATCCAGATTTTTCCGTCGCGGTCGGACATGGAGGGGGGGAGTACGCTCATGAATCGTCCTTCACAGTTGGGTGCGCAAAGACGGCAATTTTACGGCCCGGAATTACTGAAATCCGCGCACCACGGCCAGGGCCTCGTCAATGCGCTCCACCGCGTGGATGGTCAGGCCGTCGATGGGCTTCTTGGGTGCGTTAGCCTTGGGGATGAGGGCCTGGGTGAAGCCGAGCTTGGCGGCCTCCTTCAAGCGCTCCTGCCCGCGCGGGGCCGG
>JAYRUL010000285.1:0-2447 GCA_041919095.1 Rhodoferax sp. | reverse complement strand
TGGAAACTGCACGACGCCAGCGCCGGGGTCCGCATTGGCGATGGGGCGCTGGGTCTGACCTGGCATGTGGGCGAGCCGCGTGTGATTGCTGCTGTGCGCATGCCGCGGCTGGTGGTGCATTTTGAATTTGCAGGCGTGCCCGAGACGGCACGCCACGCATTCATGCAGCGCTTTGATCTGTATATGCAGCGCGGCGGGGGGTGATGACCGCCGCGATCACACCCGCCCCTGCGCCAGGTAGGCGGCAAACTCTGGCTCCGGCACCATGCCGCCGCCCGTGGCCCACACCAGATGGGTGGCGTTGGCCCATTGGGTGGGCGTGAAACCCAGGCGCTCAAGGTAGTCCGCATGGCCCAACACCCGTGCCGGCCCCACCAGAGCGGCCGCAGCCGAAGGCTCCAGACGCAGCTGCTCGTGCTGGTGCGCCAAGGCCAGCAGCTGGTACAGGGTGGCGTCACTGGCGGTGCAGTAGCCGTCCACCAGGCGTTGCATGGCTTTGCCCACAAAGCCCGAGGGTCGGCCCACGGCCAGGCCGTCGGCGGCGGTGCGGTTGTCGATGCCAAAGTCTTGCACGCAAACCTGCTCGTGCAGTCCGGTGTACACCCCCAGGAACATGCTGGGCGCGTGCGTAGGCTCCACAAAGATGCAGCGCACCGCATCGCCAAACACGCACTTCAGGCCAAAGGCCACGCCCCCCGGGCCACCGCCCACGCCGCAGGGCAGGTAGACGAACAAGGGGTGCTGGGCGTCGACCCGGCGGCCCGCCTGCGCGAGTTGGGGCGCCAGGCGTTCGGCTGCCACGGCGTAGCCCAAAAAGAGGTCGCGCGAGTTCTCGTCGTCCACAAAGTGGCAGTTCGGATCGGCCGCCGCAGCACGGCGACCGGCGGCCACGGCGGCGCTGTAGTCCGCGTCGTACTCGACCACGGTGACGCCATGGGTGCGCAACCGCGCTTTCTTCCAGGCCCGGGCATCGGCCGACATGTGCACACTGGCGCGAAACCCCAGCTGGGCGCTCATGATGCCGATGGACAGGCCCAGATTGCCGGTAGAACCCACGGCCACCTGGTACTGCGCGAAGAAACGCCGGGCCGCGTCGCTGGCCAGGGTTTGGTAGCTGTCCCCGGGCTGGAGCAAGCCCGCATGCAAGGCGCGGTCCTCGGCATGCTTGAGCACTTCGTGGATGCCGCCGCGCGCCTTGATGGAGCCGGAAATGGGCAGCTCCGAATCGGCCTTGAGCCACAGCGCGCCTTGGGGGATCGCGCCAACCTCCGCGACATGCGGCTGCAGCGCGGGCAGCGGTCGAAGGCCCGATTCGATCAGTCCGCCGGTAGCGGCGGTTTCGGGGAACACCTGGGCCAGGTAGGGTGCAAAACGCTGTAGGCGGGCGCTGGCCTGCGCCACATCTGCCGGACCCAGCCCCCCATCGGCGAGCGCCTGGGCGGCAGGGGCTACGGCGGGGTTGAACCACTGGGTTTCTTGCAGGTTCACCAACTCGGCGATGTGCGGGTGGCTGCTGCACCACTGCGCCAGCGTCTTGCCATGGATCATGACGGCTTCCTGCGGGCAAAGGTCCACCAGGGCAGCACGGCGCGCAGCGACAACACCTCGCCCGCATGCAAAGGGTTGCAGCCGGGCACCGCGCCCAGATGCTGCTGCCACACCGGGTGCTGCAAGAAGCGGCGCAGTGCTTGTACGGCAGGGTCGTCCAGCGTGGATTTCAGGCACACCAGGTGGTAGTGTTCCTGCACCAGGGGTACAAAGTCCAAGCCCAGTGTCTGGGCGGCAGCCTGGGTGCCCAGACCGGCGTCGGCCTGGCCGCTGGCAATGGCATGGGCGACGGCGCTGTGGGTGGGCTCGCTGCCGTCCACCAGGTTCAGGTCGGTGGGGCGCAACTGGGCTTGGGCCAGCAAATCGTCCAGCACCAGGCGCGTGCCGCTGCCCAGCGCGCGAATGACAAAGCGGGCCTGGCGGCGCTGCACGTCTTGCAGGGTGTGCAAGCCCTGCGGGTTGCCCGGTGCCAGCAGCAAGCCCTGGTTGCGCGCGGCAAAACCGATCAACTTGTGCTGGCCCGGCTGCAGCAGCGGGCGGTAGGTTTGTTCGGCCAGGGAGCCCGGGCGGGGGTGCTGCAGCGTGTGGAAACCGGCCATGGTGCAGCGCCCTTCGTTGAGGGCGCGCAAGGCATCCACACTGCCGCAAAAGCGCACATCCAGGTGCACCTGGTCCAGCCCCGGTGGCGGGGCCAGGGCCTGTTCGCGCAAGGCGCCCAGGGCTTCGTCGTGGCTGGCATACAAGGTGACGACATGGGCATGGGGATCAAAGGCCACGGCAAAGGCGCGTTCCAGTTCGGCGCGCAGGGCCTCGATTTGCGGTGCCAGGCGGGCCTGGGCCTGGCGCTCGGCCCACAGCAGCTTGGCACCAAATTCGGTCAGGCGCGCGGCCTGGCCTTT
>JAYRUL010000284.1:0-2470 GCA_041919095.1 Rhodoferax sp. | reverse complement strand
GCGCACATCGCCAATGAAGATCGAGGCGAGTCCTTCCGAATCTCCGGGCAGGCTGCCCATGGGGAAGATGATCTGCCGCATGTGCCCGATGAGGGGGGCATTGTTGTTCAGCAGCGTGCCGCCGACCAAAATCGCATCGGTGCGGTTCACCGTCAGCGGGAAATGGGCGGCGCCGGTGATCATCAAGCCGCGCGATTCAATGGCCGGGCTGCCCTCGGGTGCACCCAATGGCCGGACGCGGGCCTGCTGCGGAAAATCGGGCGAAAGCGTGGCCAGCTGTTCGGGCGTGAAAAGCTCGTAGGCCGTGCTGGTGATGCCGACCACCGCCTGGCTGATGACGTGGGAATGGGGCAGGCGCTCGCCCGGCGTGGCGCTGGTGCTGGAGGCAATGATGGTGCCGTCGGTGCGGGCCACGATCAGGAAGTCCAGCCCGCCGCCCCTGGCTGCGGTGCCCAGCACCTGGTTCAGTTCCTGGCGGCTGGCTGGGGGGGCCAGCAGTTGTGCCAGCTGTTCGGACTGCACCAGCTGCTTCAGGCGCACGCCCGTGTTGGTGCGAAGCTGCTCCAGGTAGTTTTCGCTGCCGGCGAGGTGGCTGCGGGCATTGGACATCAGCAGGGCGTTGGCCCGGTTGCCCCCGAGGGCGCCCAACACGGCGATGACGATGGGGAATGCCAGCAACAAAGGCATCAATCCCAGCGCCAGCCACCGGAAGCGCAGAGAGCCGTCCCAAAGCCGACGCCAACGTGCCCAGGCACGCAAGGGCCCGTGGGTGGCGGTTTCGGAGGCGGGTTGCTGGCTTGCTGGCATGGTGGGAGTGACAAGCGTACCACGAATATGATAAATTTGAAAAATTCGCAAATTTATCAAATCAAGCCATGTCCCTCTCCCGCTCTCTGGCGCGCGCCGCTGTCGGTCTTGCTTTTGGAACCTTGCTGGGCGCCTGCAGCCCGCCGCAGCCTTTGCAGATCGGCTTCATTGGTGGTTTGACCGATCGCAACTCGGACAACGGCCAGGCGGGGCTCAAAGGGGTGACGCTGGCCGTCGAGCAGTTCAACCGCAATGGCGGGCTGGACGGCCGCATGGTCGAATTGGTGGTGCGCGATGATGCCCAGAACCGGGACACGGCGGCCCAGTCGGCCCAGTCGCTGGTGGATGCCAAGGTCGAGGCGGTGATCGGTCCGTTCACCAGCGGCATGGCCGAGGTGATTGTGCCGATCACGGGCAAGGCCGGTATCTTCCAGGTCAGCCCCACCATCACCTCGATGGCCTTTTACGGCAAGGACGACAACCTGTTCCGCATCAACCGCACGACGCGTGACAACGCCCGTGACTATGCCAAGGTGATGGTGGCGCGTGGCCAGAAGCGCATTGCGGTGGCCTACGACATGCGCAACCGCAACTTCACCGAATCGTGGTTGCGGGAGTTCCAGGGGGCCGTGGATGCACTGGGCGCTGAAGTGGTCGCGCCAGTGCCCTATGAGTCACAGCCGGACACCGATTTTGCGCAGGTGGTCCGGCAGATGCTGGCCGGTCGGCCCGACAGCCTGTTCTTCATCTCTGGCGGCCTCGACGTGGCGCGCCTTGCGCAACAGGCGCGCCAGCAGGCGCCCCAACTGCCGATCGGTGCCTCGGAATGGGCGGCCACAGAGCAGCTCATCGAACTGGGCGGTGACGTGGTCGAGGGGCTGATGATCGTGCAGAACTTCGATCGGGACGATCAGTCCACCCGCTTCAAGGAATTCAGCGAGGTCTTCTTCAAGCGCTTCCAGTCCACGCCGGGCTACAGCTCGGTGTCGGCCTACGACGCCGCCACCGTGGTGCTCAAGGCCCTGAAAATACGCCGCAAGGGCGAAACGCTGAAAGCCGCCGCGCTGCGCGGCAACCCCTACACGGGCCTGCAGCAGGAGATCGTTTTTGATGCCAACGGCGACACCACGCGCAAGGTCTTCTTCACGGAGATCCGGCACGGGCGCTACGTCAAGCTGCAATAGCCGGGTGCCTGTCTCCCGTGCGTCAGGCCGGTAGGCGGCGCGCACCGCTGCACCGCTCGATGCCTGCGAGGTCCGCACGCGATTGCACCTGCGCCCAGCCCTCCTGCGCCAGCAACGCGCGCACAGCGGCGGCCTGATCCCAGCCGTGCTCCAGCAGCAGCCAGCCGCCCGGCACCAGGTGTGCGGGGGCCTGGGCAATGATGGTGCGGATGTCGTCCAGACCATCGGCACCACTGGCCAGCGCCTGCAGCGGTTCATGCTGCAGGGCCGCCAGGTGCGGGTCGGCCGCGGGGATGTAGGGCGGGTTGGACACGATGGCGTCGAACGCGCCCTCCAGCCCCTCCATCCAATCCCCGCGGCGGAACTGCACCGGCAGGCCCAGGCGCTGGGCGTTGGCCTGGGCCACGGTGAGCGCGTCCAGGCTGGCGTCCACCGCCAGCACACGGGCATCGGGCCGTTCTTTTTGCAGGGCCAGCGCG
>JAYRUL010000283.1:0-2474 GCA_041919095.1 Rhodoferax sp. | reverse complement strand
GTCGCTGATCTGGCCGAGGAAGGCTTTGGTCTTAACTTTCATGAATCGGTAAGTAAACGGTGGTATTTGTGACTTTGTGAGAGTAACAGAGCCACCCACAATGCGCCATGCCCCGCGCTGGGGCACGATTGCACCCCAATGCCCCGGAGGCCGCCCATGAAACCCCACGACACCGCCAGCTCCACACCCGCCGTCACCACGGCCAGCACCTTCCCCGGCGACGCCGCCTGGATGCAGGCGCACTGGATGCCGTTTTCCGCCAACCGCAACTTCAAGACCACCGGCGCACAGAACGGCCGCATGCTGGTAGGGGCCCAGGGTGCCTACTACATCGACAGCCATGGCCGACGCGTGTTCGATGGCCTCTCGGGCCTGTGGTGCTGTGGTCTGGGCCATGGCTGCTCTGAGATTTCCGAGGCGGTTTCTCGCCAGGTGGCCACGCTGGACTACGCCCCGGCCTTCCAGTATGGCCACCCGCTGTCGTTTGAGCTGGCCAACAAGATCACCGCGCTCATGCCGCAGGGCCTGGACCATGTGTTCTTTACCGGCTCGGGCTCCGAGTCCGCCGATACGGCACTGAAGATGGCACGCGCCTACTGGCGTGCCAAGGGCCAGGGCACCAAGACGCGCCTGATCGGCCGCGAAAAGGGCTACCACGGTGTGAACTTTGGCGGCATTTCAGTGGGCGGCATCGTCGGCAACCGCAAGACCTTCGGCCAGGGCATTGAGGCCGATCACCTGCCCCACACCCAGCCCGCACCGGGGTCGTTCATCAAGGGGCAACCTGCTTTCGGAGCCGAACTGGCCGACGAGCTGCAGAAGCTGATTGCCCTGCACGATGCCAGCAACATTGCCGCCGTCATCGTGGAGCCCATGTCGGGATCGGCGGGCGTCATCATTCCGCCGCAGGGCTATCTGCAGCGCCTGCGCGAGATCTGCACCGCCCACAACATCCTGCTGATTTTTGACGAGGTCATCACCGGCTTTGGCCGCATGGGTGCCTACACGGGTTCGGCCGCCTTCGGCGTGACGCCCGACATCCTGAACATCGCCAAGCAGGTGACCAATGGGGCCCAACCGCTGGGGGCGGTGGTGGCCCGGCAGGAAATCTACGACACCTTCATGGCCCAGGGCGGCCCGGACTACCTGCTGGAATTTGCCCACGGCTACACCTATTCGGCCCACCCGGTGGCCTGCGCCGCCGGCATTGCCGCGCTGGACCTGCTGGTGCGGGAAAACGCGGTGGAGCGTGTGGCCAAACTGGCCCCACACTTCGAGCGTGCGGTGCACAGCCTGCAGGGTGCCCGCCACGTGGCCGACATCCGCAACTACGGGCTGGCCGCTGGTTTCACCATCGCCAGCGCACCGGGCGAACCGGCCAAGCGCCCGTATGAGATCGCCATGCGCTGCCTGGAAAAAGGCTTTTACGTGCGCTACGGCGGCGACACCATCCAGCTGGCACCGCCCTTCATCGCCACCGAGGCCGAAATCGACAGCCTGGTCAACGCCCTGGGTGAAGCCCTGAACGCGACGGCGTAACCCAGGCGCTACGTTTTTCATAGCTGCTTACGCAATATCCGCGAGGGCTGGATGCCAATTTTTCCCTCATTTCACAGGAACTTCCCATGTCCCAACTTCCCACCATCGGCCACCTGATCGGCGGCCAGCTCATCACCCCCGGTGCGCGCACGCAGGCTGTCTACAACCCCGCCACCGGCCAGGCCGAGAAAAACGTGCTGCTGGCATCCAAAGCCACGGTGCAACAGGCCATTGCCGACGCGCAAGCCGCCTTCCCCGCCTGGCGCAACACGCCGCCGCTCAAGCGTGCCCGCGTCATGAGCAACCTGAAAGTGCTGCTGGAACAAAACGCCGACGAACTCTGCGCCCTGATTACCGCCGAGCACGGCAAGGTGCTCTCCGACGCCCTGGGCGAGCTGCAGCGCGGCATTGAGAACGTCGAATACGCCAGCTACGTGCCCGAGCTCCTCAAGGGCGAGCACAGCAAGAACGTCGGCTCGGGCCTAGACAGCTGGAGCGAGTTCCAGCCCCTGGGCGTGTGCGCGGGCATTACCCCGTTCAACTTCCCGGCCATGGTGCCGCTATGGATGTGGCCCATGGCCGTGGCCTGCGGCAACACATTCGTGCTGAAGCCCTCCGAGCGCGACCCCAGCTCGGCCCTGCGCATCGCCGAACTCGCCTTGCAAGCCGGCCTGCCCCCGGGCGTGCTCAACGTGGTCAACGGCGACAAGGAAGCCGTGGACACCTTGTTGTGCGACCCGCACGTCAAGGCCATCAGTTTTGTCGGCTCCACCCCCATCGCCGAAACCATCTACACCACCGGTTGCGCGCACGGCAAACGCGTGCAGGCCCTGGGCGGTGCCAAGAACCACGCCGTGGTCATGCCCGATGCCGACATCGCCAACGCCGTCAGCGCCTTGATGGGCGCGGCCTATGGCTCGTGTGGCGAGCGCTGC
>JAYRUL010000282.1:0-2478 GCA_041919095.1 Rhodoferax sp. | reverse complement strand
ACCAGCGACGAGCGCACCGCCAAATTTGCGTTGAAAGAAGCCCGGCGCCACCTGGCCGACTTTGGGGCGGTGTACATCGGCACCGCCATGGGCTCCAAGTGGGCCGCCAACCGCTTCAAGGGCCCCTACCTGCGCAACACGCTGTGGGACGCAGGCTACAGCGCCGACACCATCGAGACGGCAGTGGACTGGCCCCAGGTCAAGCCCCTGATGCTGGCCATGGAGCAGACCGCCCGCGACGTGTTTGCCGCCTACGGCGAACCCGTGCACGCCTTCACCCACCTTTCGCACCTGTACCCGCAGGGCAGCAGCATTTACTCGCAGTTTGTGTGGGCTACGGCCCCGGGCGGCTTTGCGCCCAACTTCGAGCGCTGGCAAAAGCTCAAGGCGGCGGTGGCCAAGACCATTGCCGACCATGGCGGCACCGCCAGCCATCAGCACGGTGTGGGGCGCGACCACGCCATGCACCTCGACGTGGAGAAAGGCCCGCTGGGCATGGCCACGCTGGCCGAACTGTGCCGCCACTTCGACCCCAAGAAGATCATGAACCCCGGCAAGCTGCTGCAGGACGGTGGCCCATGGGCGCGCTGATGCCGCAAATGCCCACCCGCAGCCAACAACTGGCGCAACTGGAAGCCCACACCTGGGACCTGGTGGTCATTGGCGGTGGCATCACCGGCGCAGGCGTGGCGCAACAGGCAGCCCGGCGTGGCTGGAAGGTGCTGCTGGTGGAGCAACGCGACTTTGCCTGGGGCACATCCAGCCGTTCGTCCAAGCTGGTGCACGGGGGCCTGCGCTACCTGAAGGAAGGTGACATCAAGACCACCCTGCACTCGGTGTGGGAGCGCGAGCGCCTGAAGCGCGAGGCACCGGAGCTGGTGCAGCCCCAGAGATTCCTGTTTGCCGACTGCAAGGGCCGCAAACCGGGGCGCTGGCTGATGCAGACCGGCTTGATGGTGTACGACCTGATGGCCGCAAACCACCAAGCGGGAGACGGCCACTTCTATGCCAACCTGGCCCGCACGCGTGCTCTGGAGCCGGGTTTGAACCCACCGGCCCTGCGCGGTGCCCTGGTATTTCTAGATGCCAAGACCGACGATGCCCGCCTGGTGCAGCGCGTACTGATGGAGGCGCAGGGCGATGGCGCCGTGTGCCTGAACTATGTGGCGGCCGAGGAGCTGACGCTGGCACAGGGGAAGGTCTGCGGGGTCGTGCTGCGCGACGTAGCGCACAACGGCCGCTACACCGTCCACGCCCATTCGGTCGTAAACGCCACCGGTGCCTGGGCCGACCGCCTGCGCGCCAACCTGGGGGCGACGCCCCTGCTGCGCCCGCTGCGTGGCAGCCACCTGCTGGTTCCCCACGCCCGTCTGCCGGTGCAGCACAGCATCAGCATGATGCATGTGAAGGACGGCCGCCCGGTGTTCCTCTACCCCTGGGAAGGTTGCACCCTCATTGGCACCACCGACCTCGACCACCGGGGCGACCTCAACGTGGAAGCCAGCATCACCCCTGCCGAGGTGGACTACCTGCTCGACGCCGTGAACGACCAGTTCCCGCAGGCGGGCATGGGCCGCGCCGACATCATTTCCACCTACGCCGGGGTGCGCCCGGTGGTGGACGACGGGCAGCAGGACGCCAGCAAGGCCACGCGCGACCATGTGGTCGTGGACGAGCGCGGGCTCATCACCCTGACGGGCGGCAAGCTCACCACCTTCCGGCTCATGGCGCAGGACGCACTGGCCCTGGCCGCGCCCCACGTGGGCAAACCCTTCGCACGCAACCAGGAAGTGCTCTTTACGCCCCCCGCCTGCAACCCGGATTGGAGCGAACCCGTTCGCGCACGCCTGGCAGCGCGCTACGGTAGCCGCGCCGCCGATTGGACGGCCACGGCCCGCGCCGAAGACTTGACGTTCGTACCGGGTACGCAAACCCTGTGGGCCGAAGTCAGCATCGCCGCGCAATACGAAGCCGTCATGCACCTGGACGACCTGCTGCTGCGCCGCACCCGCCTGGGGCTACTACTGCCGCGCGGTGCACTCGACCACATCGAACGCATCCGCGCCCTGACCGAGCCGCACCTGCAGTGGGGCGACAGCGGCTGGGCCACGGAACTGGCGCGCTACCGGGCGCTGGTCGCCCAGCACTACGCCCTCCCCGCAGACTGAGAAAAAAGACGGAGACAACGGACCATGCCCAAGAGCTACATCCTGGCCATCGACAACGGCACCCAGAGCGTGCGCGCGCTGCTGTTTGACCTGCACGGCAATCTGGTGGACAAGTCGCAAGTGAGCATCGACAGCTACCAGTCGCCCCAACCGGGCTGGGTGGAAAACGATGCCGAGGCGTTTTGGCAGACCCTGTCCACGGCCTGCCAGCGCCTGTGGGCCAACACCACGGTGCCCAAGGAGAGCGTGGCCGGGGTCGTGATCACCACCCAGCGCGGCACCACCGTCCCGCTGGACGCCCAGGGCCAGC
>JAYRUL010000281.1:0-2484 GCA_041919095.1 Rhodoferax sp. | reverse complement strand
GGCCCCGTCAGCTTGTACCCGCGTCAGATTCGGGCGCCGCTGGCAACGCGGCAAAGCGCACCGTGTTGCGTCCTTCGGCCTTGGCCTGGTAGAGCGCCTGGTCGGCCAAGGCCAGGTAGTCGGCTACCTGCAAAGCCTGTGTTGCGGGGGCGGACGCTACGCCAAAGCTGGCGGTGAAGCGTAGGGTGTGTTGGTCGTGCAGGACTTCGAGTCCGGCGACGGTCTGGCGCAAGGTTTCGGCAAATGCCAACGCTTGCTCCGGGTGTGCTTCACTCAAGATGACGACAAATTCCTCGCCGCCATAGCGCGCCAGCAAGTCACCCACCCGCTGCACGCAGGGCTGCAGTGCCTGGGCCAAGGCGCGCAAACAGGCATCGCCGGCCAAGTGGCCGTAGGTGTCGTTGAGTTGCTTGAAGTGGTCGATGTCAAACAAGATCAGGGCAAACGGCGCACCATGGCGCTCGGCGCGACGCAACTCGTCATGCGCCACCGCGTCAAAGCGCGCGCGGTTGGCCAACTGCGTCAGGGCATCGGTCATGGAGAGCCGCTGCAACTGCGCGTTGGCCTCTTGCAACTGCTCCAGCGTGTCATGCAACTCGTGGGTGCGCGCCTGCACCCGCTCTTCCAGCTCGCGGTTGGCGTCCTCGGTGGCATGAATCAACGCCTGCTGCGCGTCGCGTGTCTTGCGCTCGTGCGCCAAGGCGACGGCTTGGGCATTCAGGCGCAGCGTGCGGTCGTTGTTGATCTGGTCGGCCAGGGTAAAGGACAGCAACGTCACCAGCAGCACGATGCCGATCTGCGTGGCATTTTCGGTCCAGAAGTTCAGCACGATCCAGCCATGCTTGCTGGCATTGAGTACCGCCAGGCTGATCAAGATCGCCGTCCAGGCCATGCAGTAAAAGCGGGCAAAGCGGGCGCCTTTCCACCAGCGCCAATAGCCCATGAACAAGGAGGTCGCAATCAGTGGCAGGGACATCGCCGCACCGATACGGATGGTCAGGCTGTAGGGCAGTACAAATGTCCCCACCATTAACGCCGCACTGAGCCAGGTGCCAACCTTGAGCGCGAGATGCCCAGGCGTGGAGAAGCGCCGGAGCTGCAAGAAGCTGTTGCCGAATAGGCAGACGAACAGCATGGCGCTGGCGACAAATGTCGAAATGGCGAATCGGTTCCAGCCTACCGCATGGGGCCACAGGTAGGCAAAGCTGTAGCCGGTCAACGTCAGGTGAAAACCAAGGTAGCTGGCCACAAAACCGATGTAGTAGAGGTAGTTGACATCCCGCGTGGAGAAATAAATGAACAGGTTGTAGATGATCATGATGGCCAGAATGCCCATCACCACGCCTTGTTGCAGGTTTTCGTCTGCGGTTGCCGCGTGCAGGGCCGCTGGGTCCCACAGCCGCAGGGGCGCTTCGATGGTGCCGCTGGACGTCAGGCGCAGGTAAATCTCGCTGTAGCCGGGCTGCAGCGTCAGCGGCATGATGAAGTTACGGTGGCGCACTACCCGCTGCGCAAAGGGCTGCTCATCGCCCAGGGCATAGCGGACTTGCAGGACATCGCCCTGGTAATGAAACAGCCGCACATCGTCCAGGAACGGTATGGGCAGCTCCAGCAAGCGCTGCGCAACCGCTTTGGTGTCATTGCGCACCCGAAAACGGAACCAGTGGCTGTCGGAGGTGAATCCAAAATTGGGCGAGGGGCGGTCAATCGCCTGCCAGTTGGCGTTGGGGTTGCGTACGGCGTCGATGTCCAGCGCCCGGGTGGGGTCTACCAGCACGTCCATGCGCGTGCCGATGTCCACCCGAATGGGAGACAAGTCCGTAAGCACATGCAGTTTGAAGGTGGCCGTGCTGCTGGTTTGGGCGAACGCCAACGGCATCAGCAGGCACAGTGCCAACCCCATCCAAAGCGCAGCCAGCGCGCGCCGCCACACTCCAGCGCTGCTGGGTGCCCCAACCGGGACGCACGTTGCTGCCACCGGGTGCAGCCCTAGGCCAATTCGGCGATCAGTTCAATTTCCACACAGGCACCCAGCGGAATCTGGGCTACACCAAAGGCGCTGCGGGCGTGAGCCCCTTTCTCGCCAAAGACCGCACCGATCAGCTCGCTGGCACCGTTGGTGACCAGGTGCTGCTCGGTGAAGTCGCCGGTGGAATTGACCAGGCTCATCAGCTTGACGATGCGTTGCACGCGGTTGAGATCGCCCACGGCGGCGTGCAAGGTGCCCAGCAGGTCGATGGCAATGGCGCGGGCGGCGGCCTGGCCTTCTTCGGTGGTCATGTTCTTGCCCAGTTGGCCAACCCAGGGTTTGCCATCCTTCTTGGCGATATGGCCGCTCAGAAAAACCAGCTTGCCGGTTTGCACAAAGGGAACATAGGCGGCCGCAGGGACTGCGACCGGGGGCAGCGCAATGCCCATGCGCTCCAGGGTGGTGTAGATGCTCATTGATGAAGTCTCCAGTGGATGGGCGGATTGTCACCCAGG
>JAYRUL010000280.1:0-2486 GCA_041919095.1 Rhodoferax sp. | reverse complement strand
TGCCAAGCGACCGTGAGATCGATGCACAGCGCCAGTTGATCGGTTACCGGGGCCTGACTTTGGACCCTGAGGCCGGAACTGCCCGCCTGCAGCACAAGGGCATGGCGCTTGATCTGGGGGGCATCGCCAAGCTTCCTATCTTGGAAGCGGGCCTGAATACTTTGAAGGCGCACGGTATTGCGAATGCCATGATCAATGGCGGAGGCGACGTTTTGGTGGCGGGTCAGATGAACGGCCGCCCTTGGCGGGTTGGTTTGCGCGATCCACGAGCCCCTGCGCGGCTTTTGGGGGTCCTGCATCTGCAAGACCAAGCGGTGGTTGCATCGTCGGGTGACTATGAACGATTCTTCCTGGCACAGGGCGTTCGTCAGCATCACATTCTCAACCCGGCAACCGGACGCCCCACCCAGGGTCCGCGTGGCGTGAGCTTGCTGGCCCGAGACGTTGCCAGCGTGAATGGGTTGGGGACGGCCTTGATGGTGATGGGCAGTCGCGCAGCACCCGCATTGCTGCAGTCGCGTCCGGGTACCGAGGCCGTGGTGGTGCAACGCAACCACCAGGTTTGGCAAACGCCGGGCATGGCTGCGATGCTGCGCGCGGCCTGAGCGCCAGGCAGCCGGCTGGATCGCTGGGGCATTAATTAATTTGCGTTCGCGCTTTCAATAAATTCACGCCACGTCCCGCTTGCAACGCATACCATGCGGGCATGAATGCAACGCTGGAACCCACTCTTGCCAAGTATGTAGAACGTGTCCGGTCGGCGTATGCCGACGGCACGGCTTTGAGTCTGCGCGGAGGCGGTAGCAAGAACTTTTACGGCCCCCCAGGTGAAGGCGCCCCGCTGGATACCGCAGAGTTGCGCGGCATTCTGGCCTACGAGCCCACCGAACTGGTCATCACCGCCGCCGCTGGCACGCCGTTGGCCGAGCTGGAAGCTGTCTTGGCAGAAAAAGGCCAATGTCTGGCATTTGAACCCCCGCATTTTTCATGGTCGTCGCCCACGAAGTCGGCAACGGTTGGTGGCATGGTGGCCTCGGGTCTGAGTGGCCCGGCGCGCGCCAGCGTCGGTGGCGTACGCGACTACGTACTGGGTCTGCACCTGCTCAACGGATGCGGTGAGCTGCTGCAGTTCGGCGGCCAGGTCATGAAGAATGTGGCCGGCTACGACGTGTCGCGCCTGCTGGTCGGCAGCATGGGAACCTTGGGTCTCATCACGCAGGTTTCCCTCAAGGTGCTCCCCCAGGCACCTGCAGAATCCACGCTGGTCTTTCCCGTGGGGCCAACCCAGGCCCTGCAAGCGCTGCACCGCTGGGGCGGGCAACCCCTGCCCTTGAGTGCCAGTTGCTGGGTCCATGACCCCCATGCCAGCGGTACCGGGCAAGACCTGCTGTTTGTGCGCTTGCGTGGCGCCCGCGCCGCTGTCGAAGCGGCCTGCAAGCGCATGTTGTCCGAAGTCACGGGCCAGCGCATGGACAACGCCCAGGCACAACCCGATTGGGAGCATTGCCGCAACCAAACCCTTGCTTTTTTTGCGCGGCCCGCGCCGGATCTCGCGTTGTGGCGCCTGAGTGTGGCGCAGACAGCACCGGCACTGGATGTACCTTGGCCCCAGCTCATGGAATGGCATGGTGGCTTGCGGTGGCTGTGGGCACCGCCCGAGGCGGCCAGCCAGCTGCAGTCGATCGCCCAGGCGTACGGCGGATTTGCTATGCAATTTGTAGCTGCTTACGCATATTCCACGGGCCCTGGAGCCACTTTTTGCCTTGAAAACACGGCCAGTGCTGCCATCCACCGCCGCATCAAGCACGCAATGGACCCTAAAGGCATTTTCAATCCGGGCCGCATGCCGGCGCATTTCTGAACGACAGCCCCAAGGCGCCACCATGCAAACCCAACTTGCCCCTGAATTTCGTGACAGTGCCGATGCCAAGGCTGCCGAAGCCATTGTGCGCAAATGCGTGCATTGCGGTTTTTGCACTGCCACCTGCCCAACCTACCAATTGCTGGGCGATGAACTCGATGGCCCCCGGGGCCGGATCTATCTCATCAAGCAAGTGCTGGAAGGGCAGGAGCCTACGCGCAAGACCCAGCTGCACCTGGACCGGTGCCTGACCTGCCGCAATTGCGAAAGTACCTGCCCCAGCGGCGTGGACTATGGGCACCTGATCGACATCGGGCGCAAGCTGGTGGACGCCAAGGTTCAGCGCCCAGCTGCCGAGCGCGCCGTGCGCTGGGCGCTCAAGGAGGGGATTCCTTCTGCGCTCTTCGGCCCCGCCATGTCCCTGGGCCAGCTGGTACGACCGTTGATGCCTGCCTCCTTGCAAGCCAAAGTGCCACCGCGCCAAGCCAGTGGGGACTGGCCGAGCGCGGTGCATGCGCGCAAGGTTCTGCTGCTGGCAGGGTGTGCACAACCCGCCATGAGCCCCAACATCAATGCCGCCACCGCCCGTGTGCTGGACCATGCCGGTATCCAGACCGTCATCGCG
>JAYRUL010000279.1:0-2493 GCA_041919095.1 Rhodoferax sp. | reverse complement strand
GCAAGACGGCGAGCGTCTGGGCACTGGGGGCATGCATCGAAAACGGGTCGGTGGAAACCCTAAAGTGTCAAATATTTGACAGTGTATAGCCCCGCCGAGGGGTAAGGTGCGGATCTTTGCGTCGGAACCCGAGGTATCCCATGTCTGCCATTCCCCTGCACAGCGTCACCCCCGTCGATGCCATCCGCAATTCGCTGGAAGAAACCCTGGCGCTGCAGCGCGCCGCGTATTTCGCCCATCCTTACCCCAGCTTTGCCGAGCGCAAGGCCGATCTGCTCAAGCTCAAGGCCCTCATTCGCGACAACCGCGACGCCATCGTGGATGCCATCAACAAAGACTACGGTAACCGCTCCCGCCACGAGACTTTGTTTGCCGAGATCTTTCCCGTGCTCGACGGTGTGGACCATGTGCTCAAGCAGTTGCGCAGCTGGATGCGCCCGCAGCGCCGGGCAGTCGATCTGATGAATTTCTTCGGGGCCAGCAACCGCGTCATTCCGCAGCCGCTGGGGGTGGTGGGTGCCATCGTGCCTTGGAACTTCCCCATCAACCTGAGCTTTACCGGCCTGATCTACACCTTTGCGGCGGGCAACCGCTCCATGGTGAAGATGTCGGAGAACTCGCGCCACCTGGCCAAACTGCTGATCGAGAAAGCCCCGGCCTATTTCCCCCGTGACAAGCTGGCCTTCTTTGACGAAACCGGGGGTGTGGGCATTGAGTTTTCCAAGCTCAAGTTCGACCACCTGCTGTTTACCGGCTCGGGTGTCACGGGGCGCGCAGTCATGGCCGCGGCGGCTGCCAACCTGTGCCCGGTCACGCTGGAGTTGGGCGGCAAATCGCCCGCACTGGTCTGCAACGACTTCAACCTGCGCAAGGCGGCCGAGCGGCTGTTGTTCGTCAAGTTCTTCAATGCCGGCCAGATCTGCACCACGGTGGACCATGCCTACATCCCGCGTGCCAAGGTGGCAGATTTTGTCGAAATGTCCAAGACCATTGTGCAGCAGCGCTACCCCAGCATTGCTTCCAAGGATTTCACATCGGTGATTGACCGCCGCGCCTTCGACCGCATCGTCGGCGCGCTGGAAGAGGCCGAGGGCCGGGGTGCCAAGCTGATCCAGCTGGTGCCGGGTCCGCGCTGGGACGAAAAAACCCACAAGATTGCGCCGCACATCGTGCTGGACGCGCCCGAAGACTGCCAGTTGCGCACGCGCGAAATATTTGGCCCGGTGCTGCCCGTGATTCCCTACGACGCGATCGAGGAGCCCATCCATGCCATCAACGCCGGGCCGCGTCCGCTGGCGTTCTATCCGTTCAGCAACGACAAGGCGTTGGTGCACCGGCTGCTGCACCAGGTCATGTCCGGCGGCGTGAGCGTGAACGATGGCTTGTTCCACGTGGGCCAGCATGACCTCCCCTTTGGCGGTGTGGGCGAAAGCGGCATGGGCCACTACCACGGCTACGAGGGCTTTGTCACCTTCTCCAAGATGCGCCCCGTGTTCTACCAGGCACCGTTCAGCGCCGTCAAACTGCTGTGGCCCCCTTACAGCAACTTTGCCACCAAGTACCTGCACTTCCTGACCAAGTAAGCGCGTTCCCAGCATCTTGCGCGCCGGTGGCGGCTGTACGCAGTGCCCGGCGCGCTCCCCTTGTGAAGCGAGCAACATGCAAGAGTTCGACTATGTGATTGTTGGCGGCGGCTCCGCCGGCTGTGCCCTGGCCGGGCGTCTGAGCGAAGACCCCGCCACCACCGTCTGTGTCTTGGAGGCCGGGGGGCAGGACACTTCCGTGTTTGTGCGCGCGCCGCTGGGCATCATTGCCATGGTGCCCTGGGGCTTGTTCAATAGCTGGCACTACTTTACGGCACCGCAAAAGGGTTTCAATGGCCGCCAGGGCTTTCAGCCACGCGGCAAGGTGTTGGGGGGGTCGAGTTCGATCAATGCCATGGTCTACACCCGGTGCAACCGCAACGACTACGACGGCTGGGCCGCATTGGGCAATCCGGGCTGGAGCTACGCCGATGTACTGCCCCTGTTCAAGCGCGCCGAGAACAGCCACTGCTTCAGCAACGACCCCTACCATGGCAACAACGGGCCGCTGCACGTGAGCTATGTGCGCAGCCCAAGCAGCATCAACGAGGCTTTCATGCAGGCCTGCGTGGAAAAAGGCATTCCCATCAACCCCGACTACAACGGCGCACAGCAGTACGGCATCTCCCGCACCCAAGCCACCCAATACAACGGCGAGCGCTGGAACGCCGCGCGCGCCTACCTGCACGCCAATGCCGATCGCAAGAATCTCACGGTGCGCACCGGCTGCCACAGCCGCAAGGTGGTGTTTGAAGGGCTGCGGGCCGTGGGCGTGGAGCTGCTTTGTAACGGTGCCATCGAAACGGTGCGTGCGCGCAAGGAGGTCGTCCTCAGCGCCGGGGCTTTTGGCTCGCCGCAGCTGCTCATGCTCTCAGGGCTAGGCCCCAAAGCCCACCTTGAGCAGCATGGC
>JAYRUL010000278.1:0-2524 GCA_041919095.1 Rhodoferax sp. | reverse complement strand
TGCACACGCTCGCGCAGCGGCGGCATGTGCAGGGTGATGCCGGCAATGCGGTAGTACAGGTCTTCGCGAAAGCGCCCACAGGCCACTTCGGATTCGAGGTCGCGGTTGGTGGCGGCAAGCACGCGCACGTCCACCGGCACGGCGCGGGTGCTGCCCACCGGGCGCACTTCGCCCTCTTGCAGCGCGCGCAGCAGCTTGACCTGGAAGGCGGGCGAGGTCTCGCCAATCTCGTCCAGAAACAGGGTGCCGCCGTGCGCCTGCTGGAACAGGCCGGTGTGGGACTCGGTGGCCCCGGTAAAGGCCCCGCGCTTGTGGCCGAAGAGTTCGCTCTCCAGCAGCGTGTCAGGCAGGGCCCCGCAGTTTTCCACGATGAAGGGGCTTTGCGCACGCGCACTGGCGTAGTGGATGCCGCGCGCCAGCAGCTCCTTGCCGGTGCCGGATTCGCCCGTGATGAGCACCGACAGGTCGTGCGCCGCCACGCGCTGGGCCAGGGTGCAGACGGCGTTCAGCGGGCTGTCGTCGGCACGCACCATGCGCTCGAACGCGGCCTGCGCCTTGGCGCGCTCGCGCAAGTGGCCCACACGCTGGGCCAGTTGTTCGGTGCTGGGGCGCAGCTCCAGGGTGAGGCGCTGGTTGTCCTGCTGCAGCCGCCACAGCGCGGCGGCGCTTTGCAGGGTGAGCAGCAGCTGGTCCGGGTGCCAGGGCTTGAGCAGGTATTGCCAGATACCGGCCTCGTTCACCCCGGCGATGATGTCCTGCGCGTCGGTGTGGCCGGAGAGAATCATGCGCACCGTGTCGGGCCAGCGCTGGCGGATCTGCGCCAGCAGTGCCACACCGCTGGTGCCGGGCATGCGCTGGTCGGACAGCACCAGCTGCACCACGTCGGTTTCCATGCGCTCCAGCGCGGCGGCGGCGCTTTCGGCGGTGAGCACTTCAAATGCGTCGTCCAGCGTGCGGCGCAGGGTTTCCAGCGAGCGCGGCTCGTCGTCTACCACCAGCACAGTCAGTCGGGATGCCATCTTGCCCCCACGCTCCCCCACTGCGTTGGGGTCGCTGCCCCCCGAGGGGGCCTTCGCGCCTTCGGGCGGCCGGGCGGCGCTCATGCTGCTCATGGGGCTTGCAGCTCGCGGTGGCGCGCCAAATGGCGCGGCGTCCACGAGGCCAGTGACTTTTGCACGAAGTGGTGGCGCGCCACGTGGTAGCTGGGGTCAAAGCCGTAGAAGTTGCGCCGCATGTGCGCCAACTCTTCGGCACGGTAGTCGGCCAGCGGCTTGGTGGCTTCGTCCTGGGCGCGCTGGGCGTTTTTGCGCTCCAGCTGCTGCGTCCAGTCGCCAGATTGCGCCAGTGCTTGGGCACGGGTCTGCACCTCGTGCGCAATGGCGCTGCGCGCGCCTTCCAGGCAGGCGTCGTACAGGCCCAGGGCGACCGACGCTTGCGCCGTAAGCGGCTCGCGGTTGCGCATGATGGCCTGGGCCTGATCCAGCCCCACGCGTTTGGGGAGCAGGTAGGTCCAGTATTCCGACCCGTAGAGGTTGCCCATGTTCTTGTAGTGCGGGTTGAGCATCACGCCCGATCGTACCCACACCTGGTCGGCGGCCCGCGCCAGAAAGCAGCCTCCCGCGCCCGCATTGCCGCCCAACGCCGCCACGGTGAGCTGTGCAGGTGTGTTGATCAGCTCCAGCGTGAGGTCGTTCATGGCATTGATGTTGTCCCACGATGCGTCTGCCGCCGAACCCTCCCCCAGGCTGGCGGCTTCGATCACATTGAGGTGGATGCCGTTGGACCAGAAATCTTCGCCCCCGGCCAGCACCAACACCCGCGTGGGGCGCTGCTTGGCCCAGGCCAAGGCCGCTTGCAGGCGCTGGCATTGGCGCGTGGACATGGCGCCGTTGTAGAACGCAAAGTGCAGCGTGCCCACGGCGCCATCTTCCTCGTAGGCAATGTCCTGCCAGGTAGCTTGCGGTGCGCGCCACCAGCCTTCCAACACGGATTCAGGCAAGGCGGAACTTTCGGCCTCGAACGCCAGCGTGGCGGGTAGTTTGATGCTGCCAGGGCGCTTCACATGGCCAATCCACACTGCGCCGTCCACGGTGCGCCGCAACAGTGCCGTTTCGCGCCGCGCCAGCAGGGTGCCCGGTGCGGCGGTGCTGTCCACCGAACCCGCTTCTTCGCAGGCGTCGAACAAATGGCAGGGCGCGCCAAAAAGCGTGTCCGCCACGCCCGGAAAGCTGTCGGCCGCACGCAGCTTGCGCAGCACCGTGGCGGTGTTGTCCACCGCCCAGTCGATGCGCCTATCGTCTTGTTTCATCAGCGGTCGCAACTGGCCGCGCGCACCCGCCCACTGCGCCAGCGGCGTGGGGGCTTGCCTTTGCTCCATGGCCTGCAGGGCCTGCAATACGGCCTGGCTGGCGGCCTGTGTCACTTCATTGCGATAGAGGCTCGCCTTGGCGCAAGCGCGCAGGGGAAACTCCTGCGTGGCCCAGATAGGCCCGGCGTCCATCTCGCTTTCCGCCTGCAGCACGGT
>JAYRUL010000277.1:0-2526 GCA_041919095.1 Rhodoferax sp. | reverse complement strand
AGGCAATGCCCGAGTCCTTCAGGTAGCCGATGGCCGGGCGCACCCCGGCTGCGCTGATGACCAGGTCGGCCTCCAGCGTCTGGCCGTTGGACAGCTTCACCTGCAGCGGCTGGCCGGGCGTCACGCTCTCCACCTTGGTGGAGGTGAACACCTGCACGCCTTTGGCTTCCACCCAGTCGCGGATCATGCCGCCCGCCGTGGGGCCCATCATGCGCGGCACCATGCGGTCGCCCATCTCCACCACGGTGAGCTGCACGCCGCGCGCGGCCAGCGCTTCCATGATGATGCAGCCGATGAAGCCCGCACCCAGTTGCAGCACGCGTGCGCCTTGGGTGGCCAGCTTGGCGATGGCTCGGGCGTCCTCCAGCGTCCAGCAGGTGTGCACGCCGGGGCTTTCAATGCCGGGAATGGGTGGGTGCACCGGATGTGATCCGGAGGCCACCAGCAGGGTGTCATAGGCCAGGGTTTGCCCGTTCGAAAGTGCTACTGTTTTTGTAGCTGCTTGCGCATGCTCCACGCGGGCTAGGACCTGTTTTATGCCCAAATTATCGAAATGGGCCGCACCCTTGCGCAAATACGTACCCGGTTCGCCGATGTTGCCCATCAGCAGGTAGGGGATGGCCATGCGCGAGTACGGTGGCTCGGGCTCATCGCCCACCAGCGTGATGGCATCAAGGGGGGCGTGCTTGCGCAGGGTTTCGGCGGCGATCACGCCGGCAGGGCCTGCGCCGATGATGAGATGGTGGGTCATAGCCCCAGTCGCGCCCTGGTGGCGGCGGTGGGGCGACCTTCGGCATCCCAGCCCCGGGCCTCGTAGTACTTGGGCAGCATGGTGGCGAGTTCGTTGAACTTGCCCTTGGCCGGGCCGCTCTTGCAGGCGCCTTCGGGCGTGGTCAGGCGCGGGGGCAGGCTGTCGTCCTTGGACGTGAACCCGGCGCGGTTGTTGAACTCGCGCTCCATGTTCCAGATGCGCTCGCCAATCAGGGCCAGTTCTTCCACGGTGTAGGCTTCGTCGCACGCGCCTTGCATCTGCGGCGACAGGTCTTGCAGGCCCCAGGCAAAGGTGGTGAAGATGCACAGGCCGGACGAGTCGAAGGCGGCGGTGGCGTCCTGGAAGGCTTTCACCAGCTCGGGCTTGCCTTGGGACTCCAGCGGGTCGGTCTTGACTGGAATGCCCAGGATTTCCGACGCAATGGTGTAGCCGCGCAGGTGGCAGCCACCCCGGTTGCTGGTGGCGTAGGCCAGGCCAATGCCCTGGATGGCACGCCCGTCGTAGGCGGGGAATTCCTGCCCCTTGCTCGCCATGGACAGCTCGGGGTGGCCATATTTGGCGCACAGGCGCTTGGAGCCCAGGCCGATTTCCTTGCCAAAGCCACGGCCGTTGACCGTTTCCTCAGCCAAAAAGGCCAGCGCGCGGGCCGAGCCAAAGCTGGCGTCGATGCCTAGCTGCTCTTTGGTGAGCACGCCCATGCCATACAGCTCCATCACCGCACCCACCGTGGTGCCAAAGCTGATGGGGTCGATGCCTTCCTCGTTGCACAGCATGTTCACGTACTGCAGGCATTCCAGGTCGTTCACGCCGTTGGCCGCGCCCAGCGCCCAGGCCGCTTCGTACTCCAGGCCGCCGTTGGCACCGCGGTACTGGGGCTTGGTTTCGATGGTGAAGTGGCCTTCGTCCATCTTGCTGATGCGCCCGCAGGCGATGGTGCAGCCAAAGCAGGCCTGGTTGGTCACCAGGTGCTTCTTGCCGTCGGTGGCGCGCGGGGTGGCCATGGCCTCGGCGCTGATGTCCTTGGCGCCTTCAAACTGGTTGTCGATGTGGTTGCGCGTGGGCAGGCCGCCGACTTCGTTGATCACGTTCATCAGCACCTGCGTGCCCATGGCGGGCAGGCCCTGGCCCGTGACGGCGTTGTCGGCCAGCACCTTCTTGGCGGTTTTCACCGCAGCCATGAAGGCCTTCGGGTCGCGCAGGTTGCCCACGCCCTTGGTGCCGCGCACGGCAATGGCCTTGAGGTTCTTGCTGCCCATGACGGTGCCCACGCCCGAGCGCCCGGCGGCGCGGTGCAGGTCGTTTACCACAGCGGCGTAGAGCACGCCGTTCTCCCCGGCCTTGCCGATGCTCGATACACGGGTGAGCGGGTCTTGCAGCTCTTTCTTCAGGGCTGCTTCGGTCTTCCACACACTTTGGCCCCACAGGTGGCTGGCGTCGCGCAGTTCGACCGTGTCGTCGTTGACGTACAGGTACACGGGTTTGGGCGACTTGCCTTCGAAGATGACCATATCCCAGCCGGCCATCTTGAACTCGGCGCCCCAGTAGCCGCCCGAGTTGGAACAGGCAATGGCCCCGGTGAGCGGACCCTTGGTGATGACGGTGTAGCGCCCGCCGGTGGAGGCCATGGTGCCGGTGAGCGGCCCGGTGGCCCAGATGATCTTGTTGTCGGCACTCAAGGGGTCGACCGTGGCGGCCACTTCTTCGGTGAAGTACTTGGTGCCCAGCCCGCGCGAGCCGATGTAGTCGCGCGCCCA
>JAYRUL010000276.1:0-2530 GCA_041919095.1 Rhodoferax sp. | reverse complement strand
GACCTCGTACAATTTGCGCAGAACTTTTCATCGGCCCAGGCCATCCTGCTCGACGCCCATGTCGACGGATTTGGCGGCTCCGGCAAGGTATTCAATTGGTCACTGCTTCCTCCAAACGTCGACGCTCACCTCGTCTTGAGTGGTGGACTCACACCTGCAAATGTGGGCGAAGGAATTGCCTGCGTACGGCCGCGCGCTAGGACGCTGGCCGTAGACGTCAGCTCCGGCGTGGAAGCGCTGGGCGCCGACGGCAAGCCCATCAAGGGCATCAAAGATCCAGCCAAAATTTTTCAGTTTGTCGCCGCCGTGCGCGCCGCCGACGCCCAAGCCCCCCGCGTTTGAACCGGGGGCTAAGGCCCGGCCGCAGGGCGCAACCAGGAGCCCTCACCATGTCCGATTACCAGCAACCCAGCCCCGACGGCCATTTTGGCAAGTACGGCGGCAGCTTCGTTTCCGAAACACTCACCCACGCCATCAACGAGCTCAAGGCCGCTTACGCCAAGTACCAGCACGACCCCGAATTTCTGGCCGAATTTCGCAAGGAGCTGGCCCACTTTGTCGGCCGCCCCTCGCCCGTCTACCACGCCGAACGCATGAGCCGCGAGATGGGTGGCGCGCAAATCTTCCTCAAGCGTGAAGACCTGAACCACACCGGTGCCCACAAGATCAACAACGTGATCGGGCAGGCCATGCTCGCCAAGCGCATGGGCAAACCGCGCGTCATTGCCGAGACCGGTGCCGGCCAGCACGGCGTGGCCACGGCCACCATCTGCGCCCGCTATGGGTTGGAATGCGTGGTGTACATGGGCAGCGAAGACGTCAAGCGCCAAAGCCCCAACGTCTACCGCATGAAGCTCCTGGGTGCCACCGTGGTGCCGGTGACCAGCGGCAGCAAGACCTTGAAGGACGCCCTGAACGAAGCCATGCGCGACTGGGTGGCCAACGTGGACAACACCTTCTACATCATCGGCACCGTGGCCGGCCCGCACCCCTACCCCATGATGGTGCGCGACTTCCAAAGCGTGATCGGCAATGAATGCCTGGTACAGATGCCGCAGATGCTGAAAGAGGCCGGCTGCACCACCTTGCAACCCGACGCGGTGGTCGCTTGCGTGGGCGGCGGCAGCAATGCCATGGGCATCTTCTATCCCTACATCGACCACAGCGCCACCCGCCTTATCGGCGTGGAAGCGGCCGGTGAAGGGCTGGACAGCGGCAAGCACTCCGCCTCCATCCAGCGCGGCAGCCCCGGCGTGCTGCATGGCAACCGCACCTATGTGCTGCAGGACGACAACGGCCAAGTGACCGAAACCCACAGCGTGAGCGCCGGTCTGGACTACCCCGGCGTCGGCCCCGAACACGCATTCCTGGCCGACATTGGCCGTGCCGAATACGTGGGCATCACCGACCGGGAGGCGCTGGACGCCTTCCACTACCTCTGCCGCACCGAGGGCATCATCCCCGCGCTGGAATCCAGCCACGCCGTGGCCTACGCCATGCAACTGGCCAAGACGATGCGCCCGGATCAATCGGTGCTCGTGAACCTGTCCGGTCGGGGCGACAAGGACATCGGCACCGTGGCCGATCTGTCGCATGCCGACTTTTTCTGCCGCCCCAGCTGCCAAGGCCAGTCTGTCAAGGGAAATATGGCACCAGCCCATATAAACCGTGCGTGAGCAGCTACGAAAGGTATAGCATGTCCCGAATCGAAACCACCTTTTCCGCGCTCGCCTCCCAGGGCCGCAAGGCGCTCATCCCCTTCGTTACCGCGGGCTACCCGTACGCCGACTGCACACCCGACCTCATGCATGCTTTTGTAGCGGGCGGAGCCGACGTGATTGAGCTGGGTGTACCCTTCTCTGACCCCAGCGCCGACGGCCCGGTGATCCAGAAGGCCGGTGACCTGGCCCTGTCCTATGGCATTGGCCTTGCGCAGGTGCTGGCCATGGTGCGCGCGTTCCGCCAAACCAACACCACCACCCCCGTGGTGCTGATGGGATATGCCAACCCGGTGGAGCGCTACGACCAGAAGCACACCGCAGAGGGCGTAACCAGCTGCTTTGTGCGCGACGCCGCCGCCGCTGGTGTAGACGGCGTGCTCATCGTGGACTACCCTCCCGAAGAGTGCGAAGCCTTTGCCGCCGCACTGAGCGCGCACGGCATGGACCTCATCTTCCTGCTCGCTCCCACCAGCACCGAGCAGCGCATGGAGCAGGTGGCGCGCGTGGCCAGCGGCTATGTGTACTACGTGTCACTCAAGGGCGTGACCGGCTCGGGCGCGCTGGACGTGGGGGCCGTCGAGGCCATGCTGCCGCGCATCCGCCAGCACATCCACGTTCCCGTGGGCGTGGGCTTTGGCATCCGCGACGCGGTCACGGCAAAGACCATCTCCCGGGTGGCGGACGCCGTGGTGATTGGCAGCAAGATCATCCAGCTGCTCGAAGGCCAGCCGCGCGACGCGGTGGCGCAGACCGCGCGGGAGTTTTTGCGCGAGGTTCGTGGCGCAATGGATGCGGGGTGAGTGGGTGCG
>JAYRUL010000275.1:0-2562 GCA_041919095.1 Rhodoferax sp. | reverse complement strand
CCATGCCCCTGCGGCAAGCGCTGGACACCTGCCAGCGCCAGGCCATCGAAGCCGCCCTGGCACGCCACCGCGGCCAATGGGCCCGCGCCGCACGCGAGCTGGAAATCGACCCCAGCAACCTGCACAAACTGGCCAAGCGGCTGGGGATGAAGACGTAATGCTATTATTTTGATAGCTATTTGCGCTTATCCCATAAGCACCAGAGGCCAAAAACATCTATAACGCACCCATGATCGACCACCTCCACCTGCGCCACATCAAGGCCTGGCACGACAGCGGGCCGGTGCAGCTGGGGACACGCACACAACAGTCAGTTCCGTCAGGCCCATCTCGAAAGCATCCGCGTCCAGCGCGAAAATGCCGACTGGCCGGAGAATCAGGCCAAACTGGTGCGGGCGGACTTCACGCAGACGATTGAGGCGCGCTGGCCGAGTCAGGCGTTGGCGTGGAATCGGGTGGTGTGAGGGGTAGCTGGACGACCAGAAGGCCTGTGGCACGCCGTTTAACATATCCGTCCATCAGCCGGTCATCGGCCGACTCCGTAAAAGGTCGTTTATTGACGCTGGAGTAGAACAGACGGATCCGGATGTGCGCAGCAGCAATGAATCGACGCATGTAGTCCACACGTCTATCCCCTCCCACTCCGAGAAGCTGTAATTTGACCAACATGAGCCTCACCCGCGACATCGCCCTGATCGACCAATTGCGGAACGAACCGACCGAGACGGCTTGGCTGGAGTTCAAGAGCAACAACACCAATCCAGAGATGATCGGCAAGCGTTGCTCTGCACTGGCCAATTCGGCGCGTATCGAGGGGCAGGACTTGGCCTACATGGTGTGGGGCATCGAAGATGAAACACACGCTGTGCTCGGCACAGACTTCAATCCAGACGCCAAGAAGGTCGGCAACCAAGGACTGGCACTGTGGCTCGCCAACAGTTTGCAGCCCAGCATCGCCTTCAGCTTTCGCACCATCGCACATCCGCAGGGCCGCGTGGTGTTGCTGGAGATCCCCGCCGCCACGGGCGCGCCGGTGGCCTTCAACGCTGTGCCCTACATCCGCATCGGCAGCGGTACTCCCCGGCTCACCGATTACCCAGAGCGGTATCAGCGCCTGATTGAAAGGCTGCGGCCCTACAGTTGGGAACAAGGCATCGCACGTCAGTATGCCAGCGGCGACGAAGTGCTGAGCCTTCTCGATTACAGCCAGTATTTCCGCCTGACAGGGCAACCCCTGCCAGACAACCGGACAGGCATATTCGAAAAATTGGCGGCAGACCGCCTCATCCTGCGCGATGTGGGTGAACGCTGGAACATCACGCACCTGGGCGCCATTCTGTTTGCGGCCAAGCTGACCGAATTCGAGCCCAGCCTCGCCCGCAAGGCTGTGCGCTTCATTGCCTATGGTGGCAAAAACCGGGCAGCCAGCGTGACACACCGGCTTGACGGGCAGAAAGGGTATGCGGTGGGCTTCGAAGGGCTGGTCGAGTACGTCAACAACCTGCTACCCAAAAATGAACACATCGGCGCTGCGTTGCGAGAGGATCGCCCGCTTTTCCCGGGCATTGCCGTGCGCGAGCTGGTTGCCAACGCATTGATTCACCAGGACATGACCATTACCGGTGCTGGCCCGCAGATCGAGTTGTTCGAGGATCGGCTGGAGATCAGCAACCCCGGCGCCACACTGGTACTGCCCGACCGCATGATCGACCTGCCGCCACGCTCTCGGAACGAGGCACTTGCCTCGCTGATGCGCCGCATGCGCATGTGCGAAGAACAAGGCAGCGGGCTGGACAAGGTAGTCCAGGCCTGCGAAGTGTTCCAGTTGCCCGCACCTCTTTTCCGGACGGAGGGCGAAGCCACGCAGGCCGTGCTGTACGGCCCCCGCAGTTTTGCCGACATGACACAAGATGAACGGGTGCGTGCCTGCTACTTCCATGCAGTCTTGAAGTTCTTGAGTGGAGACAAGATGAAGAACGCCAGCCTCTGCAGTCGGTTGGGCATCGCTACGAAAAACGCCGCCCAGGCAACCGCCGTGATCAACCGGACGCTGGATGCAGGCCTGATCCGGGTGGCAGACCCGGAACATCCACGTGCGGGCTACGTTCCGCACTGGGCTTGAGGTTTCTTGATCGGGTTTTGATCCAGCCAAGAGAAAAATGACGGGTTGGTAATTGTTTCAACCTTCAAATCAACAACTTACATAGATTTTTGGGGGTGTTGACTTCTTGATTGGGTTTTGATTCCCAGGCCACCCATCAAGCGCCAGCAGCTATCATTTTTGGCACCCCGCAGATCCCCCATCCGCACCATCGGCATTCCCCGCCACAATGCGGGGCATGATTACCCTTCAAGACATCCAGGACGCCGCATCCCGCCTACAAGGCCAGGTGCTGGACACGCCGTGTGTGGAATCCCGAACGCTCTCGCAGATTGTGGGCGCGCAGGTGTTCCTCAAGTTCGAGAACCTGCAGTTCACCGCCTCCTTCAAGGAGCGCGGGGCCTGCAACAAGCTGGCGCTGCTGACGCCCGAGGAGCGCGCCCATGGCGTGGTGGCCATGA
>JAYRUL010000274.1:0-2573 GCA_041919095.1 Rhodoferax sp. | reverse complement strand
GCACCAGGTTTTCGATGCGCACCCCCCATTGGCCCGGCCGGTACAGCCCTGGCTCGATGGAGGTAATCATGCCCGGCTGCATCGCCATGTTGGCATCGGGGATGGCTTTGGAGATGCTTTGCGGGCCTTCGTGCACGTTCAGGAAGTAGCCCACGCCGTGGCCCGTGCCATGGCCGTAGTCGCAACCGGCTGCCCACAGCGGGGCGCGAGCCAGGGCGTCGAGCATGGGCGACAGCGTCCCCTGGGGAAACTGCGCGCGGGACAAGCCGATGGTGCCCTTGAGCACCAGCGTGTAGTCTCGTTTCTGCGCGGCACTCGGCGTGCCGATGGGCCAGACCCGCGTGATGTCCGTGGTGCCACCCAGGTACTGGCCGCCCGAGTCGATCAACAGCAGGCCGTCGCCTGCAATCACGGCATGGCTCTCGGGCGTGGCGCGGTAGTGCGGCATGGCGCCATTGGCGTTGAAACCAGCAATGGTGTTAAACGACAAGCCCTTGAAGCCGGGGCGCTTGGCGCGCTCGGCGGTAAGCATCTCGTCCACGGTCAGCTCGGTCAGGCGCTCACCACGCGCTTGCGCTGCTTCGAACCAGGCATAAAAGGCGCACATGGCGGCACCGTCTTGCTCCATGGCGTGGCGAACATGGGTGGCTTCGGTGGCGTTCTTGCGGCTTTTCAGCAGTACGCTGGGATTGAGCGCCTCCACCACGCGCATCGCCGTACCCGCGCCTTCGCGTAGCCCCAGGGTCACGCGCTTGGGGTCTAGCAGCAGCACGGCGCTGGCAGGCAGTGCGGCCAGCGCGGCGCGCGCTTCGGTGTAGTCGGCCACCTGCACGCCGTCTTGGCGCAAGGCTTCCTGCAGCTCTGTACTAATCTTGCCAGCGCCCACGAACAAGGTGGCTCCGCGGGCGTCGATCAGGGCATGGGCCAGGAACACCGGGTTGTAGTCCACGTCGGAGCCGCGTAAGTTGAAAAGCCAGGCGATATCGTCCACGGTGGAAATGAAATGGTGGCTGGCGCCTTGCTGGGCCATGGCGGCGCGCACCTGAGCCAGTTTCGTGGCGCGGGGTGCACCGACATACGCAGCATCATGCGCGTACACGGTGGCCGCAGGCAGTGCGGGGCGCTCGGGCCAGACGGCACCGGGCACATCCACGTCGGTGCGCAGCTGTGCGCCAACCTTGGACAGGGCCTCGCGCAACTGGGCGGCGGCTGCCAGACCGAGCACGGCACCATCCACGCCGACCACGTCGCCCGCACGCACTTGGGCGGACAGCCAATGCACGTGGTGGGTGGATGCACCGGTTTCTACGCGCACCAACTCGATGCCGCTGCCAGCCAACTCGCTTTCAGCCTGCGTCCAATAGCGGCTATCGGCAAAAACAGCCGCCTGGGTGCGTGTGATGACCAACGTGCCCATCGAGCCGGTGAATCCGGACAACCACTGGCGCGATTGCCAGTGCTCAGGCAGGTACTCGGACAGGTGGGGGTCGGCACTGGGGACCAGGCAGGCGGCCAGGCCGAAATCGGCCAAGGCCACCTGGGCGCGCTCGATACGCTGGGCATGCACGGACAGTGAAGCAGTCATCGCGGTTCCTTGTGGGAATGAAGGCGCGGGGTAGGTGCGCCAAAAGACCGCGAATTGTAGGACCGGGCTTACAACCGTGTGACACCCGGGATACTGCCCACCAGCACACCGTCCACATACAGCGCCCCTTCAGGGGCACCCGCTTCGGCGTAGAACTCGTACACCGCAGGCAGGGGCGCCACTGGGCGTGGCGGTGCCAGCAGTGCACGGGCTGCACGTGCCAGTGCACGGCTGGTTGCGCGCAGTGCGCGGGCCAGGGTTTTACGAAGGGCCATTTCGGCGGCCAAGGGAGTGGCCGCGCTCACATACATTCCGGTCATGGTGGTATCTCCACGGGAGGCCCCTGCCACCAATGACAGGAGCCGGGTATTGCTAAGGACTGGGGGGCCGGGCAGCGCGGGGGCGCACGGGCAGCTTCTGGGCAGGTCGCGCTTGGGACGAAGCGGCAGGGAACAGATTGAGATGGCGATTGGTCATGAAGGGCCTCCTGGGCGTGGTGGGAAAAACGGGAATGCTGCGCCTGATCCGAAAAGAGCGGCGCAGAGTGGCTTGCTCAAATGATAAACAACAAGTTATCTTGAGCAAGTAATCTTTATCAAAAAAACAGCGATGCTATTTTTTTCGTCGCAAAGGCGCTACACCCTGCTGGCTGCGTTGCCAGAGGGACTCTTCCGCGACCGGCGGGGATGCCGGGCTGGGCGCAACAGCCTTGGAGACCGCCGCCGACGCGGCAGTCGGGCCTGCTGGCGCAGGCTGGGCGGCGGGGCTGGACATGAGTACTTCGCCCAACAAGTCCAGCAGGCGTTGGCGCGCGCGCTGGGGATGGCGGCGGTAATAGGTCAGCACCAGACCCAAGATAAAACGCTCGTCGCCATCGCGCGGGGTGAGATCGTCTTCGTCAGCCATGGGCGCGGCCCCTGGCTGCCCTGCGGAGCCTGCATGCTCGTGGTCCATCCAGCCCTGGGGTTTCTTGCATTGTTGTTCGAAC
>JAYRUL010000273.1:0-2661 GCA_041919095.1 Rhodoferax sp. | reverse complement strand
GGCGCGCGGGCCCGGCTCAACGTGTTCCTGGACAACGAAGGCCGTTACGAATTGGGCCAAGAAGTCATCCCCGTGGACCCCCTCAAGTTCAAAGACAGCCGCAAGTACCCCGAGCGCCTGAAAGAGGCGCTGGAAAACACCGGCGAGACCGACGCGCTCATTGTCATGGGCGGTGCAGTGCTGGGCATCAGCGTGGTGGCGGCGTGTTTTGAATTTGACTTCATGGGCGGCTCCATGGGCTCGGTGGTGGGTGAACGCTTTGTGCGCGGCGTGGAAACCGCCATCGAGCAAAAAGTGCCCTTCATCTGCTTTACCGCCACCGGTGGCGCGCGCATGCAGGAAGGCCTGCTCTCGCTCATGCAAATGGCCAAGACCAACGCGGCGCTCACGCGCCTGGCCAAGAAAGGCCTGCCCTACATCAGCGTGCTGACCGACCCGACCATGGGCGGCGTATCGGCCGGATTTGCGTTTGTGGGCGATGTGGTGATTGCCGAGCCCAAGGCCCTGATCGGCTTTGCCGGCCCGCGCGTGATCGAGAACACGGTGCGCGTGACCCTGCCCGAGGGCTTTCAGCGTGCCGAGTTCCTGCAGACCAAGGGCGCGGTCGATTTCATTTGCGACCGCCGCGAACTGCGCAAGACCATTGCCAACACGCTGGCCATGCTGCAGCGCCAACCCTCGGACGCAGTCCTGTAAGCACCCGCGCGCCCTTTACTCACCCGGGAACGGAATGGGTCGGTCCTTCCCACCGGCGTAGATGTAATAGGTGCGCAGCAGCCGACCCTCGCGCTGAACCGGAAAGATCTGGCTGTACGCAGCCGTCAGGTACGGGCTGCCGGGCTCGACCAGCGAGTCGGCCTGGCTCCACACATACAGGGCATCCTGCACCGGTAGGTCCTGCGCCCAGTCCCAGTAGTTGAACTGGCTCGGACGGGTCAGCTTGGCCGTCTTGGCGACCAGTCGCTGGTCCGAGTAGTACATGATGAGTGAACTCAGCTGGTGCGACAGGGTCACCACCGTCTTGCGCTCGGGGTAGCGGGTCTCCAGCTCCTGAACCAGCTCACGCCAGCCGTACACCTGGTTGCTCGCGTCGGCTTCGGCCGCCTGCTGGGAAAACTGTTCCAGCGGCAGCACGCCAAAGCGTGCATGGCTGGTAATGGCCAGCGACAAGCTCGCGCTGATGCCCAGCGACACCGCCCACACCACCCGTCGCATCCGCCCCCCTTCGGCCAAAAGGTAGTAGGTAGCCCACAAGCAAAAACTCAGGTAGGCAAACGAGGCCCAGTTGGGATAGGCCGTCTTGCGCAGCGATGACAGGGCAAAAAAGACAATCACCGGCACCGAGGTCGTCACCAAGAACAACAGCCGCTTGTCCTTGCGCACCACCCCCGAGAACGCCGCACACAAGCCCGCACACCAAATGAAGGGGCTGGAGAAAAAGGCCTGCCCACTCAGGAATTCGGCCACCTTGTCCAACGCCAACTCCTGGCTGCCCAGCCCATTGCGAGCCTGGAAGGTGAACGACACCCAGTCGTGCGCGTGATTCCACCACAGCACCGGTGCAAAGCACGCCAGGCTCAAGGCAAACCCAGCATAGGGATGCACGGTCTTGAGCCAACGGCGCTCGTCCGAAAGCAGCAGGTACAGCAGAAAGCACGGGGCCATCAGTATGGCCGTGTATTTGGACAGCAAGGCCAGCCCAAACACCAGCCCCAACCCATACCAGCGCCAGGGCTGCTGGCCACTGGCCGCCTGCCAGAACAGCAGCACGCTCAAGGACGCAAACAAAAACAAGGGCACGTCTGGCGTCATGATCAACAACCCCAGCATGGTCAGAGGCAGCAGGTTGAACAAAATGACGCTGCCTGCCGCCACGCGTTCGTTGCCAAACAACTGCATCGCCAGATGCCAGAGAACCGCGCTGGCCACCAGCCCTGCCACCAGGCCGCTGGCGCGCAGCCACCCTTCGGCATCAGAAAAAACCGTGGTCAGGCGAATGAAGTAGGCCACCATGGGCGCGTGGTCGAAATACGCGCTGGCCAGGTTGCGAGCCCAGAGCCAGTAGTAAGGCTCATCGGCATGCAACTGCAAAGTCGCTGAAAGATACAGACGCCAGGCGGTTACCGCCACCACCACCCACAGCGCCGTGCGCCGGTTCAAAAACGTATCCATAGGACGAGAACGACGGACCTAGACGGCAAACAGCATGGTGGCCTGGATGTGTCCCAGCACAATGGCGGCAATCTGCAGCAGTACCAGCAACACCAGGGGTGACAGGTCAATGCCGCCCACCAGCGGCAGCACCCGGCGAATCGGCATCAGCAGGGGCATGACCAGGCGTTCGAGCAGGTCCGACAAGAACGACCGAGTCTGCACCCAGGACACGACGGCGTAGGCGATCACCAACACCGACAGGCCGGTCACGGCCATGCGCACCACACCGAACGTGGCCATGACTACCACCGTGACCAAACTCCATTGCATGCCCGATAGCCCCCACAGCACCACAAACTGCCCCAGCTCCACCAGCCACGCCGCCAGCAGGCTGGCCGTGTCCACGCTACCGGCGGCGGGCACCACGCGGCGCAGCGGCAAAACCAGCCAGTCGGTCAGCGCAAAGATGAATTTGGACAGCGGATTGCCCGAGCGCGCCGACATCGG
>JAYRUL010000272.1:0-2667 GCA_041919095.1 Rhodoferax sp. | reverse complement strand
GCGTGGCTGAAGTGGGTGGCATGGGGGCTGGGTGCAGCACGGGCATGGGTGGGCGCTCAGCCTCTCAGCGGCAGTGCATGGCCACCGGGGCCGGTGCTGCGGCGGGCACGTCCATCCAGTGCGCGGGTGGCGCAGCGGTGAGTTCATCCAGGTGCTGCGCATAAAGTGCCTGCAACCGCGCCGGTGTGACCTCGGAGGCTGGCAGGTCGAAGGCCACTGCACCGTCGCGCAGGCCCACGATGCGCGGGAAGTGCTTCAGCGCCATATCTACCTGGTGCAGCGTGGCCACCAGCGTGGCGCCGCGTTCCTGCGCCGTGCGCGTCAGGGTGTGCAGCGCCTGACGCGCGCGCGTGGGGTCCAGGGCAGACAAAGGCTCGTCCACCAGCCACAGGCGCGCCTGCGCCACCAAGAGGCGCGCCAGGCCCACGCGCTGGCGCTCGCCACCCGAGATGCGGTCCACCCGATCGAACAGCTTGTCACCCAGATCGAAAGCGGACAGCGCCCGGTGCGCCAGGGGAATGTCCTGCGGGTAGAACAGGCTGCGCAGGCTGGACCACAGCGATTCATGCGGCAGCCGCCCCGCCAGCACGGCCGTGACCACACGCTGGCGCGGAGGCAGCGGCGGCACCTGCGGCGCCAGAAAGAGCGCGCGGCGCAGCGCCTGCAACGCAGCGGGGCTGGCACCCCACGGGTCCACCCCGTCCAGCCGCAACGCACCCCGGCTGGGCGGCAGTGCGCAGGCCAGCACTTGCAGCAGCGTGGTCTTGCCCGCGCCCGAAGGGCCAATGACCGCCAACTGCTCCCCCGCCTGGATCTGCAACTGCTCCACGCGCAGTGCAGCAGTGGCACTTGGTGCAGCAGCCGGGTGGCGGGCCTGGAGGGACTGGAGATCAATCCTCATAGAACAAAAATGGCTATTCCGCCCATGAATAAAGCGCAAGCAGCTATCAAAACAATAGCAAATGAGACCACTCGCGCGCTTTACTTCAACAAACCTGCGCTGCGTGCCGCCTGCTCGATGCCTTGGTAGTTCTCGGCCTTGGTGGGAATGAAACGCATGGCACGCTGCAGGCCCAGGATTTCCTTGCCCTCGGGCGTGCTGGCATCAAGCTGGAGGAAGGCCTGGGCCAGCTTCTCGCGCTGGGTGGCGGGCATGTCGGCATGCACGGTCCAGTTGTAGTCGAAATAGCTGGGGGTGGTGTAGAACACGCGCACCTTGGAGCTGTCCACCTTGCCCTCGGCCACGAATTTCTCCCACACCGAGATGTTGAGCGCACCGGCATCGACCTTGCCCGCGGCCACGGCGGCAATGGTCGCATCGTGCGCCCCCGAGAACGCCACGCGCTTGAAATCGCGCTCCGGATCGATGCGGGCCTGCAGCAAAAAGCTGCGCGGCATGAGGTGGCCCGAGGTGCTCGACGGAGAACCAAAGCTCACGCTCTTGCCCTTGAGGTCGGCCAGGCCCTGGATGGTGGGCTGGGTGGTGATGAAGACCGAGCGAAACGCCGCGTCTTCCGCGCGCTGCACCAGAGGCACGGCCTTGCCGCCCGAGCGGATATTCGCCTGCACGTAGGTGAAGCCCCCGTACCAAGCCAGATCGACCTGCTTGTTGGCCATGGCTTCCACGGCAGCGGCGTAGTCGGTGACCGGGGTAAACACGACCGGCTGGCCCAGTGCCTTTTCCAGGTACTTGACCAACGGCGCAGCCTTGCGCGCAAGTTCGGTGGGCGATTCGTCTGGAATCGCCGTGACACGCAGTTGCGCCTGGGCCACCCCGGTCGCCATGGTCATCGCCAGCAACACCAACGCATGACACCCCCAACCCTTGACTTTCTGAATCATCTCTTTTCTCCAATCATGAAAACACGCACCGAACGGGGCTGCCGCCCCATCAGAACACCAGCGTTGACCACTCCGGATCAAGGGCCCTGACCACAAACGCAGTGGCACCGGCCCCGCCGGTGCACTCGGGAATCAAACCGTCCAGCGCCAACGCACGTTCGTGCAATGCCATGGAGCACGCCAGAAAGCGTGCTCCCATGTCGCTGACGCTGCGCATGTGATCCAGCACGCTGCGTGGGCTGCCGGTGCTGGCAAAGACACTTGCTGCCACACCGGGAACCAGCAGACGCACCGCATCCCCGGCGAAATGCACCTCCACTTCACAGTCCATGGCCGCTGCGGCTGCGGCATACACGAATGGCGCGGCGCACAGCGCGGGCTGCACAGGGGTGACCGACCACAGCAGTACCGCAATTTTTTGTTTGGACATGGAAACTGCCGCAGAACTCAGGCTTGGCCAAACGCACCGGGCATGCACGCCTGAATCCAGGTCCGGTAGGCTTGCGGCCCGAGCAGGCGCGCACGATCACGCTCCCAGTCCAGCGCATGGCCACGCACCATCCAGCCATTGCCATAGGGGTCACCAAGGATCTCGCGTGGATCGTGCTGCGCCGCATCGTTGGTCTGCGTGAGCAACATTGCCACCGGAGCATGCAGCGCCAGCACGGTCTTGGCGCACTCCACGGTACCCAGGCCGCGCGTACACGCCACCTGAGCGCCCACGGGCTTGGGTGTGAAGGCGATCACGGTCCCCGCCAGAAACAAGCCAAAGCTCGTCGCGCCGACAACAATCTCATGGCCCTGCGGCCGAACCCACATGTGGAA
>JAYRUL010000271.1:193-2716 GCA_041919095.1 Rhodoferax sp. | reverse complement strand
ATGGCAATGCGGCAGCGCTCGGCCAGGGTCATGACGGCGTCGGGTGCCAGATCGGGCACGCACAATGCAAACTCTTCGCCACCCAGTCGGCCAAACACATCGCCCTTGTCGAGCTGCAGCTTGACCGTCTCGCACACGGCCTGCAGCACCCAGTCGCCCGTAGGGTGGCCGTAGGTGTCGTTGATGTGTTTGAAGTGGTCCATGTCAAACACCACCAGGCTCACCGCGCGGGCCGACTGCTGCAGCGCCTTGGTGGTTTCGGCCACAAAGTGCGCACGGTTGCTGACGCGGGTGAGGGCATCCGTCTGGGCGGAGAGGCGAAACCGGTCCATGCGGCTGAGCACCCGTGCCAGCCAGCCGCCCAGGGACACCACGAGCACCAAACCCAGGGTGAGCAACAGAATCAGGTTCTCGTTCTGGCGTTCGTGCAGCTCCTTTTCCATGCGCAGGTTTTGATTGCGCTGCTCCAGCAAGGTGAGCTGGTTGGCCTTGTCCTGGGTGTCGAACTTGACCCGCTGGTAGGCCAGGTTTTTCTGCACCTGGTCGCTCAGCACACGCTTCTTCAAGTCGAGGTTGATATCCAGCAGCGCCAAGGCCGCTGGCAGCTGCCCCTGCGCACGTTTGATGGCAGCCAAGGTCTCGCTGGTTTTCTCTTGCAACAGCAGCACGCGCCCGGCCTGGGCACGGTCAAAGGCGCGTTGGCCGTAGTACTCGGCACGCTGCAGATTGCCGGTTTGGAGGTAGGCGCGGGCTAGGGCTTCGTGCAGTTGGGGGACGTAATCAGAGTTTTGGTTCGTCGCCGTGAATTCTTGTAGGAGTGGCAGCACCAAAGATATTCCGCGCACGTGGTTTCCAGAGTCAATGACATGCATCGCGTCCAGTGATCGGATGATCAATGTTGTCAACTCGTGATTTGCTTCACGGCACGCGGCAAGTGCCTTTGGCACATCTTGTTGGAGCGGTTCGCTGGCTTGGCGTAAATAATTGATTTCGACCCGGTTAGCGAGTCCGACACAAACCGCGTAGGGACTGCCAGTTTCCTTTCCCATAATTTGTATTCGGGCTGAAAAATCCATGGCGTCGTCATAAGCGCGCATGGGTGTCAACAGGTTGATTGCACCTTGCAAAACAACGATCTTTACCGGTGTCTTGTCGATTTGTGGAAGCAACAGAATCGATTCATTCATTGCGAGCAAGGCGTGTTCGTACCGACCTAAGTTGGCATTCCCATCAATGATTTCGTACAGAAACTGAGCACGGCGGCTCGCTGATAGCGCTTGGCGTACGAAAGTTTCAGCCAGTTCAACGCGCTCAGCATGATTGCCGTGATCGCCAAGTGAGTGCACATAAGCAAGCATGTACCTCTCATTTTGGGCAGGCGTGAAGCTGGGTTTTTGTGCTTCCAGCTGTTTCAGTATGGCGTCTTTGGACTCTTGCGACGCGCTGTAGGCACTCCCTAGCTTTTGAAACAGCGTCTCAACTTCATTTGAATCTTGGGCACCAACCGTTGATGCAGCGAGACTGCAGCAAAAAACCAAGCCGAAAAGTATCGCTACTCTGGCATCTCGCATGGGCATCGACGGTCCGATCTCTTGGACCGAACTAGTAGGAGGAGTTGATATTGTCGACTTGTATCAAGGGGAAGTTTTCCAAGGCAATGCCAGCCATCGTGGAAATTGCAGTTTTGTCCCCCGACATCAACGCACTTTGCTCATCCGGGCTCAGCCCAAACTGCGTCATGGCAGCCTGCGGGTCTTGCTGGTGCGCCGCGCGTGCGGCGGCATCTTGATCCAACGCATTCAAGTAGTCGAGCAGTTTGGACATCATGAATCTTTCAAGTGAAGTGAGTTGATGGGGCGCCTACCAGCCGGGGCATTCTAGGTGCCTGCAGCCAATTTGTATCTATTTGTAGGTCCATCGTGGTGATCACGGCACATTCACCTGGATTTGCAGCAACCATCTTTCGCGCTGCGCCGCGTCGCTGCGGTAGGTGCCGCGCGGGCTGGGCGCGCCGCTACTGGCCAAGGTCACCCATTGGCCCACCGTTGCGGTGACGGTGGTGGACAGCACCTGGCTGTGGCTGTAAGGCAGTTCCTGCGCCAGGCGCGCGTCGGTCTGCTGGCTACGGACTTCCACATCCAGTCGCACGGCGGCGCGCGTTGCGGTGGCGATGGGTGTAACCCGCAGCTCCTGGCCCGATTGCACCAGGTACAGGCCCTGGGTGAGCGCGCCCCCGGCGCCCGTGGCTGTGCCGGCGTCGGTGTGCATCTGCAAAGTCTGGGCCTGCATGCTGGTGGTCCACTGCAGGGGCTGCACCCATTGCAAGCGCCAGTGCGCGGGCTCGCCATTGCGCACGCGCACTTGCAGCGGGGCGGGTGCATCACTGCCGCCATCGGTCCAGCGCGCGGGCGCGGGTGTGCTGGCGTCGGCAGGGCTCTCGCGGATTTGGCGCAGGGTTAACTGAAAATCTTGCGCGGTTCGGCGGGGCTGGGTCACCGGTACGGCCGGAGCCTTGTCGGCAGC
>JAYRUL010000271.1:0-183 GCA_041919095.1 Rhodoferax sp. | reverse complement strand
TGGGGCAGGGCAGGGCCACGGCCAACAGGCCCAGTGCCACCAGTACCCACGGCGGCGCGCACTGCTGGCGTAAAGGGGACAAAGCGCGGGGATCGCTGGGCATGGCGCACCTCCTTGCATCAGTTTGCCAAATGCCCAATTAGACGCCGTTTTCCATACGGGCCGTCATGTTTTGGTTCTATG
>JAYRUL010000270.1:0-2720 GCA_041919095.1 Rhodoferax sp. | reverse complement strand
CCTGGTCTTCTTGGCTGGAGCCAACCGCACGAATACTGCGTTCTTGAATGGCGCGAAGCAGTTTGGATTGCATCGCCAACGGCAGGTCGCCAATCTCATCCAAAAACAAGGTGCCGCCCTTGGCGGCCTGAAAATAGCCGTCACGATCTTGCGTGGACCCGGTGTAAGCGCCTTTCTTGGCCCCAAAGAACTCGGATTCCAGCAAGGCCTCCGGTATGGCACTGCAATTCACCGCAACCCAGGGCCCCGTGGCGCGATGGCTGTTGGCATGCAAGGCCTTGGCAACCAATTCCTTGCCCGTGCCCGATTCGCCCTGAATCAGCACGGGGGCCATGCTGCGTGCCACCTTGACGATGCGCTCGCGCACCAACTGCATCACCGACGAATGACCGACCAGGCGACTCAAGGCAGCCTGGCCCAATGCGGAGTCTGACGGATTCTCACAGCGTTGATCGGTTGCACGCCGTCGCGGACCGGCACGGGGAACCGAACTTTGCAAGGCCGAGGCAACGGCGCTGCGAAACTGCTTCAGATCGACGGGTTTGGACAGGTAGTCGAAAGCCCCGGCCTTGAGGGATTCGACCGCATTCTCGGCAGACCCGTGGGCGGTGATGACAATGCAACGCTCGGGGCGTTGCTCGGCGCGAATATGACGCAAGATCGTGGTGCCCATGCCGTCTGGCAAGCGCATATCGGTCAGCAGTACATCAAAGCGGCGGTCTTGCAAGCATTGCAGGGCTTCTTGAATGCTTGCCGCTGTATCCACCCGGTAGCCTTCGCGGAGCAGGGTCAATTCATACAAAGCACGCAAATCGGGTTCATCGTCCACCACCAGAACTTGCGGCGGGCTCAGTACAGCTTGGGTTGCCATGGTGTTGCCGTCTCTTCAGCCAAGGGTTCGTTAAACAAGGGTGCCGCAAACGTCACCACAAAAGCATTGCCGTCAACGCGCTCGTGCACGACGGTCCGTTCGCGGCGCTCATATTGCAAGAGCGCGTGGTTTCTTTCACACATTTCTCGGCAGAGATAGAGTCCCAAGCCACTGGAGCGGCTGTCGGAGGAAAAGAACGGTTCGAACAAATGTTCCTGCACCGAGGGCTCGACGGGTGCTGCCCAACTCCAGACCACCGCTTGCGCCAATCCGTCACGGGTCTGATCCAGGTAGATCTGCACCGTCTGCGGTTCGTCCTGGGTGTAGCGCAAGGCGTTGTCCAGCAAGTTCACCAAGACGCGGCGTAGATGCTCGGGGTCAAACCGAACCTGGGTGCCATCCACGGGTAGCTCCAGGAGGACTCGGCGCTGGGCAGCGTTTTGCTGGATCCACTCGGTGCAGATCCGATGGACGGTCAACGCCAATGGCAGCGCCGGCACCAATGCATCCGTGTGCGCTGGCCGCACGCGAGCCACGTTGAGGATGTCGTTCACAATCTTCTCCAACCGCTTGGCATTTTGATCCACCATATGGGTCAACCGTTTCAACCGGGGATCTTGCAGATCTTCGTCCAACAAGGCGTTGGCTTGCGCGATGGCAGACAAGGGGTTGCGAATCTCGTGCGCGACTGCGGTGGAAAGGCGGCCCATGCTGGCCATCTTCTCGGTGCGCAAGCGTGCCTCCATCTCGCGTTGATCCTGCAGAAACAAGACGCACAGGCTGGTTCCCCAACCCACCGCAAGCCGGGTTCGAACATGCAAACGCCGCACGCCCAGGTGATCCTGGTTGAGCGAAACGACTTCCGACAGCTCGCTCGCCCCGGCGATGCTGCGCCGTGCCATGTCCAACAACGGACGCAGAGCCGCACTGTCTTGCAAACTGAGTGCGGCAGCGTGGCTCGATGCACTCAATTGCAGTGCGCTGCGCGCTGCTGGGTTGGCCGCGCGGATGCGCCCATGTTCGTCGACCACCAGGACGCCATCGGTCAATGACTCAATGACCAACTCATTGACTTGCTGCTGCATGGAGGCCGCCAGTTGATTCTGGCGCGCACGCGCACCTTCGTCGGCGAGCCGCGTGGCCAGCTGGTTGGCGAGCCACGCCACTGCAAAGAAACCTGCGCCGCTCAACGCAGGCTGAACCAGGTTGGTTGCTGCAAAGCTGGCTTCGTTCCAGCCGGACAGCACCGCACCGCCGAGCATGAGCATGGTGATGCCGGCTGCCGTACCCAGCGCCAGCCGCAACGAACCCAAAACCGAAGCCAGGAGCACCGGCAGTGCATACAGGGGCGTGTAATTGACTGCTGCATGGCCGGCACTGCCTTGGACTATCTGCAAGGCCGTGAAAGTCAGAATATCCAGCCCCGCCAACGCTCCCCAGGCGTGGTTGAACGACTGACCCAGCGGCCGAGGTTGAATCAACGCACGGCTTAGCAAGGTCAGGAGCAGATAGGCGATACAGACGCCCATCAGGGGGCGGCTAAAGGACGTACCCGTCACCATCAAGGCCACCTGCAAACCCACCAGCACGGTGGCCAGCACCATGCGCGCGGCCATAAAGGCCTGCCACAGGCGCGCTAAAGCCTGTACCGGCGCCGACTCTTCGTCAATGGGACGTTCTGCCCACGCATCGGGCCAGTTGGAGGCGGCAGTCGAAGATGGCATTCAGTGCTCGGCCAAGGTGCGATGGTCGACACTGCAGTAGGGACCGCGCGTACCAAAGTGGGCTTCCGAGCGGGGAACATGAACACCACAATGGCTGCAAGGCAGCATGGCTACCGGGGATGCCA
>JAYRUL010000269.1:0-2728 GCA_041919095.1 Rhodoferax sp. | reverse complement strand
AGCCAGGATGCCCGCTACCCGCTGTGGACCGACCGCTACGTGCGCGATGTCGTAGCCCACCAGGCAGCCCAATCCAGCGAGCACTTGTCCGACCTTCTGGCCCAAACGCTACCGACCCAGTACGTGAACGACCCCCACTTTGACTTTGGTGCCCAAGATGACGGCGTCAGCCTGATCGGGCTGCTGTCCAAGACCGATGCCAAAGCCCGTGAAACCCTGGATCAAGCCATTGCCGACCTGCTCCAGCGCTTTGGCTCTCACACGCGCAACGAAATCCGCAACATCCTGAACCCGGCCGCGCAGCGCTGAAGTGGCCCATCAGTTGGCAACGCGGGTCGCGGAACGCCCCAAAGTCCAGCTCAAACCCAGGCCGACCGAATGCCCGGCCGATTCGAGAAACAAAGGGCTGGTGCGATTGGCCGCTGCGCCATAGCTCTCAAATCGGGCAAACGCAAACAGACGCAAATCAGGCGTCATGGCGCGGGACGCCGTGAAACCCAGCCGCGTAGCGATCAACCCCGCCTGAGCGGAATACGCCGCGCGCGAAGGCGTGGCGTAGACCGGCTCTACGCCGTAGAAATACTGGTTGAGTCGGGAGTCGCCAACCACCAGTCCGGTGCTGGCTGCAAAGCTCCAACCGCTGGCGGCGTCCCGTGTTTCATAGATCAGGGTCGGCTCAAACGCCGCGCCCTGCTCGCGCACACCGCCCTGCACCTCCAGCACCGAACGCAGCGGGAGTTCCAACCGCAGTCGGCTGCTGGGTGTGGGGCGTGACACCGTCCATTTCAAGCCCGGACCAAACTCCACCAGGGTTCCCAAATCGGGCATCCCTTTGCGGGCAGGAACCGCGTCCGAACTAGCGGGCAAGGACGCCGAGAACCCAACATCCAGTTCCACATCTTCCGAACGGAACAACCGCGCGCCGATACCCGAGCGGTCCGAACGCAGGATCTCGCCACGGTAGACCACGGTAGGCAAGACGAGTGTTCGGGATACACGATCAACCGACCCCGGATAGGCAGGCGTTGACACGCCGCCGGCGAACACACCCAGCTCCCACAAGGGAAGGCCCCCTTCTTGGGCATGTGCCGCCCACGAACTGAACAGAACCGCAATCGCCAACGCAACGTTTCGCTTCATGGACATCCCTTTGAACGATGAGAAATCAAGGGAACCCGCAGCGGTTGCGCCGAACGCCCCTCAATCAATACTTTATAGTTTACATGGTAACCACATGGTTTACATGGTTACCATTCAGTATTGCTTGAGTCGGTCGGGCCAGGTGGGCCCCTTACTTGCGGTGGTAGCTCCCGGTGCCGCGGTGCAGCACGGCATCAGCAGGCAACACGTCCCCCGGCTGGTAATGCGGCCCGTGGTTCAGGCGCTCGTAAATGGGCGCGAAATCGGTTTGGGCCAGGGCCAGCAAATCGTCGAGCTTGTCGAGCACAAAGTAGACCTCCTGGAAGTCGTCGATGCGGTAGTTGGTGCGCATCACCCGCTCCAGGTCAAAACCGATGCGGTTGGGCGAATCGCTTTGCACTGCAAAGCGGCTCTCTGAAAAAGATGAGGCAATGCCTGCACCGTAAATGCGCAGGTCGCTGTGCTCCTTCACCAGCCCGAACTCCACCGTGTACCAGTACACGCGCGCCAGCTCGGTGAGCTTGCCCAGTTTTTGCGCGCGCAGCCCGCCTTGGCCGTAGGCCTGGATGAAGTCGGCCATGACCGGGTGCATGAGCATGGGTACGTGGCCGAACACGTCGTGAAAGACATCGGGCTCTTCCAGGTAGTCGAGTTCGTGCGCGCCACGGATGAAGTTGCCGCTGGGGAAGCGCCGATTCGCCAGGTGGTCGAAGAAAACATCGTCGGGCACCAGCCCGGGCACCGCCACCACCTGCCAGCCGGTGGCTTTCATGAGCGTTTCCGACAGTGCTTCAAAGTTCGGAATCTGTTCGGCGCTCATGGGCAGCTGGCGCATACCCTGCACATAGTCCTGGCAGGCCAGGTCGGGCAACAGGGCACACTGGCGCTCAAACAGCGTCTTCCAGACCGCGTGCTGGGCGGGGGTGTAGTCGGCCCAGGCTTGGTCGATGGTCCAATCGGCGCGCGCCGGGGCCGCCTGCGCACCGGCTGCCAGTCCGTGCTTGGTTTTTTCGGGTGTGACGGTGATCATGGCACCCCTTTCAATCCGCACCGCGGCCCGACTCCTGCGCGAAACGCTCGCACAGCAAGGCCAGGTCGGTGTCGTTGGTGCTCAGGCCCCGCACGTCGTGCGTGGTCCAGGTGATGGACACCTGGTTGTACACATTGCTCCACTCGGGATGGTGGTTGTGCTTTTCGGCGGCCAGGGCCACCCGGGTCATGAAGGCAAAGGCCTCCACAAAGTCGGCAAACACAAACTGGCGGGTCAGCGTGCCGGCCTGCGCGTCCAGCGTCCAGCGCGGCAATTGCGTGGGCAGCGCGGCCACTTCAGCATCGGTCAGCTTGCGCATGGTCATGCTGCCACGCCTTCAATGACGCCCCGGCGCAGCTGGTCGCGCTCCATGGACTCGAACAGCGCCTTGAAGTTGCCTTCGCCAAAGCCCTCATCGCCCTTGCGTTGGATGAACTCGAAGAACACCGGCCCCAAGAGCGTCTGCGAAAAGATCTGCAGCAGCAGGCGTTTGGAGCCGCCCTCGGTGGTGCCGTCGAGCAGGATGCCGCGCGTCTGCAGCTCACCCACGTTCTCGCC
>JAYRUL010000268.1:0-2731 GCA_041919095.1 Rhodoferax sp. | reverse complement strand
GCACGAACAAGGACTGATCCGGTTCAGCACCCACGATGCCGAACCCACCCCACCACCAAGACCGGTTTCACGCTATCGCGGGCTGCCTACACGGAACGCAAGGCCGTGTGATGCCCCACACTCCCCATCGCATCCCGCGCCATCTGCACCCGGTCTTTCACCTTGGGTAGTTCAGGCTCGATGTGCATGATTCCATCTACGAAAAACGGTGCGAACTGACCTTAGTCCCCACCCCCGCACGAACCACCGTCGAGCGAGCAACCATGGTCCGACGAAGCGCCGGAACCATCTGGAACCTCCCACCCACCCACGTCGCCATCGCCGGAAGAAACCGATCGTCCAGCAGGATTGCGCGCGAGCGCCGCGGCCTTTTCACGCGCACGGATACCGGCGATCTGTTCGCTCGAATAGGCAACCCCATGGGGCAAGTCCTGGTTGCAACGTTCGCACTTCGCGTAACGCCGGTTGAAGACGGCAAAACCGCAGTGGGGACATTGGAGCTTCGGCGAACGGTTCATCATGACGGGCTCACTGGTTACGCAAAAGGCGCAGGCATCGGCACGGTTTGCCAGCTTGGCCGAATTATCCCCAAGCCTCACGCGCCACACGCAGCTGCGCTTCCAGATTGGGCTGGTACAGCGCCACGACCTCACCCACTACGGTCAGGGCCGGTGGCTTGATCTGGTGGCGGGTTGCCAGGTCGACGATGGTGTCCAGGGTGCCGGTCCAAACTTGTTGATCGGGCAGGCTGGCATGGCGGATGAGTGCCACGGGCGTGTTGCCCGCACGGCCATGCGCTCGCAGTGCCTGCACGATGCCGGGCAAGGCACTCACCCCCATGTACACCACCAAGGTCTGGTTGGGCCGCGCCAGGCTAGCCCAGTTGGTGACATCGCCACCGTCCTTGCGGTAGCCGGTCACAAAGACACAGCTTTGGGCCAGGTCGCGGTGTGTCAGCGGAATACCCGCGCCCGCACTGGCCCCCAAGGCTGCGGTAATGCCAGGCACCACTTCCACTGCCACACCCGCCTGGACCAAGACCTCCAGCTCTTCACCGCCACGCCCGAACACAAAGGGATCGCCCCCTTTGAGGCGCACCACGCGCTTGCCGCGCTGGGCCAACTGCACCAGCAAGGTGCATATCGCTTCCTGGGGCAAGGCGTGATCGGCTGCTTTCTTGCCCACATAAATGCAGGCCGTGCTTGTCGGCACCAAAGTCATGATCTGGTGCCCGACCAGGTTGTCAAACACCACCACATCGGCTGCCTGCAGCCGGCGCAGCGCACGCACGGTCAACAGCTCGGGATCACCCGGCCCGGCACCCACCAAACTGACGCCGCCCCAGCGGGCCTCGTCCAGGCAGGGCCAGAGCATGGCTTGTTCGACAGAGCAGTTGGCGGCACGGGCGGTCATGGTGGTGTTTCAAAAGTCTGGTGTTGAAGAAGCAGGTTGTGTGCCACCCTTTGAATTCACTATGTTTTTCATAGCTGCTTACGCATATTCCATGAGCTCTGGAGGCCGATTTGGCACCAAATTTCGACCCAAAGCTCCAAAACGCTCAAACCGAACGATTGGGGGCTACCAGGTGTGCCAGTTCACCGGCCGCACTCACCCCGGGTGCCTTGCGCCGGGCCTGCACCGGTGCGTTTCCCGGTTGTGATTCATCCAGCCGGGCGGTGGCGTCACTGCCGATGCTGGGCATGGCGGCCCCGCGCTGCAGAGCCACGCCGACCACCAGGATGTCGACCATCAACAGGTACAGGATGCGGCTGATCATGGGCACCTGCGTGGCGATGTCTTCCACGTGGTCGACGATCAGCGACAAATTGGCCTTGCGTGCCAGCGGGGATTGGCTTTCGGTAATGGCCACGACGGTGGCTCCGCGCGCTTGGGCCGTTTCGGCCACCTCCAGCAGTTCGGCAATGCGCCCGCTTCCGCTGATGATGAGCACCACCACGTCGGAGCGCAACTGCTGGGCCGCCAGGATCTGCAGGCGCGTGTCGGTATAAGCGGCCGCAGCGACCCCTACGCGCAGCAGTTTGAACTGGGCATCCTGCGCGACCGCGCCGTAATGGCCAACCGCATAGACCTCCACCCGGCTCGCGGAAGCGATCAGGCGCATGGCGCGGTCCATGCTGTCGCGGTTGAGGTGGTCGCGCGTTTGCAAAATCGCGGAGGCGGTGTTGCCCAGCACTTTGGCCCCAAGCTCCAGCATGGAGTCTTGCTGGGTGACCTGGGTGTGGGTGATGGGCATGGTGCCGGTCAGGCTCGATGCCAGGCGCAGCTTGAAGTCGGACAGACCCTCGCACCCCATGGAGCGGCAAAACCGAATCACGGTGGGTTGGCTCACATCGGCCAGGCGGGCAATCTGGGCGATCGGGTCGTTGAGCACGGAACGCGGTTGCGACAGCACGTGGTTGGCCACCCGCTGCTCGGCTGGCGACAGGTTGGGCAGGGCGCGCTTGATTTGGGCCAGTGTGGCCGACCCTTCGGCCCCCTCCAAGCCGCGCAACTGCGCCGCAAGGATGGCGCTGGCGCCTTGCAAGGTGGCATCTTCGGCGGTAATGACAAAGGTGGGAATGCGGCGCATGTAGTCTGCGAAGCGGCCCTTGTCTTCAAACCGTGCTCGAAACGGCGAGGCATCGAAGTACGCCCCCAGACGCGGAACGATGCCCCCGCCGATATAGATACCGCCCAGCGCTCCTTGGGTCACCGCCAAGTTGCCCGCCGC
>JAYRUL010000267.1:0-2746 GCA_041919095.1 Rhodoferax sp. | reverse complement strand
CCGACACGCCGGCCCGCGCCGCGCAGCCCGGTGCTTCCGCTGCCCAAGCCGCACCGGCACCGACTTTGCGCGCGACGACGACCTTGGGGAGTCCGTCCAAGTGACCGAAGTGGGGGTTGCTGTGTCCCGACCGGACGAGGGTGCGCCCGCAGCACCCGGTGGCAGCCTGCAAGCGCGACATTTGCAAAAGTCGTATGGCAAGCGCCAGGTCGTCAAAGATGTGTCCTTGACCGTGCGCACCGGTGAGGTGGTGGGGCTGCTCGGCCCCAATGGCGCTGGCAAGACCACCTCGTTCTACATGATTGTGGGCCTGCTGCGGGCCAGCAGCGGGGACATCACCATTGATGGCCAAAGCATCGAGCACATGCCCATCCACCGCCGAGCGCGTTTGGGGCTGGGCTACCTGCCGCAGGAAATGTCGATTTTTCGCAAGCTCAATGTCGAGGACAACGTGCGCGCGGTGCTGGAGCTGCAACAAGACGAGGCTGGACAGCCCTTGCAAAGCGCCGAAATCGAACGCCGCCTGAGCGCGCTGTTACACGACTTGCGGGTCGAGCACCTGCGCGACTCCCCAGCGCTGGCGTTGTCGGGCGGCGAGCGTCGGCGCGTGGAAATCGCCCGTGCCCTGGCGACCCGCCCGCGTTTCATCTTGCTGGACGAACCGTTTGCTGGCATTGATCCGATTGCCGTGATCGAGATCCAGCGCATCGTCAATTTCCTGAAAGGGCGCGGCATCGGGGTGTTGATCACCGATCACAACGTGCGCGAAACCCTGGGCATCTGCGACCACGCCTACATCATCAGTGATGGTCGCGTGCTGGCAGAGGGCACGCCCGCCGAGATCGTGGACAACGCCGACGTGCGCCGGGTGTATCTGGGCGAACATTTCAGAATGTGAAGTGATGCCTCCACGTTCGCGCACGCTGTGTCGCTCTCTGCCCCCCACGGGGGCCTTCGCGCTTTGGGGCGGCCCTGCGGCGCTCACGCCATTGGCTGCATGAAACAGGTCCTGTCGCTCAAGGTATCGCAGCACCTGGCATTGACACCCCAGTTGCAGCAATCCATTCGGCTGCTGCAGTTGTCCACGCTGGAACTGGGCCAGGAAGTGGAGCAGGCGCTCGATGAGAATCCCTTTCTGGAGCGCACCGATGAATTGGCGGCACGCGAGGAGTTCGGCTTGGATACCGCCGATACCCCCGTGAGTCTGGGTGACCGCCTGGCTGAAGGTGCTACTGATTTCATAGCTGCTGACGCAATTCCAGCGGGCTCTGCAGCCCAAAATGATGCTGAAATCGCAGCCTTGGACAACGACGACGCACCCAGCTGGGAAGGTGACGGCACGACCGAGTTGCGCCCGGATGACAGCGAATGGGGGGGCGACGCACCGGCGCGCAATGCCAGCGCCGAAGGCGAGCATGATGCGGTGGCAGGCACCCACGCCAGTCCAGCGATTTCGTTGCAGGACCACCTGCACCGCCAGGCGCTGCGGTTGCGTCTGGGAGCCGAGGATGGCGCTGCCTTGCGGTTCCTGATTGAATCGTTGAATGACGATGGCTACCTGGAAGACAGCCTGGAGGAGTTGGCACAGTCGCTGGCTGGCGACGATGCCTTGGCGCAGGAAGAGCTGGTACACCGTTTCACCGTGGCCCTCGGGTTGTTGCAAAGCCTGGACCCGACGGGCGTTGGCGCGCGCAATCTGGGCGAATGCCTGCGCTTGCAGTTGCACGAGCGCTGGTGCGCGGCGCAAGACCCGGCGCAAGCCGCATTGCTGCAATTGGCACTGCGCCTGTGCCAGCAACCGATGGAAATGTTGGCCCGGCGCGACATCAAGACGCTGGTGGCGCGATGTGACGGAACCGATGCGAAGGTGCGCGAGGCGCTGGCGTTGATCGCGCGGCTGGAACCCAAGCCCGCACGGCCCTTTGTGGACGTGGAGCGCAACGCGGTCGTGCCCGATGTGCTGGTTGTGCCGGTGCAGCGCCAGGGGGTGGCCAGCCCGCAATTCCGGGTCATGCTCAATACCGACGTCATGCCCCGTTTGCGGGTGCACGATATCTACGCCGCCGTGCTGCGCAACCAGCGCGGCGTGCGCGACGCAGCGGGCCATGCTGCCATGCAGCAGCAGCTGCAAGAGGCACGCTGGTTCATCAAGAACATCCAGCAGCGCTTTGACACCATCTTGCGCGTGAGCCGCGCCATCGTCGAGCGCCAGAAGGGCTTTTTCACGCACGGCGAGCTAGCCATGCGCCCGCTGGTGCTGCGTGAAATCGCCGACGAGCTGGGCTTGCACGAATCCACCATCAGTCGCGTGACCACCGCCAAGTACATGGCTACGCCCTTTGGCACGTTCGAGCTCAAGTACTTCTTTGGTTCGGGACTGGGTACGGAAAGCGGGGGTAACGCCTCCAGCACGGCCGTGCGCGCGCTCATCAAGCAGTTCATTGCCGCCGAAGACCCGCACAAACCGCTCAGCGACAACCAGATTGCCGACATGCTCAAGGAGCAAGGCATTGACTGCGCCCGGCGCACCGTAGCCAAATACCGCGAAGGCCTCAAGATCGCCGTCGCATCCCTGCGCAAGGCGTTGTAGCGGCGTCTTGCCAAGAAAGCTCTCCATGAACCAACTCCAACTCTTCCTACCCTGCGCCGCGGGCGTGGAGGACCTGCTTGCCGCCGAGGTGCATGCGCTCACCGGCTTGCAAGGCCAGGACCTGCTCATCCGCCGCGGCGGCGTGGTGGCGCACAC
>JAYRUL010000266.1:0-2750 GCA_041919095.1 Rhodoferax sp. | reverse complement strand
GCGCCCGTGGCTGCGCCCAAGGCGGCATCCCCGAACCCGGCCTCGGCACCGGTCACCGAAGAGTCTCTCTGGCAACGTAGCCAGCAGGGTGTAGCGCCTTTGCGACGAAAAAAATAGCGCCACCAACTTAATGATAAAAATTACTTGCTCAAGATAACTTATTGTTTATCATTTGAGCAAGTTTTCCTGCGCCACGTTTTCGCATCACGCGCAGTATTCCCGTTTTTTCCACCACGCCCAGGAGGCCTTCCATGACCAATCGCAATCTATCTGTATTCCCTGTCGCTTCGTCCCGCGCGCGACCCGCCTTGAAACTGCCCCTGCGCGCTTGCGCTGCCCGGCCCCCCAGTCCCTAGCAACACCCGGCTCCTGTCATTGGTGGCAGGGGCCTCCTGTGGAGAAACCACCATGACCGGAACGTATGTGAGCGCGGCCACTGCCTTGGCCGCCGAAATGGCCCTTCGTAAAACCCTGGCCCGCGCACTGCGCGCAACCAGCCGTGCACTGACACGTGCAGCCCGTGCGTTGCTGGCACCGCCACGCCCAGTGGCACCTCTGCCCGCGGTGTACGAGTTCTACGCCGAAGCGGGTGCCCCTGAAGGGGCGCTGTATGTGGACGGTGTGCTGGTTGGCAGTATCCCGGGTGTCACACGGTTGTAAGCCCAGTCCTACAATTCGCGGTCTTTTGGCGCACCTACCCCGCGCCTTCATTCCCACAAGGAACCGCGATGACTGTTTCACTGTCCGTGTATGCCCAGCGTATCGAGCGCGCCCAGGCGGCCCTGGCCGATTTCGGCCTAGCCGCCTGCCTGGTCCCCAGTGCCGACCCCCACCTGTCCGAGTACCTGCCCGAACGCTGGCAATCGCGCCAGTGGCTGTCCGGATTCACTGGCTCCATGGGCACGTTGGTCGTCACGCGAACCCAGGCGGCCGTTTTTGCCGATAGCCGCTATTGGACGCAGGCTGAAAGTGAGTTGGCAGGCAGCGGCATCGAGTTGGTGCGCGTAGAAACCGGTGCATCCACCCACCACGTGCAATGGCTGGCCGCACAAATGCATTCGGGCGACGTAGTCGGCGTAGATGGTGACGTGCTCGGTCTGGCAGCCGCTGCCCAATTGCGCGAGGCCCTGGCCAAGGTTGGCGCACAGCTGCGCACCGACGTGGATGTGCCCGGTGTCGTCTGGCCCGAGCGCCCCGCCCTGCCTGCGGCCACCGTGTACGCGCATGATGCTGCGTATGTCGGTACACCCCGCGCCACCAAACTGGCCCAGGTGCGTGCCGCCATGGCCCAGCAAGGTGCCAGCCACCATTTCATTTCCACCGTAGACGATATTGCCTGGCTTTTCAACTTGCGCGGCTCCGACGTGGACTACAACCCGGTGTTCCTGGCTCATGCCCTGATCGACACCCGCGAAGCCACCTTGTTCGTGGGCACCGGCAAGATTAGTGCGGAGCTCCAGGAAGCCTTGCGCCGAGACGGCGTGCAGGTGGCCGACTACACGCAAGCACGCGCCGCCCTGGCGGTACTGCCCGCCAGTGCCGTGCTGATGCTAGACCCCAAGCGCGTGACCCTGGGGCTACGCGAAGGCGCGGGTACGACGGTGCGCGTGGTGGAGGCGCTCAATCCCAGCGTACTGCTGAAAAGCCGCAAGAACGCCGTCGAAAGCGCCCATATTCGCCACGCCATGGAGCAAGACGGTGCCGCCATGTGCGCCTTCTATGCCTGGTTCGAAGCAGCGCAAGCGCGTGGTGAACGCCTAACCGAACTGACGGTGGACGAAATGCTGACCGCTGAGCGCGCCAAGCGCCCCGGCTACAAGGGCTTGTCTTTCAACACCATTGCAGGCTTCAACGCCAATGGTGCCATGCCGCACTACCGCGCCACGCCCGAGAGCCATGCCGTGATCGCAGGTGACGGCCTGCTGCTGATCGACTCGGGTGGCCAGTACCTGGGCGGGACCACGGACATCACGCGGGTCTGGCCCATCGGCACGCCGAATGCCGCCCAAAAGCGCGACTACACGCTGGTGCTCAAGGGCACCATCGGCTTGTCCCGCGCGCAGTTTCCCCAGGGTACGTTGTCGCCCATGCTCGACGCCCTGGCTCGCGCCCCGCTGTGGGCTGCCGGTTGCGACTACGGCCATGGCACGGGCCACGGCGTAGGCTACTTCCTGAACGTGCACGAGGGCCCGCAAAGCATCTCCAAAGCCATCCCCGATGCCAACATGGCGATGCAGCCGGGCATGATTACCTCCATCGAGCCAGGGCTGTACCGGCCGGGCCAATGGGGGGTGCGCATCGAAAACCTGGTGCTCAACGTGGCAGCTCCCAGCACCGAGCCTTTCGGTGAGTTCCTGGCCTTCGAAACGCTGACGCTCTGCCCCATCGACACCCGCTGTATCGACAAAACGCTCATGCGCCCCGACGAAGTGCAATGGCTCAATGCCTACCACGCCAGCGTGCGCGAGCGCCTGCAGCCCCTGGTGGAGGGCGCTGCGCGAGATTGGTTGCTGGCGCGCACACAACCAATCTGAGCGAGCCTGACCCGTCTACACGTGCGGGAAAACCACTAGCACCTTGGTGCGCGGTGCGACCACCGCGCACCCCTTGCGCAGACCTACAATGAGTTGACCAAACGGTTAACTTCCTCGCCCATGCTGCCTGCGCCGCCTGCCCCATCCATGCCCGCCACCGGGAACAACACGGCCGTGGAGGTGCGTCAGGCCAGCGTCATCTATGGGGGCTCCGAC
>JAYRUL010000265.1:0-2756 GCA_041919095.1 Rhodoferax sp. | reverse complement strand
GGGTGCGGGGCTTGCAGTGCTGGGGCGGGTGCGGGGCTTTGATTGGCTGAAACGCCGCGCCGAGTGCGGGCAACCGTGCCAGACCTGCCGCCACAAGTGCCAATACCAGGCCATCAAGCCGCAAGGGAGCATCGACTACAACGAGTGCTTTCAGTGCCTGGAATGCGTTGCAATCTACAACGCAGACTCCTTGTGCACACCACGCGTGCTGGAAAAGCGCAAGGGCAAGGTGATTCCGGTGCGGCCCTTGCATGTGCAAGCCTCACCCAGCAAGTGACGCCAGAATGCCCCCACGGATGGAGACCAACAATGCAGCGACGGCAGTTCCTGAGCACCGGTATTGGCACCGCGGTCGGCTTGACGGCGCTGCGCGCAGATGCCCCACGCCTGCAATGGCGCCAGCGCCTGTTGCTGGGCCTGGGAACCACCCTAAGCCTGCGTGCAGCCCACGAAAACGCCCGCCAGCTTGAAGCGGGCCTGGATGCAGCAGTGGCTGCCATTCGGCGCGTAGAAGCATCCATGAGCCTCTTCAACGACCGGAGTGAACTGGCCACACTCAATCGCCAAGGGTATCTCGACAGCCCAAGCCCCGAGTTGCGGACCGTGCTGCGCACCGCACTGCTGGTGGCGCAGCACAGCGGCGGGCAGTTCGACCCGACGGTGCAGCCCCTGTGGCTGCTGTATGCCCAAGCCCAGCGCGAGGGCCGCCTTCCCAGCCCCGGCGAGCGGGCCCAGGTGCGCGAGCGCATTGGCTGGCAACATGTGGCGATGGGTGATGCAGGCATTGCGCTGCAAAAACCAGGCATGGCGTTGACCCTGAACGGCATCGCGCAGGGATACGCAGCAGACCTGGCGAAGCAGACCCTGGTGCAGCACGGCATCGCCCATGCCTTGATAGACGCGGGCGAGTTTGCCTGTCTTGGTCAAAACCTGCGCCAGCAGCCCTGGATTCTTGGCGTGGAGGATCCTCGCAACGTAGAGCAGGTGCTTGCGGACGTGCCTATGGGTGGCCGCTCTGTGGCCACCTCGTCGGATCACCGCAGCGCGTTCTCCATGGACTTGCTGCACCACCATATCCTCGACCCCGCCACCGGCGATTCTCCGCCCGTATTGAGCAGCGTGACCGTGCTGGCACCCAGCGCCACGCTGGCGGATGCACTGACCAAGGTCATGTTCATCAGCGGGCCCCGCCAGATCGAGGCACTGGCCCGCAAATGGCGAGTCGATGTCCTGTGGGTCGAAAAAACAGGACGCTGGCACGCCACCAGCGGCATCCGGCTTGTGTAGATGAAGGAGGAGACGCGCCATGAACACCCATCGCCACGACCGATTCACGGTGCTCTTGCACTGGTCCATGGCGGCCCTCATCGCAGCCCAGATCGCGCTGGGTTTCTGGATGGTGGATTTGCCCAAGGACGATAGCGGGATCCGTGCAGGCTGGTTCAACCTGCACAAATCCATCGGCGTGGTGCTGCTGCTTCTGGCGGTGCTGCGCAGCATCTGGCTGGTCTTGCGCCCCGCCATGGCGGCATCAGCCACCGGGTGGATGGCCCGCAGTGCGCGCATTGCCCACGGTGCGCTCTATTTGCTGATGGTGCTGGTTCCCTTGTCGGGCTTTCTGGGATCGGTGTTTTCACGGTACCCGATTCGCCTATTCGGGCTTGAGCTGCCCAGAATCGCCGCTCCCTGGAGCGCAGCCAAGGATCTTTGCAGCGACATCCACCAGCTATCGGCCCACGCATTGACGGCCATGGTGGCGCTGCACCTGCTGGCCTTTGCCTACCACCAGTTTGTTCTCAGGGATCGGCTGATCGCCCGGATGCGCTGACGCCAGGCACCGATTTCCATGGCTTTCAGGCACTGGGAACAAGGTGTTCAGCCCCCGGCCCTTTCACTGTTGCGTAATGGCGCAGGTGTTGCCCATCTGAACGGCAGGCCCCTCGTGAATGGCAATGTGCAGGCGGAAACCGCACTGGCACGTGCCTTGCGTTAAGCAGGGCTGCAGCAGGAACGCTGCGCCAACCAAAACCCATTCACGAGGAGACATCATGAAAAAGCACTACGTCCACCAGGGGCGCGGTTTGACGACCTTGGCCTTGGCTGCAGCGGCGCTGATGGGCGGATCCGCTTTTGCCGCGAAAACGGTGAGCTGGGACGACATCGCCAATGACCACAAAACGACCGAGGATGTACTCACCTACGGATTGGGCTTGACGGCGCAGCGTTACAGCCCGATGAAGGCGGTGAACACCAAGAACGTGTCTGGACTCGTGCCTGCATGGAGCTACTCTTTCGGCGGGGAGAAGCAGCGCGGGCAGGAAGGACAGGTACTGGTCCATGACGGGGTCATTTACGCCACCGCGTCCTACTCCCGCTTCATCGCCATGGACGCGCGCACGGGCAAGCGCCTCTGGACTTACGAGCACCGGCTTCCAGAGGACATCCGGCCCTGCTGCGACGTGGTCAACCGGGGTCCGGCCATCTACGGGGACAAGGTGTTCTTCGGAACGCTGGACGCATCCATCGTGGCACTGGACAAAACTACCGGCAAAGTGGTGTGGCGCCAGAAATTCGGCGATCACAAGATCGGCTACACGATGACAGGCGCGCCCTTCGTCGTCAAGGATCAAAAGACCGGCCGTGTGATGCTGGTGCACGGCTCCTCGGGCGATGAATTTGGCGTGGTGGGCTATCTCTACGCCCGCGACGTGGAAACCGGCGAAGAGATCTGGGCGCGCCCGCTGGTGGAAGGCCAT
>JAYRUL010000264.1:0-2759 GCA_041919095.1 Rhodoferax sp. | reverse complement strand
CCGGCGTGCGCACCTACGGCCTGTTTGTGCGCCCGATCGAGCGCTTTGCCGCGCTCTGGCCCCAGGTGGCCGCCAAGGGCGATGCCAGCCCCTTGCGCCTGGCCGTGGTGGGTGCAGGCGCGGCCGGCATCGAGTTGGCGTTGGCCGCACGCACGCGTCTGCCGCAATCGGCCATCACCCTGGTTAGCGGCAACAGCCCTCCCGGTGCCAGCTTCAACCCCACCACGCAGCACCGCATTGCCCAGGTACTGCGCCAGCGCGGCATTACCGTGCTGCAAGGTGGGGCCACCGGCTTTGCCGAGGGCGTGGTGCAACTGGGCTGCGGTGCCACCCTCTCCTGCGATGTGCCGCTGATTGCAGTCGCGGCCCATGCCCCGACCTGGCTGCAGGGCAGCGCCCTGGCGCTGGATGCGCGGGGGTGGGTGGCGGTGGACGACTGCCTGCGCAGCACCAGCCACCCGGAGGTCTTGACGGCGGGCGAAGTTGCGACCCGCGCCGATGGTCCCGCGATGGTTGCGGGCGCACACGCTGTGCATACCGCAGACACCCTGGTGCACAACCTGGTCGCCCTGGCCAGCAACCAGCCCCCATTGCCCCACCGACCGCCTGCACGCACGCTCAGCCTGCTGGACTGCGGCGACGGCAAAGCCCTGCTGGACTGGGGCCCCTGGAGCCTGCACGGCTACGCGGCCGCTTGGCTCAAGCGCCGTCTGGAGCGCAGTTTGGTGCAGCGTCTGACGGCGGGGTAATCGTTGCACGTGCGATTCATGCGTCTTTACACGTATCCATGCAGGCGGGCACTTGCAACGCGCTTGCATGGCAAACGAATCCTGTAGCCACCATGCGCACGCCAACCCGACTGGACTCCATCGACGCGCTGCGCGGCCTGGCCGTGGCCGCCATGCTGTTTGTCAACAATCCCGGTTCCTGGAGCCATGTCTACGGGCCTTTCGGTCATGCCCCCTGGCACGGCTGCACCCCCACCGACCTGGTGTTCCCGTTCTTCCTGTTCATCGTGGGGGTGTCGCTGGCCCTGAGCACCGGCGCGCGGCTGGAGCAAGGCACGCCGCCCGGACAACTGCGCGGCCCGTTGCTCGCGCGCGCCGCCCGCATCGTCGTCGTGGGACTGGTCTTGCACGCGGTGGCCTACTGGCTGATGCACAAGCCCCACTACCGCCCGCTGGGCGTGTTGCAGCGCATTGGCGTTGACTTTGCTTTGGTTGGGCTGCTGGCGCTGTACGCCACGGCGCGCACGCAGTGGCTGGCGATGGGCGCGTTGCTGATGGGCTATGGCGCGCTGCTGCTGGCCGCAGGCGACCTGAGCAAAGCGGGCAACATTGCCAGCCAGTTCGACACCCGCATCCTGGGTGCCTGGGCGTACGCGTTCGACCCCGCCACCGGCCTGGGCCATGAGCCCGAAGGCCTGCTCAGCACCCTGCCCTCGATCGTCTCCACCTGGCTGGGTTACCGCGCCGGTGGCTTGCTGCGGCACAACCGCAGCCGCACCCTGCTGCGCGATGCGCTGGTCCTGCTGGCCCTGGGCTGGCTGGCGTCGTATGCCATGCCCTTCAACAAAAACCTGTGGACGCCGTCGTTCACCCTGTGGAGCGCAGGCTGGGCCAGCCTGGCCGTCGCACTGGCGCACTGGGCAATCGACCACCAGGGCGCACCCGCCCTCGGCCGCGCCTTTGGCCGCAATGCCATCGCGGCCTACGCCCTGTCGTGGCTGCTGACCTGTGTGGTGGAAGGGTTCGGTTGGGGCGCGCCCCTCTATGCAGCAGGCTTTGGCTGGATCGGCACCCTGGCCACCCCCTGGATTGGCCCCGACTCTGCGCTGCTCCTGCAATCGCACAGCTACGCGGCGGCGTGGGTGGCGTTGTTTGCGTGGGTGGTGGCGGTGATGGATACGCGGCGGGTGTATATCCGCCTTTAAACCACCACCCGCAACCCCGCACCCGCTGCATCGGCAGGCAACACCACCCCGATGTCGGCGGCGGCGGCAAAGCCGTGGCGCTGGAACACGGCCAGCACGTCGCCAACAGCCTCGCTCGCGCAGCTCACCAGCAGGCCGCCGCTGGTCTGCGGATCGCTCAGCAGGGCTTGGTCCACGCTGGCAAAGCCTGGGGGCAGTTGTACCTCGTGCCCATAGGCGGCCCAGTTGCGCCCCGACGCGCCGGTGACGTACCCCGCAGCGGCCAGGTCGCGCACGCCTGCCACCAAGGGCACGCGCGCCCAGTCCACCTGCACTGTGCAGCGGGCACCGCGCGCCATTTCCAGCGCATGACCGGCCAGGCCAAAGCCGGTGACGTCGGTGATGGCATGCACGCCGGGCAGCGCCGCCAGCTCCGGTCCCGGCGTATTGAGCTGGGTGGTGGTGGCGATCATGCGGTCATATCCGGCAGCGTCCAGCTGTTCTTTCTTGAGCGCAGCAGACAGAATGCCCACGCCCAGTGGCTTGCCCAGCACCAGGCGGTCACCCACGCGGGCGTCGGCGTTGCGCTTCACGCGGCTGGGGTGCACCAGACCGAGCGCCACCAGCCCGTAGATCGGTTCCACCGAGTCGATGGTGTGGCCCCCGGCAATGGGAATACCTGCCGCCTTGCACACCGATGCGCCGCCTTCCAGGATGCGGCCAATGGTCTCCAGCGGCAGCACATTGATGGGCATGCCCACCAGCGCCAGCGCCAGGATGGGGGTGCCGCCCATGGCGTACACGTCCGAGATGGCGTTGGTGGCGGCGATGCGGCCAAAGTCGAACG
>JAYRUL010000263.1:0-2765 GCA_041919095.1 Rhodoferax sp. | reverse complement strand
TGTCGCTGGTACCGGAAAAGCGCGAGCTGTTTGGCTCCATGAGTGTGCTCGACAACCTGCTGCTGGGCAGCTACCGCCGCTACCGCCAGCGCGACCCCAATCCCATGGACCAGCTGGCCTGGGTGTTCGAACTGTTCCCGCGCCTGCACGACCGCCAGACCCAGCTCGCGGCCACCTTGTCGGGTGGCGAGCGCCAGATGCTGGCCATTGGCCGCGCGCTCATGGCCAAGCCCTGTCTGCTCATGCTCGACGAACCCAGCCTGGGCCTGGCACCGCTCATCGTGAAAGAGATCTTTCGCATCATCACCCAGCTCAAGGCCGCTGGTGTCAGCATCTTGCTGGTGGAGCAGAACGCCCGCGCCGCGCTGCAAGTGGCGGATCGGGCCTATGTGCTGGAGATGGGCGAGGTCACGCTGGAAGGGCCGGCTGCGCAGCTCGCGCACGACCCCAAGGTGGTGGAAACCTACCTGGGCCTCAATCGCGCCAAGGAGTCGGGTTGAGGGGGCGTTTTGGGCATAAAATTGGGTTGTAGACCGCGTAGAACAAGCGTAACCAGCTACGAAAAATGTAGCAAATCCAATCTCTGCCATGCCCCTGCACGCCCCGCTCATCATCGACATTGCTGGAACCTCCCTGACCGCTAGCGACCGCCAACGTCTGGCGCATCCGCTGGTAGGGGGCCTGATCCTGTTTGCGCGCAACTTCACCAGCCGCGCCCAGCTCAGCGCCTTGTGCGCCGCCATCAAGCGCGTGCGCGCCGACCTGCTGATCTGCGTGGACCACGAAGGCGGGCGTGTGCAGCGCTTCAAGACCGACGGATTCACCCACTTGCCGCCGATGCGCGCGCTGGGCGAGCGGTGGATGGGCCAGGATGGTGCCCTGGACGCCACCCAGGCCGCCAGCGCCTGCGGCTATGTACTGGGGGCGGAGCTGCGTGCCTGCGGTGTGGACCTGAGCTTTACCCCGGTGCTGGATCTGGACTATCCGGCCCCGCAGGGTTCGCGTAGCGCCGTCATTGGCGACCGCGCCTTCCATGCCGATGCGCGTGTGGTGAGCCTGCTGGCCAAAAGCCTGATGCACGGCCTGCTGTTGAGCGGCATGGCCAACTGCGGCAAACACTTCCCCGGCCACGGCTTCGTGCAGGCGGATTCGCATGTGGACATTCCCATCGACCGGCGCAGCCGCAAGGCCATCCTGGCCGACGATGCCGCACCCTACCGCTGGCTGTCCACACCGTTGGCCAGCGTGATGCCGGCGCACGTGATTTACCCCAAGGTGGATCACCGCCCCGCCGGTTTCTCGCGCATCTGGCTCGAAGACATCCTGCGCGCCGAACTGGGTTTTGGAGGGGCCATCTTCAGCGACGATCTGTCCATGGCCGGGGCCCGCGTCATCGACGGTCAACCCGTCAGCTACACACAGGCGGCGCTGGCAGCCCTGCAAGCCGGCTGCGACATGGTGCTGCTGTGCAACCAGTCGTTGCCCACCAGCGAGGGCGCTGGCAGTGCCATCGACACCCTGATCGACGGCCTGGCCGAAGCCCAGCTCAAAGGCCACTGGCAGCCGCGCGAGGCCAGCGAACAGCGCCGCCTGGCCCTGCTGCCCCAGACCCCGGCGCTGGACTGGGACAGCCTGATGGTGCACGGCCCCTACATGCAGGCACTGGACTGGCTGCCCTGATTGCCCGACCGGCCGTGCCCATTGCCGTGCGTCCGTGGCTGGTGGGACTGGCCCTGGTGGGCGTGCTGCTGGTGGCCCAGGCGCTGGATGCGCAGTTGCCGCTGCGCTGGGTCCGCACGCAATTCCTGGCGGGTGCCGCCTGGCAGTTGTTGAGTGCACAACTGGTGCATTGGGGCTGGCCGCACGCGCTGCTCAATGGGCTGGCCCTGGTCCTGCTGCTCTACGCCCTTGTTCCCTGGCTGGCCGCGGGCGAGCTGGCGCTGGCGGGCCTGGGCGGCATGCTGGGGGTGGCGGTGGTCTTGCTGGGGGATACCCAATGTGCCACCTACGCGGGGGCTTCGGGTGCGTTGCATGGGCTGTGGGCGGGCGCGGCCTGGGTCTTGTGGCGCAAACCGGGAGCAACCGGTCTGTCCCGCTGGGGCGCGGCCATGCTGGTAGCGTTGCTGGCCAAACTGGTGGTGCAGCGCCTGACCGATGGCGCAACCCTGGGTTTGCTGGCGGGCATGCCGGTGTACCTACCGGCCCACGAAGCTGGCGCCGTGGGGGGATGGCTGGTGGTGGCCCTAGCCGCGTGCTGGCAGCGCTTGCGCTCGGCGCAGGGCCGCGGACGCTAACGCGAGCGCCAGCACCCCGACCAGATCCAACCAGCCCAAGGCACCGCCGCCACCGCCACCGGAACCAGCCGGAACAGAGGGTGTCGTGGGGGGCGCAGGGATGGTGTTGGTGACCACGATGGACACTGCCACACTGGCGCCCAAGGCAAAGCCATCGGTCGGCTGGATGGAGACGGTGTAGGTACCCAACGCCCCGGCCTTGGGCCAGGAAAACGCCCCGGTGGTGCTGTCAAACGTGGCACCGCTGGGCACGCCGGTGGCCACAAAGCTGACGGCGTCGCCCTCGGTGTCGGTGGCTGTCACGGTGAACTGCAGGTTGCCGCCGGGCAGCACGTATTGCGTCGCCACGGGCTGGATTACTGGCGCATGGTCGGCCACGCCCAGGCTTTGCAGCAGGGTTTGTGTGGCGCGAAAGGCATCCAGCAGGCCGGCGCCGCAGTCGTTGCCATGGCTGGCGCAGTAGCTGCCGCT
>JAYRUL010000262.1:0-2772 GCA_041919095.1 Rhodoferax sp. | reverse complement strand
GCAGGCATTGTGCTGGACCGCGAGGTGGATGTGTCGCGCGGCGACTGGCTGCTGGCCCAGGTCACCCCGGCTGCTGATCCTGCCGACGAATTTGCGGACACACCGAAACCCCAAGCCTTCCTGCAGCCCAGCCGCGACATACAGGCCACGGTGGCCTGGATGGACGACGAGCCGCTGATCGCCGGTCGTGTGTATTGGGCGCTGCACGGCCACCGCTGGGTCAAGGCCAAGGTCAAACGCATCGTGCACAGCCTGGACGTCAACACCCTGGAAGAGCACGATGCCAGCCAGATTGAGCCCAACGCCATCGGCCACATCGAACTGCTGCTGCAGGAACCCATCGCGGCACTGCCCTATGCTCGCTCGCGCGTGCTGGGTTCGCTCATCCTGGTGGATACCGCCACCCACAAGACATCGGGCGCAGTGTTGGTACTGTAAGACCCCCTAGAGAAAACCCTTAAAATCGAAGGCTCTGCCAATCTCACCACCATCATGACCCACGTCGTTACCGAAGCCTGCATCAAGTGCAAATACACCGATTGCGTGGACGTTTGTCCCGTGGACTGCTTCCGCGAAGGCCCCAATTTCCTCACCATTGATCCCGACGAATGCATTGACTGCGCGGTCTGCATCCCCGAATGCCCGGTCAACGCCATCTACGCCGAAGAAGACGTGCCCAAGGATCAACGCCACATGACCCAGATCAACGCCGATCTGGCCAAGCTGCCCACCTGGAAGAGCATCACCAAGCGCAAGGACTCCCTGCCCGACGCCGAAGAGTGGAAAGACAAGACCGGCAAGCTCCCGCACCTGATCCGCTGACCTCAGCTGGTACCCCGCCCCACCACGTGCCCCACACGGCTGCCCCTTTTGAGACCGATGCCCTCATTGTGGGGGCCGGCCCGGTCGGCCTGTTTCAGGCCTTCCAGCTGGGGTTGCACGACATCCGCGCCCACGTGGTGGACGCCCTGCCCAGCGCAGGCGGCCAATGTACCCAGTTGTACGGCGACTCACCCATCTATGACATTCCGGGCCTGCCGGTCTGCACCGGTCAGGAATTGACTGACGGACTGCTGCGCCAGGTTGCACCGTTTCGCCCGCAGTTTCACTTCAATCAGGTTCTGGCGCACCTGTCCCGGCGCGATGACGGTCGCTGGGACGCAGCGACCGACCAAGGCACGCACTTCATCACGCGCACCGTGTTCATCGCCAGCGGTGTCGGGGCCTTCTTGCCGCGCAAGCTCACGACGCCCGGTCTGGAGCGCTTCGAGGGCACGCAGCTGCACTACCGCCTGGACCACCCCGAGCGGTTCCACCAACGCCGGGTGCTGGTGGTGGGCGGTGACGAGGCCGCCGTGCAATGCGCCCTGCAGCTGTGCGCACGCGCTGATAGCGCCGCAGCCCCGGCTGCATCCCATGTAAGCCTGCTGCACCGACGCGACAGCCTGCAAGCCAGCACTGCAACGCTGGCCCAGTGGCAAGCGGCGTGCGATGCCGGATACGCCGATTTTCAGGTCGGACAGATCACCGGTTTCGCGACGGAAGGCGATCTGCTCTGCGCGGTGCATCTTTTGGATGCGGATGCCGTGGAGCGTTCGCTGCAGGTGGGCCAGGTGCTGGTGCAGTTGGGCCTGAGTCCCAAGCTCGGACCGGTGGCGCAATGGGGCTTGGCCCTGGAGCGCAAGCAGTTGGTGGTGGCCCCCCGCGACTGCGCCACCAGCGAACCCGGCATCTACGCGGTGGGTGACATCGCCACCTACCCCGGCAAACGCAAGCTGATTCTGTGCGGGTTTCACGAAGCCACGCTGGCCGCGTTTGGCGCACGCGCACGGATGTTTCCCGATCGCCCCGACACGCTGGAATACACCACATCGAGCAAGCATTTGCATGCGGTTCTTGGCGTGACCCGCACCTAATCGGTTCACGCGAAAAAGTTTCTCCCCACTCGACAGCGCGTGATTTTTCGGGCTATAATCTTGGACTACATTCCTCAATAGCTCAGTCGGTAGAGCGCCGGACTGTTAATCCGTAGGTCCCTGGTTCGAGCCCAGGTTGAGGAGCCAAAACAGGCAAGGGTTTGCTGCTATTAAGTTAGTAGCAAACCCTTTTCTCTTTGTGGCTGTGTAGCCATTAGTACATGGTTTTGTACCAAATCCATAGCGATAACGAAGGCACCAATGCACATCGACTCCCTCCTCTCTTTGGGCCAACAAGAAAACTCCAAGCAGATTGCCTCATTGCGCATTGATGCCAATGAAGGCCATATCGCTGACCACATCCGTGGAATGGTGGCTGCGACCATGAGTAACCTTGCGGTTCACTCGACGGATGCGACGCAATGGCAAATATGGGCTCTGGGTGTCGCTGATGGGTTGGCGCTGCCGGTTGCGGATTAATTGCCCCAGAAACGAGAAACCCGGCACATAAGTCCGGGTTAGTCCCTGAGTAGAGGGGACGCTGTTCGCGCCAGGCAGTCGCCTTCGTCAAATATACACCCCTGATTTCGTTGGTGCAAAAAAGAAACCCGACGCAATGGCCGGGTTTTCAACCCTCTAAGCTGTCACACATCGAGGCCCGCTCAGGGAGGTGACGCGGGAGGCTTGCGCCTGAGAAGATTCTATCTCCCATATTCGGGGGATATGGTGGTGTGAGCCCCAAACGGTAATGTCCCCTGTGCCCCAAGTAGAAGTGTCCCCTTGTTGGGGATGCAAAGGGGAACCAGGTGGAACGAATGAGCGTGAAGGAAGCGGGGCGGCTGGCGGTGGTACGTCA
>JAYRUL010000261.1:0-2776 GCA_041919095.1 Rhodoferax sp. | reverse complement strand
TGCCGGTGCGCAACAGCGGCACGCTGGGCGGCAACGTGGCCAACGGCTCGCCCATTGGCGACTCCATGCCGCTCTTGATCGCGCTGGGTGCCAGCGTGGTGCTGATGCGCCACGGCGCGCGCGGCCCCCGCCACCGCGAACTGGCACTGGAAGACCTGTACACCGGCTACCGCCAAAACGTGATGGCACCCGACGAGGTGCTGGCCTGGATCAAGGTACCCAAGGCGCTGCACAACCGTACCGGTGCCACCGAGGTCGCCCGCGCTACCCAGGTGCAGGAGCGCGTGTGGGCCTACAAGGTCTCCAAGCGGCAAGAGGACGACATCTCCGCCGTGGCCCTGGTGCTGCGCGTGGAGCTGGCGCAGGGGCGCATCCTGCACGCCTCCATCGGCGTCGGCGGTGTGGCCGCCACCCCCGCGCGCGCCTGGCGCACCCAAGCCGCCTTGCAAGGCCAGCCCTGGACGCTGGACACCATCCGAGCGGCGCAGGCCGTGCTGCGCGACGAATTCGAGCCGCTGACCGACCTGCGCGCCAGCGCCAACTACCGCCGCACCGTGCTGGGCAATTTGCTGCAGCGCGCGTGGGATGAATCGTTATTGGGGTCCTCAGCGTTAATGGGGTCAGATTCCAATTTCGAGGCACAAACGGGCGCCCAAGCAGGTTTATTGGGGTCGGATTCCATTTTTGATGCGCAGGTTGACCACGGCATGAGCGCCGCCGGGCCGTCCCAAGGCGCGAGGGCCCCCACGGGGGGCAGCGACCCACGTGAAACGGGGGAGCGTGGGGGCCACATTGTCCACGAAAGCGCCGCCGCCCACGTTGCAGGCCAAGCGCGCTACATCGACGACATCCCCGAAGCCCAGGGCACGCTGCACGCCGCGCCCATCCTCTCCCCACACGCCCACGGGCAGCTGCGGGGCATCGATACCGCACCCGCCCTGGCCCTGCCCGGCGTGGTGGGCGTGGTGCTGGCTGGCGACATTCCCGGCGATCCCATCCTGGCCGCCTTTGCGCACGACGAACCCGTGTTCGCCCAGGACACCGTGCAGTACCAAGGCCAGGTGGTCGGCCTGGTGGTGGCCCGCAGCCCGCAGCAGGCCCGCCGGGGCGCACGCGCCGTTCGGCTGGACATTGCCCCCCTGCCCGCCATCCTGAGCGTGGACGATGCCCTGGCTGCGCAAAGCTACGTGCTGCCGCCTGTGTTCGTGCGCCGGGGCGATGCCGATGCGGCTTTGGCGCAAGCGCCCCATACCTTGAGCGGCAATCTCACCGTGGGCGGGCAGGAGCACTTCTACCTGGAAGGCCAGATCGCCTACGCCTTGCCCCAAGAGCAGAGCCAGTGGCTGGTGCACAGCAGCACCCAGCACCCCGGCGAGGTGCAGCACTGGGTGGCCCACGCGCTGGGCCTGGACAGCCACGCCGTGCGCGTGGAATGCCGCCGACTGGGCGGTGGTTTTGGCGGCAAGGAAACCCAGGCCGGCCATGTGGCGGTGTGGGCGGCGCTGGCGGCCAACAAGTTCGGCGCCCCGGTCAAACTGCGCCTGGACCGCGACGACGACTTTTGCATCACCGGCAAGCGCCACCCCTTCCAGCACCGCTACACCGTGGGCTTTGACGCCACCGGGCGCCTGTGCGGGCTCAAGCTGCAGATGGCCGCCAACTGCGGCTTCAGTGCCGACCTGTCCGGCCCCGTGGCCGACCGCGCCCTCTTCCACGCCGACAACGCCTACTACCTGCAGGATGTGGAAATCGCCTCCTACCGCTGCAAGACGAACACCCAGAGCCACACCGCCTTTCGCGGCTTTGGCGGCCCGCAGGGCGTGATCCTGATCGAGGCCATCCTGGGCGACATCGCCCGCCACCTGCGCCTGGACCCGCTGGCCGTGCGCAAGCGCAACCTCTACAGCGACGAGCCCGCCGGCACCAGCGGCGCACGGCGCAACACCACCCACTACGGCATGCCGGTGGAAGACAACATCCTGCCCCAGTTGCTATCAAAACTAGAGCTGCTTACGCAATACCAACGCGGGCTGGATGCCGTTTTGGCTTGGAATTCTGGCCACACCACCAAAAAGCGCGGCCTGGCCCTGACGCCGGTGAAGTTCGGCATCAGCTTCACCGCCACCCTGTTCAACCAGGCCGGTGCGCTGGTGCACGTGTACACCGACGGCAGCGTGCAGGTGAACCACGGCGGCGTCGAGATGGGCCAGGGCCTGAACACCAAGGTGGCACAGATCGTGGCTGCCGAGCTGGGCATTGCGGTGGCGCGCGTCCTGTGCACCGCCGCCGACACCAGCAAGGTGCCCAACGCATCCGCCACCGCCGCCAGCGCGGGCACCGACCTCAATGGCCGCGCCGCCCAGTTCGCCGCGCGCCACGTGCGCGACAACCTGGCCGCCTTTGTGTGCGGGCTGGACGGCTGCGGCGCGGGCGCCATCCGTTTCGAAGGTGGGCAGGTGATTTCGCCCAAGGCCACGCGAAGCTTCGACGAGGTGGTGGGCCAGGCCTATGCCAACCGCATCCAGCTGTGGAGCGACGGCTTCTACCGCACGCCCAAGATCCACTACGACAAAACCACCCTCAGCGGCCGACCCTTCTACTACTTTGCCTACGGTGCCGCTTGCACCACAGTAGAGATTGACACCCTCACCGGCGAAAGCAAGGTGCTGAAGGTGGACATCCTGCACGACGTGGGCCGCAGCATCAACCCCGCGCTGGACATCGGCCAGATCGAAGGCGCCTTTGTGCAAGGCATGGGCTGGCTCACCACCGAGCA
>JAYRUL010000260.1:0-2781 GCA_041919095.1 Rhodoferax sp. | reverse complement strand
GCACGATGGCATGCAGCACCGGCCACCGCGCCACCAGTTGCGACAGCAGCAACAGGCCTTCGTCCGGACGGCTGGGAAGTGGCGGCAAGCCCATGTCCAGCAAAGCCACGCAGGCCTGGCCCTTGGGCACCTCGTGCTCCAACAACTGGAGCGCCTGGCTGCGATCATGCGCCACCAGCACCGGCCAGCCATCGTCCTGCAAGGACTGCGCCACCCAATCCGAGAGCACCGGATCGTCCTCGACCCAGAGCACAGGGCAGCGGCCCGGCACCTGCGCGGGTGGCAGTACGGGGGAAGCCTGCGGCTCAGTCATGGTCCCCCAGCAACGCTGCCACGGTAGGACCAATGGCCACCGTGAAGCCCACGAACAACAGCACAAAGCCACCGACCACACGCAGCAGCAGCCATTCGCTGGCGGCATCAGCCGACACGGCCAGGCTGGCATAGCCCGCCAGCAGCAGCAGCAGGCCCACCCCCTGCTGCCAGCGCCTGCGGTGCTTGCGCGTGCGCAAGGCACGGTGCAGGCTGGCGCGGGTGTAGGCTGAATCTTCAAAGTCCTGGGGCATGGGCGTTCAATGGCTATCACCCGTTACGGGGATGGGCAGGTGGCCGCCTGGCAGAAAAACACGTTTGCTACAAAGAAGCGTGAAGTGCCCACAGGTTGCACCACCACCTCGTCAAACTCTGTTCCAGGCGGTGTCAGCGCGTGGTTTTTCAGCTGCGGTGAACCAGGCATAGCGGTGGTGACTGCCACCGATTCAATCAGGTTGGCAAGCGTGACCCCATTCTTCTTGATGGTGATGGAGGCATCCACTGTGGTGTTGGAGATGCCCAGCAGGCCCAAGGCAAAGCTCTTCGCGGTTTTGTTTGTGCCCAGGCGGAAGCCGAGGGATTCGGATGAATCCAGTGCCCGGTTGCTGCTATTCGCCGCGCCACACCCCGCACTACACACCCCCAGGGCCTTATAAGGGTCATCGGTGCTGATATCTCCCCCTGTTGAGCTGATACGCACCGTGCCCAAATCTGGAGTCACCAGATCAATGAACGTCAGGCCCGAGCCGTTGCCTTTGGTATCGATGGCATTCGGATTTTCCAGCAGCTTTTTGATCACGTCTCCGGTCACCTCCCCTCCCCCTGGATCAAACCCGGCCACTTTCTTCAGTTCAACGATCGACTCAAACAACAGCAAATCATCAAAATGATTTAGCGATGTTGCGGGATCGAGATCTATCACACTCTCTTCCATACGAAAAAATGGATTAACTCCAGGGGCTTGGGTGTTAATTGATTCTTGGCTCGCAGGAATGGGCAAAATCTGCGTTCCATTTGGCAACCACGCGCCCAAGCCGCTTACCCCGTGGGAAATTAATACCCAGGCCAACCCGGGATGAGGAGGAACAAGCGCACCATCTTTCACGCGGAGTCCAACTGTCGATGCGGTGTTCTTTACTCCATCGTCTCTCACCAAATCATCGAAAACACGGTAAGAAATCTTGCGCCCCCAGGCGTCTTGGGCTTCTTCAGAACGAAGCCCCAGACTGACCCAGGGCACTGTGCCATCTCTGGCCGCACAAGTAGTCACCGATGGGCCTGGTGGAGCTGCCAGGCCTGCTCCCGTTGCACTTTCGTCTGAAGTATCGCCAGCAACAGGGCATGGCAAGCGCCCTTGCGTAACCGCATATGCATGCAACGCAGCACGAATGCGCTCCATGCGCGCCTGGGTCTTAGAGACCCGTTCCGTTCGGTCTTCCACCTGCCGCGTCATGCGAATGGCTAACGTGGTTGCCGCCACTACCAAGAGCGTCGCAATCATGACCAGTGCCATGCCTCCAGCGAACCTGCGCCGTGTTGACAACTTGAACAAGCGACCGGTCTGCATGGTTTGTTAGGACGTAGTCTGGTATCAAGGCTTGCGAGGACCCAGGCCCGCAGTCATTGCTACCGAAATAACCGTAGGCCGCAGAACAATGTCATCGAAATAGGCGGCGGGGTTTTCCGTGAACTCGGTGTCCACATAGAAGTCATTGGGGCTCACCGAACGCAGCGCCAAGGTGTTGCGGTTGATGTTCTCCAGGGGCCCCGGTGTCGGCCCGCTGGACACGCCCAGATAGTTGCCGTCCACACTGAATCCGCCAAAGCGGTTGGGGCCGTGGCTGATCAGTACATAGGCCACGCCATTGCCGCTGGCCTTGCTGACCAGTTCGGCGGGCGAGGCCACGGGGCATGCCACGGCATTGCACACACGGAAACCCCGGGTATTCAACCAATTCACCACGGCCGAGGCAGTCGCCGGATCCACCGCAGTCATATCCATGCCGGCAGGCAGGGTCAGCGAATTGGCGACGCCCGCCCCGCCCCACACCCGGTAGCTGACCATGGTGTTCCAGGCATCCATCGCATCGCCTTGCGCCACCCCCAGGCTGCGCCAGGGCACCACACCGTTGGTCAAGGCCGGCACCGTGCAGGCGCCGCCCGCGGCCAGCTCCAGCCCCTGATTGGCATTGCCCGGAGCCAGACTGCCGTCCGCCGGGCATGGCAGGCGCCGGTTCACCGTGACGAACCGCACCATCGCCTGCTCCAGCGCCTCCAGCTTGGCGCGGGTTTCCTTGCGGCGGCTGTTGTCCAGCATCACATTGGTGGCGGGAAGGAACACTGCCGCCAGCAGGCCCACGATGAGCAGCACCAGCGCCATCTCCACCAGCGAGAAGCCGCGCGCCCTGGCACCTGTCCGGCCCAGAGCCAAGGGGGTAGAGAGATTATTTGCTATCATTTTTATAGCTG
>JAYRUL010000259.1:0-2788 GCA_041919095.1 Rhodoferax sp. | reverse complement strand
CATCTGGGAAAAACCGGATCGCGGCTGTCGAACTTCCTACTCGTTCGGATTGGGCTGTAAAAAGCTCAACCTTTATTGATTGCGGGAGTTTGTACAGCCTAGGATCATCTCCGACACGGAACAATCGATTCTCGACGTCGAGCGTCAACACCGACTCCCTTCGTTGACTGATGGCCTGCGTTCGCACCTTGCGCAATCCTGCTGCTAGTTGACGTGCAGACGCTTTCAATTCAGCACCCGTAACACCCGAGGAAACGAGCGGCGAGGCGAGTGCATAGGCCAACCCCATGATCGCCACCACCACCAACAACTCGATCAGGGTAAACCCCTGCTGATCGAGTCGAACTACTTCTTGCTGTCTTCCCAACTGAGAATGTCCTTGTTCTCGCCGTCGCCCCCCTCTTTGCCATCGGCACCCAGCGAGCTGATATCAAAAGCCCCGTGCTGTCCCGGCGAAACATAGCGATAGTCATGACCCCAGGGATCTTTGGGCAGTGTTTTCTTCTTCAGATACGGGCCGTTCCATCCAGCCAACCCCGTTGGTTGCTGCACCAAAGCAGTCAAGCCTTCCTGGGTCGTGGGATACCGCCCTGTTTCCAGCTTGAACAAGTCCAGGGTCGTACCAAACTCTTCAATTTGCAGACGCGCTGTATCGGACTTTGCGCCACCAAGATACCCCATGACTTTGGGACCAGCGACACTAGCCAGCAACCCCAATATGACAAGCACAACCAGCAACTCAATCAGGGTAAAGCCAGCAGTCTGGCGCCCCATCTTTCCATACTTCATTTCAACTTGCTCCAAAGCTTCTTCGATGCGTTATAGCGCCAAATCGTTCACACTTAATACCGCAACCAGAATCGACATGATGATGCCGCCAATGACCAAGCCCAAGCCCAGGATTAGCACCGGCTCCATCAACCCTAGCATGCGTTTCACCGCACTGTGCACTTCACGGTCATAGATGTCGGCGATTCGCAAAAGCATGTCCTGCAATTGACCGGTTTCCTCACCCACTTGAATCAAGTGTACCGCCAGCCTGGGGAAAACCCCCGTTTCCATCAAAGGGCCACCTAGCCCTTTACCTTCTTTGAGCTGCGCCGACACCTGGGTTAAGGATTGGGCCATATAAGTATTTCCCAGCGTTTCTTTGACGATCGCAAGCGCGGTCAACAAAGCGACTCCGTTACCAATCAAGGTGCCCAAGGTTCGGGACAGACGCGCCACTTCCAGTTTTCCAATAAGATCCCCCACCAGCGGCAGCCGCAGCAACTGCCGATCCCAACGCAGCCGAAACGCAGCCTCTTCCAAGCGGCGCTGAATCCCTACGTACGCGCCCCCCGTGACCAACACCATCGCCCACCAATACCCTCGGACCAAATCGCCGAAAGCAATCACTATCTGGGTCGGCAAAGGTAGCGCTTTGCCAGACTCCTCGAACATCTGCGTAAACTGAGGCACAACCCAAATCAGCAGCAGCGCCACGGACAAGACAGACACGCCTACCAAAATAGTTGGATAGATCAATGCGGACTTGACTGTTTCACGCAGTTCTTTGGCCCGTTCCATAAACTCGGACAAGCGCTGTAGCACGACGTCCAGCGCCCCGCCTGCCTCGCCGGCACGAACCATGTTCAAGTAAAACTTGCTAAAAATGGGGCCGCGCGCCTCCAAGGCCGCAGACAAGGCAGCACCGCCGCGCACGTCTTCACGTAAATCAAGCATGACTTCACGGACCGCATCATTGCCAGACAGTGCAATCAAAATTTCCAAGGCCCGATCCAAGGGCACGCCAGCCTTCAGAAGTGTTGACAGTTCCTGGGTTAGCGTTGCGACGTCATCCTGCGTCACTCTGGAGTGCCCGAAGTTCAGAAACCCTGGGGTCGACGCACTCGGTTTGCGCTGGATAGCACTGGCCCGATCGATCGCCGTCACCCGTATCGGAATGAGGCCCATTTCCTGCAACCGTAGAACCACGGCATCGGGGGCGGCGCCCTCCAAGTCCCCTTCCTGCGTTTCTCCGGCCGACGTAACTGCCTTGTAGCGATAAAGCGCCATGGCTATTCCTCTCGGGTCACGCGCAAGACCTCTTCAATCGTCGTCGTACCCGCAACCACTTTGGCAAGACCATTTTCGAACATGGTCTGCATGCCTTCGGCAATGGCCTTCTGGCGCACTTCACCCGCAGTCACATGACGCATCACCATGGCCCGAATGGTGTCGGTCATCGTGAGCAGCTCTACGATGCTGACACGACCGGAATAGCCCGTTCCGCCGCATGCCTCACATCCCACGGGACGATAGAGACGCACCTCGGCATCATTGGTAAATCGCCGCAATTGCATGCCTTCGACCACTTCGGGCAACGCAACATGGGACTCGCGGCAGTGGACACATAAGGTCCGCACCAACCTTTGCGCCAGAATGCCATTGACCGTCGAAGTCAACAAATAGTCATCAACCCCCATATCCAACAGACGGTTGATGGTGCTGGCCGCGTCATTGGTGTGCAAGGTGGATAGCACCAAATGCCCTGTCAAAGCGGACTGCACGGCTATCTGTGCCGTTTCCAGGTCGCGAATTTCACCAATCATGATGACATCCGGGTCCTGGCGCACAATGGAACGCAAGGCATTGGCAAAGGTCAACCCGATCTGCGGTTTCACCTGTATTTGGTTAATCCCCTCCATCTGGTACTCGACCGGGTCTTCCACGGTCAATATCTTCAGATCCGGATTATTGAGTTGGTCCAACGCCGTGTACAAGGTGGTCGTCTTGCCAGATCCGG
>JAYRUL010000258.1:0-2794 GCA_041919095.1 Rhodoferax sp. | reverse complement strand
TGGTGGAGCGCTACATGCCCGGCAACGATTACCGGTTGCTGGTGGTAGGCGACAAGCTCGTGGCTGCCGCCCGGCGTGATCCGCCCAAGGTGGTGGGCGATGGGGTGCACACCATTGCAGAGCTGGTGGCCCAGGTCAACCTGGACCCGCGCCGCGGCTCGGGCCACGCCACGTCGCTCACCAAGATCCGCATCGATGACATTGCGCGCACCTGTTTGTCCCATCAAGGGTTCACGCCCGACGACGTTCCGCCCAAGGGCAAGCCCGTGAATCTGCGCAACAACGCCAACTTGTCCACCGGCGGCTCGGCCACCGATGTGACCGACGACGTGCACCCGGACGTGGCGGCGCGCGCCGTCACCGCCGCACAAATGGTGGGTCTGGACGTGTGCGGCGTGGACGTGGTGTGTGACAGCATCCTGCGTCCGTTGGAAGACCAGGGTGGCGGCATCGTCGAGGTCAATGCCGCCCCGGGACTGCGCATGCACCTGTCGCCTTCGTTTGGCAAGGGTCGTGCGGTCGGCGAAGCCATCATTTCGGCCATGTTCAAGCCGGGCCAAACCGGCCGCATCCCCATCGTGGCGGTCACCGGCACCAATGGCAAGACCACCACCGTGCGCCTGATTTCGCACCTGCTTGCGCAAAACGGCCTGTGTGTGGGCATGACCAATACCGATGGAGTCTATGTGGGCAGCCACTGTATCGACACCGGCGACTGCAGTGGCCCCAAGAGCGCCAAGAGCGTGCTGCTGCACCCCGACGTGGACGCCGCCGTGCTCGAAACCGCCCGTGGCGGCGTACTGCGCGAAGGCCTGGCATTTGACAAATGCGACGTCGCCGTGGTGACCAATGTGGGTGCAGGCGACCACCTGGGCCTGAACTACATCACTACCGTGCAGGAACTGGCGGTGCTCAAGCGGGTTATCGTGCAAAACGTGGCCCCCACCGGAGCCGCCGTCCTCAACGCCGTAGACCCCAACGTGGCGGTCATGGCCAGCAAGTGCCGTGGCGCGGTTATCTTCTTTGCGGCCGACAAGCTGCACCCGGTCATGGCCACCCACCGTGCGCAAGGCCAGGCCGTGGTGTATGTGGAAGACGGGCACATCGTGGCTGCCAAGGGTGACTTCAAGGAACGCATCGACCTGCAATTGGTACCGCTGACGCTGGGCGGCGCCATCCAGTTCCAGGTGGAGAACGTGATGGCGGCGGTCGCTGCGGGCTGGGCCCTGAAGCTGGACTGGGATTCCATACGCCTGGCGCTGGCCAACTTTTCCAACGACGCCCACAACGCACAGGGGCGCTTCAACCTGTTCAAGTTCCGCGGGGCCACGGTCATTGCCGATTACGGCCACAACCCGGACGCCATGCTGGCGCTGGTGCAGGCGGTGCAGGCGATGCCTTCGCGGCGGCGCTCGGTGGTCATCAGCGGTGCGGGTGACCGCCGCGACCAAGACATCCGCCAGCAAACCGAGATCCTGGGCGACGCGTTTGACGAGGTGATCCTGTACGAAGACCAGTGCCAGCGCGGACGCGCCGACGGCGAAGTTGTAGCCCTGTTGCGCGAAGGCCTGGCCAACGCCAAGCGCATGAGTTTTTCAACGGAAATCAAGGGCGAATTCTTGGCCATCGACACGGCCCTGGACCGGCTCGGCGAGGGCGACCTGTGCCTGATCCTGGTGGACCAGGTGGAACAAGCCATGGCGCATATCGCTGCGCGTGTGGCCAAGGGCTAATCGGCTTGAACTAGGCGCGTTCGGCGGTGGGTTCGCGCCCCATGAGCGCGGCTACCGCCTGGGCCGGTTGCGTACGCCCATCCAGCAGATCTACCACTGCCTGGGCGATGGGCATATCCACGCCCAACACCTTTGCGCGTTGCACCACCGTACGGGCGCTGTAGACGCCTTCGGCCACGTGGCCGAGCTCGTCCACCGCTTGCACCAACGACTTGCCCTGCGCCAACGCCAGGCCCACGCGCCGGTTGCGCGACAGGTCTCCCGTGGCGGTCAGCACCAGGTCCCCCAGTCCCGACAACCCCATGAAGGTTTGCGCCTGCGCCCCCAGGGCCAAGCCCAGCCGCGTCATTTCGGCCAGTCCACGCGTAATCAAGGCTGCCCGTGCATTCAACCCGAGCTGGAGTCCGTCGCACAGGCCTGTGGCAATGGCCAGCACGTTCTTGACCGCGCCACCCACTTCCACTCCGGCCACGTCTTCATTGGCGTAGACGCGCAGGCTTGGGTTGTGAAAGGCGGCCACCAACGCGTCACGCACGCTGGCGTGCGCACTGGCGGCCACCATGGCGGTGGGCAGCCCTTCAGCCACTTCCTGGGCAAAGCTGGGGCCACTGAACACGCCCGCACGCAGCTTCGGGGCCACGGCGTGCTGAATCTCGTGACCCAGCAGCCCCGGCGCCCCATCTTGAGACAGCTCGAACCCCTTGCACAGCCATGCCAGCGCGGCGGGGCAGTCGCGCAAGGTGCCCAGCAGCCCACGCAGCCCCGCCATGGGCGAGGCCAGGATGACCAGGTCGTGCGCCGTCACCTGCAGCAGCAGCTGCGCCAGCGCATCGTCACGGATCTGCAGGGATTCGGGCAATGGCACGCCCGGCAGGTAGCGGCTGTTTGCGCGGGCGCTGCGCACGTGCGTCGCTTGCACCGGGTCACGCAACCACAGCCAGACTTGCTGCGGGGCAGGGGCATGGCGCGCCGCATTGATGGCCAGCGCCGTGCCCCAGGCACCACCCCCAATCACTATGATTTTCATAGCTGCTTACGCTTATTCCACGGGGGCTAAAGCC
>JAYRUL010000257.1:0-2795 GCA_041919095.1 Rhodoferax sp. | reverse complement strand
CCGTACTCGGCCTGCAAGCCCTGCACGTCCAGCACTGGAGCCTGCGGCGCGGCGGATGGCGACACCTGGCTCATATACCCCCCAGATAGGCTTCGAGCACAGCCGGGTTCTGCTGCACCTCGGATGGTACGCCCTGGGCAATCAGGGTTCCGAATTCCATCACGACCAGGCGGTCGCACAGGTTCATCACAAAGTCCATGTCATGTTCCACGATCAGCACACTCATGCCCTCGCTGCGCAGCTTGGACAGCAGCGCGGCCAGGGCCTGCTTTTCCTTGTAGCGCAAGCCGGCGGCGGGCTCGTCCAACAGCAGCAGCGTCGGGTCGCAGCACAGCGCGCGTGCGATTTCCAGCGTGCGTTGCTGGCCCAGGGCCAGGCTCCCGGCTGGCACGTGCATGAGCTGCGCCAGACCCACGCGCTCGAGCTGGCGCTGCGCTTCGGCCAGCAAACGCGCCTCTTCGCCCCGGTTCAGGCGCAACATGCTGCGCAGCACCCCGGCCTGGCCGCGCAAATGCGCACCCAGCGCCACGTTCTCCAGCACCGACATGTGCCCGAGCAGCTTCACGTGCTGGAAGGTACGCGCCACACCCTGCGCCACGATCGTGCGCGAAGGCTGGTTTTGGATGTCGTGCCCCCGGTAGCGCACCGCACCGCGCGTGACCTGCAGCACGCCGGTGATCAGGTTGAACATGGTGGACTTGCCCGCACCGTTGGGGCCGATCAGGCCCATCACTTCACCGGCCTTGACATCAAAGCGCATGTCGTTGACCGCGACCAGCCCGCCAAACTCCTTGCGTGCACCGTCCACTTCCAGCAGCGTCTCGCCCGCACGTGGGCGCTCGCGCACCGGCAAGGCCACGGCATCGGAAGGCGGTAGCGGCGCGACCTGGCGGCGCCAGCGCTCGGGCACCAGCCCCACCAGCAAGGGCCACAGGCCGTTGCGTGCGGTTTGCAGCAGCGCCACCAGCAAGAGGCCGAGCACGATGGTCTCGAAATTGCCCGACTCGCCAAACAGGCGCGGCAGCAGGGTCTGCAGTTCGTCCTTGAGCAGCAGCACCAGACCGGAGCCCAGGATGGCCCCCCACACCGAACCGGCACCACCAATGACCGCCATGAAGAGGTATTCGATACCGGCGTTCAGCCCAAACGGGGTGGGATTGACCGAACGCTGCATGTGCGCATACAGCCAGCCCGACACACTGGCCAGCACGGCGGCAATGAGGAAGCAGACCACCTTGAGCCAGGCGGTGCGCGCGCCCATGGCCTCGGCCATCACCACGCCGCCCTTGAGCGCCCGAATGGCACGCCCCGGGCGCGAATTGAGCAGGTTTTGCAGCAGCACCACGCTCAGGGCCACCACGGTCCAGATCAGGTAGTAGATTTCGTGCGCGCTGCGCAGCGGACGCCCCAGCAGCTCCAGCGGCGCAATGCCACTGATGCCATCGAACTTGCCCAGCCATTCCAGGTTGCCAAAGAGGTAGAAGAACGACAACCCCCAGGCAATGGTGCCCAGCGGCAGGTAGTGCCCGGACAGGCGCATGGTCAACCCACCCAGCACCAAGGCCACGACCAGGCTCACACCCATCCCGGCAAACAGACCCAGCCAGGGTGAAATTCCCCAGACGGTGCTGAGGTACGACGTGGCATAGGCCCCCAGCCCGACAAAGGCAGCCTGGCCAAACGAGGTCATGCCACCCACCCCGGTAAGTAGCACCAGACCCAGCGCCACGATGGCGTACAGGCCGATGTAGTTGGCCTGGGTAATCCAGAATTCCGGCGTGGGCAATACCGGCAACAGGGCCATGCCCACCAGAAAGAGAAGAAAGTAGCGGTTCATGCTTCTTCCTCCTCGTCATGGTGGGGTGCGGCCAGCGAACGCCACAGCAGCACCGGCAGGATGAGCGTGAAGACGATCACCTCCTTGTAGGCACTGGCCCAGAACGAGGCGTACGACTCCAGCAAGCCCACCAGCAGGGAGCCTGCCGCAGCCACCGGGTAACTGGCCAGGCCCCCGATGATGGCCGCCACGAAGCCTTTCAGACCGATCAGGAAGCCACTGTCGTAGTAAATGGTGGTAAACGGCGCAATCAGGATGCCGCACACCGCACCCATGGCCGCTGCCAGCAAGAACGACGCCCGCCCCGCCTGGGTGATGCCGATGCCCACGATCTGGGCCCCCACGCGGTTCACTGCCGTGGCGCGCAAGGCCTTGCCGGCCAGGGTGCGTCCGAAAACCAGGTACAGCGCCAAAATCAATGCCAGCGCCGCCGCCAGCACCGCCAGGCTCTGGCCGGAAACCGTGAGTGCCCCCCACTCGAAACGCAGGTCGGTGAACGGTTCGGTGCGCACGCCCTCAGCCCCAAACGCCAGCAGGCCAAAACCCGTCATGGCGTAGTGCACCCCGACCGAGACGATCAGCAACACCAGGGTGGAAGCGCTGGCCAGTGGCTGGTAGGCCAGGCGGTAGACCAGCGGCCCCATGGGCACCACCACGGCCAGGGTAAAGGCCACCTGCGCCAGCATGGGAACTTGGCCCAGGGGCAACCATTTGCCACAGCCCAGCACCAATAGCGGCAGCAGCAGGATCTGGACAAATGCGTGCCGGACTTCAGCCAGCGTGCGCCGCTCGGGCAGGCGCGCGATCGCCAGCATCTCGGCCAACCAGGCAGCCGCTGCCAAGCCCAGCAACAGCCAGATGGCTGTGGGAAAGTGCCCGCTCTGCAGAGCCGCCATGGTGAAGGCGCCAAAGGCCACAAACTCCCCTTGGGGGATGAAGATCACCCGGGTGATGGAAA
>JAYRUL010000256.1:0-2798 GCA_041919095.1 Rhodoferax sp. | reverse complement strand
ATGGCCTGCATAAAAATCGGGCAATCTGCTGTGGGTCCTTACGAATCAAGCACTTGCGTGCCCTATACAAGGCTTGTCCAGAGTTGTCCACACGATTGTCCCGTGCGGGGCGGGATAACCCGAGGGGGGTGTCAGGCGACGGTGACACCCTTCCAGAACGCCACGCGGCCCCGGATGGCTTCGGCCTCGGGTTTGGGGTCGGCGTAGGTCCAGGCGGCCTCGGGGTTGAGCTCGCCGTCCACCAGCAGCGAGAAGTACGTGGCCTGGCCTTTCCAGGGGCACATGCTCTTGTGGTTGCTGAAGGTGAAGAACTCGCGCTTGAGCGCGCTTTCGGGGAAGTAGTGGTTGCCTTCCACGAGCACGGTGTCGTCGCTCTCGGCGACGACCACGCCGTTCCAGATGGCTTTCATGGGGGGGCTCCTTCGTGGGAAAAATTTGCAATGAAATCGGCCCTGAGGCCTGTGTATGAAGCGCAGGATGCTGCTGATTTGATAGCGTTATGCATCGCTGGCACGGCCCGCGCTCGCGCCGGGTGGGCGCGTGGGTGCTTGGCGCTCCGGTGCCATTGCACCAGAATGGCCGCATGACCACCACCCCCGATTATTCCCAAGGTGCCGCCTATGTGCGCGGCCAGTACGTTCCCATCGGCGAGGCCGCCATTCCCATCACCGACTGGGGCTTCCTGCGCTCGGACGCCACCTACGACGTGGTGACGGTCTGGGACGGCGCGTTCTTCCGGCTTGACGCGCACCTGGAGCGCTTCCTCGCGAGCTGCGCGCGTTTTCGGCTCGACCCTGGCCTGTCGCCCGCGCAGATCACGGTGGTGTTGGAGCAGTGCGTGCGCCTGGCGGGCTTGCGCAGTTCCTACGTGGAGATGATCGTCACGCGCGGCCAGCCGCCCTGGGGTTCGCGCGATCCGCGCCTGGCGGTGAACCAGTTCTACGCCTTCGCCGTCCCCTATGTCTGGATCGCCAACGCCGAGCAGCGCGAGCGCGGCCTGAGCCTCGTGGTGAGCGACGTGCAGCGCATCCCCGCCAGCAGCGTGGACCCGCGCGCCAAGAACTACCACTGGAACGATTTGACCATGGGCCTGCTGGGCGCGCTCGATGCCGGCGGCGATACCGTGGTGCTGACCGACGGCGCGGGCCATGTGGTCGAAGGCCCGGGCTTCAACGTCTTCTGCGTGAATGCCCAGGGCCAGCTCGTCACGCCGGCCGAGGGCGTGCTGGAAGGCATCACGCGGCGCACCGTGATCGAGATGGCGCAGGCGCTGGGCCTGCCCCTGGAGGTGCGCGCCCTGCCGGTGCAGGAGCTGCGCGCGGCGCGCGAGGTGTTCCTGTCCACCTCGGGCGGCGGCGTGCTGCCGGTCACGCGCGTCGATGGCCGGGCCGTGGGCGACGGTGCGGTCGGACCGGTGACGCGCCGGCTCGTGCAGACCTACTGGGACTGGCACCGCGACCCGCGCTACAGCCGGCCGGTGGACTACGCGGGCGCCGCGCTGGCCTCGCTCAGCTGAACAGCGCCTCGAACCCTTCCTCAGGCAGGAAGCGCTTGGCCTGCTGGCGCAGCCGGGTCGGGCCGGGCAGGGCGCGTTCGCGCACCGAGTGCAGCGGATCGCCGGGGTAGCAGATGGTGCGTGCACCGTCCTGTTCGTAGGCTTCGGGCAGGATGGTGGGCGGGCGCTGGCGGCGTGCCGCGTCCAGCACATCCCGCACCCGGGCATGGCGTGCCAGATGGGCCAGGCTCATGATCTGCGGGGGCGCCAGGTCGATGCGGCCGTCGCGGTATTGCTCCAGCGCGGCGCGTGGGGCGACCCACACGCTTTCAGTGGTTTCCTCGTTGTCATGCAGTGCGGTCTGGCCCTCCGGCGCCTGGGCGACAAAAAAGCGCGTGTCGAAACGCCGCGTGCCCATGGCAGGGGCCAGCGGCGTGATCCAGCGCGACCAGGGCGCGAGTTGCCGCGTCGAAAGGCGCAGGCCGAGCGTGCTGAGCACCTGTGGAAAGGGCTGCCCCTCGCGCAGCATGGCGCGGGCGCGGGGCGCGTCCAGCCGGGCCTGTCCATGGGCAGGCTCGGCCAGCAGCAGGCCGCATTCCTCCAGCGCTTCGCGCAACGCGGCCACGTGCAGGCCGGCGGCAATGGCGGCGAGGGTGTCTGCTTCGCCCAGGCCCTGGTGCAGTGCCTCAGCGCTCTGGTCCAGCAGGGCCGCGCTGGCGGCCTCGCTGTCGGCGTCGTCGAGCTTGCCTCCGGGGAAGACAAAAACACCGGCCATGTTTGCCATCTGCGCATGGCGGCGCAGCAGCAGCGTCTCCAGGCCTGCGGAGGTGTCGCGCAGCAGCAGCACGGTGGCGGAGTCGCGGGGTGTCTCGGGGTGGGTCGGGGCAATGGGCTGCATGGTGAAGGGGCCGGGAGTCGCGGACGGAACTGGCAAGACTCTCTTTGTAGCGTAAAGTGGCGCGCGCAACCGCGCCGGCAGTCCCGCGCGCGACCGAATCATCAACCATCGAATACAGGAGTGGATGCACCATGGGTATGGATTTCAAGGGCCGCGTGGCCATCGTGACGGGCGCCGGCGGCGGCCTGGGCCGCCAGCATGCGCTGGCGCTGGCCAAGCGCGGCGCCAAGGTGCTGGTCAACGACCTGGGTGGCGCGGTGGATGGTAGCGGCGGCTCAGTGTCGGCGGCGCAGGCGGTGGTGGACGAAATCCGCGCCGCAGGGGGCGAGGCGCTGGCCAACGGCGCGTCGGTGACGGATTTTGCTGCGGTCGAGGCCATGGTGCAGCAGGCCATCGACGCCTGGG
>JAYRUL010000255.1:0-2800 GCA_041919095.1 Rhodoferax sp. | reverse complement strand
CCGAGGTATTTGGTCATGGAGTGCAGCACCAGGTCGATGCCCAGTTCCAGCGGGCGCACCAGGCAGGGTGTGCAGAAGGTGTTGTCGGCCACGGTGATGGCGCCATGCGCGCGCGCCACGGCGGCCACTTGGGCCAGGTCGTGCAGACGCAACGTGGGGTTGGTGAGGGTTTCCACCCAGACCATGCGGGTGGCCGGGGTCAGGCAGGCTTGCAGGCCGCGCGTGGTGGCGTCCACCACCGTGATGCCCCAGCGCTCGGCTAGATTGCGCAGCAGGCCTTCGGTGCCGCCATACAGCGGGCCCAGAAACACCAGTTCATCCCCCGGGCTCAAAAGCCCCAGCAGCACCGACGACGATGCCGCCGTGCCGCTGGCAAACGCCACGGCGGCTGCGGCCCCTTCCAGGTCGGCCATCTTGGCCTCCAGCGCGGCCACGGTGGGGTTGGCGAAACGGCTGTAACGGTAGCCGGGTGCTTCGCCCGCAAAGATGGCGGCGCCCCGCTCCAGCGTGCCGTAGCCAAAGGCCGTGGTCTGGCTGATGGGCGTGGCAATGGCGCCGGTGGTGGGGTCGGGGTGCTGGCCAGCGTGGACAGCGCGGGTGCGCAGGTGGGTCATGGAGCAAAGGGGGATGGGTTGCGGTGCCCCGGCGCACATGGGAAACACGGCACACGGTCCATCATTGTGCTCCCGTCTTCATAGCTGTCAGCGCAGACCCCATAAGCGCTAAAGGGTGTTTTGAGTATTATTTTTCAACTCAAGAAAATTCCTGCGGTTCAGCAGGGCCAGTGCAGTGGTTCATCCTAGAACTGGCCGTTGGGCGCACTGGTTCCTTCAGGAGATAGACGCCTTGGCAGTTACTGGGCAATACGCAATCAAGGCTCCAGCGTTGGTTGAACAAGCATCATTAGCTATCAACACAATAGCAAACGCCCCGCGCAGACCTTGCGGCCTGCGCGGGGCGTTCTGTTTTCAGCGTTGCCGTCGTCAGCGCTTACAGCACTTCAAACACGCCCGCAGCACCCATGCCGCCGCCAATGCACATGGTGACGCAGACTTTCTTGGCACCACGGCGCTTGCCTTCGATGAGGGCGTGGCCGGTGAGGCGCTGGCCGCTCATGCCGAAGGGGTGGCCCACGGCGATGGCGCCGCCGTTGACGTTGAGCTTGTCGGCAGGAATGCCCAGCTTGTCGCGGCAGTAGAGCACCTGCACGGCGAAGGCTTCGTTCAGCTCCCACAGGTCGATGTCGTTCATCGTGAGGCCCAGGCGCTTGAGCACCTTGGGGATGGCGAACACGGGCCCGATGCCCATTTCGTCAGGCTCACAACCGGCCACGGCAAAACCCAGGAAGCGGCCCAGGGGCTTGAGGCCCTTCTTCGCGGCCAGGTCTTCGTGCATGACGACCACGGCACCAGCGCCGTCGGACAGCTGGCTGGCGTTGCCGGCGGACACCAGACCGCCCGGCAGCGCCGAGCGCAGGCCCTTGATGCCGTCGTAGGTGGTACCGGCGCGGATGCCTTCGTCGTCACTCACGGTGACTTGCTTGGTCATCAGGCCCATGACCTTGTCGGCCACGCCCATGGTGACGGTGATGGGGGCGATTTCGTCCTTGAACAGGCCCTTTTCCAGCGCGGCGCTGGCCTTTTGCTGGCTGGCAGCGCCGTATTCGTCCATGGCTTCGCGACTGATGTTGTAGCGCTTGGCGACCTGCTCGGCCGTTTGCAGCATCGACCAGTACACCTCGGGCTTGTTCTTCATCAGCCAGGTTTCCTGCAGCATGTGCATGTTCATTTCCTGCGCGGTGCAGGAGATGGTTTCCAGGCCACCGGCCACATACACATCGCCTTCGTTGGCGATGATGCGCTGCGCCGCCAGGGCAATGGTCTGCAGGCCGGACGAGCAAAAGCGGTTCACCGTCATGCCCGACACGGTGATGGGGCAGCCGGCGCGCAGGGCGGCCTGGCGGGCGATGTTGGCGCCGCTGGCACCTTCGGGGGTGCCGCAGCCCATGATGACGTCGTCCACTTCGGCGGCGTCAATGCCGGCGCGCTGGATGGCGTGCTCGATCACGTGGCCACCCAGTGTGGCGCCGTGGGTCATGTTGAAGGCACCCTTCCAGCTCTTCGTCAAGGGGGTGCGTGCGGTCGATACGATTACTGCGGATGTCATGTTGGATCCTTGTTCGGTGGTGTGGCTGCGCGCTTACTGGAAGGTCTTGCCTTCAGCAGCCAGCTTGGCCAGCAGCGGGGCGGGCTTCCAGAACGCAGCGTCGTCCAGCGGGTTCTTGGCAAAGCGGTTCATGGCCTGCACCACGTTGAACAGACCGACTTCGTTGGCGTAGTTCAGCGGGCCGCCACGGTACACCGGGAAGCCGTAGCCAAAGATGTAGACCACGTCGATGTCGCTGGCCTTGTTGGCAATGCCTTCTTCGAGGATGTAGGCGGCTTCGTTGACCAGGGCGAACACCAGGCGCTGCACGATTTCTTCGTCGGAGATCTTGCGGGGCGTGATGCCGAGCGAGGCGCGGTGGTCCTCGATCATCTTGACCACTTCGGCGTTCGGAATGGCGTCGCGCTTGCCGGGCACGTAGTCGTACCAGCCCGCACCGGTCTTCTGGCCGAAACGGCCCTTCTCGCACAGCAGGTCGGCGGTCTTGCTGTACTTCATGTCGGGCTTCTCGGTGTAGCGGCGCTTGCGGATGGCCCAGCCGATGTCGTTGCCGGCCAGGTCGCCCATGCGGAACGGGCCCATGGCCATGCCGAATTTTTCCATCGCCTTGTCCACCTGCTCGGGCGTGCAGCCT
>JAYRUL010000254.1:0-2802 GCA_041919095.1 Rhodoferax sp. | reverse complement strand
CGAGAGTATTGGCTCGGGCTGGACGCACCATGATACTGTTGTTATATCCAGTTAAACTGGTTTAGCATGGCTTGAAGTGCCGTCTGCAAGGCACAAATTTACTCCTGAATTGATAGCTGGTTGCGCACATTCCACGTGGGCTACAGCCAGATTTGACTCATAAACCCAGCGTTGCGAAGATGCCATCCATGCGCTGTTGCACCTCGGCATCCATGGTGATGGTGCGCCCCCATTCCCGCTGCGTCTCACCCGGCCATTTGTTGGTGGCGTCCAGCCCCATCTTGCTGCCCAGGCCACTCACCGGGGAGGCAAAGTCCAGGTAGTCGATGGGGGTGTGCTCCACCATCATGGTGTCGCGCACCGGGTCCACCCGGGTGGTCAGGGCCCAGATGACTTCCTTCCAGTCGCGCACGTTCACGTCATCGTCCACCACCACGATGAACTTGGTGTACATGAACTGGCGCAGGTGGCTCCAGACGCCCATCATGACGCGCCGGGCGTGGCCGGGGTAGGCCTTTTTGATCTGCACCAGCGCCATACGGTAGCTGCACCCTTCGGGCGGCAGGTAGAAGTCGGTCACTTCGGGAAACTGCTTCTGCAACAGCGGCACAAACAGCTCGTTCAGGGCCATGCCCAGCACGGCGGGCTCATCGGGCGGTTTGCCGGTGTAGGTGGAATGGTAGATGGGGTCTTTGCGAAGGGTGATGCGGTCGATGGTGAAGACCGGGAACTCCGCTTGCTCGTTGTAGTAGCCGGTGTGGTCGCCGTACGGGCCTTCGAGCGCATGCTGGTAGCCGCTGGGGTGCGTGGCGTCGGGGTAGATATGGCCTTCCAGCACGATTTCCGCGCTGGCCGGAACGCGCAGCTCACTGCCCAGGGCCTTGACCAATTCCGTGCGACCGCCGCGCAGCAGGCCGGCAAACTGGTATTCGGACAGGCTGTCGGGAACCGGTGTGACGGCACCCAGGATGGTGGCGGGGTCGGCCCCCAGGGCCACGCACACCGGGTAGGGTTGGCCGGGGTTCTTGACGCCATGGTCGCGAAAATCCAGCGCGCCGCCCCGGTGCGCCAGCCAGCGCATGATGACCTGGTTGCGGCTGAGTACCTGCTGGCGGTAGATGCCCAGGTTTTGCCGTGGCTTGTTGGGCCCACGGGTAATGACCAGGCCCCAGGTGATGAGGGGTGCTACATCGCCCGGCCAGCAGTGCTGGATGGGCAGGCGGGCCAGGTCCACGTCGTCACCCTCCCACACCACGTCTTGGCAAGGGGCGCTGCGCAGTTCCTTGGGTGCCATGTTCCACAGTGTGCCCAGCAAGCTGCGCATGCCCATCATGTCTTTGAATCCCTTGGGGGCTTCGGGCTCCTTCAGGGAAGCCAGCAGTTCACCAAACGGGCGCAGTCCGGCAATGCTGTCCACGCCCATGGCGCGCGCCACGCGCTCAGGGGTGCCAAACAGGTTGCCCAGTACCGGCATCGTGTGGCCCGTGGGGTTTTCAAACAGGATGGCCGGGCCCTGCGCGCGCAACACGCGGTCGCACAAGGCGGTCATTTCCAGGTAGGGGGACACTGGCTGCGCCACGCGGCGCAAGTCGCCGGTGGTTTCGAGCTGGGCCATGAAGTCGCGCAAGTCGCGGTAGCTCACGTAGTGGATCCTTGCCAGCGCGCAGCCAGCGTGTGGGGTACATCCAGGAGATCGAGCACGCGGGCCACGCTGGCGTTGACGATGTCGTCCACGCTCTGTGGGCGCAGGTAGAAGGCGGGCATGGGCGGGCAGATGATGGCGCCGGCCTCGGTGGCGCTGACCATGTTGCGCAGGTGGATCAGGCTCAGGGGCGATTCGCGCACCATCAGCACCAGGCGCAAACGTTCCTTGAGCATGACGTCTGCTGCGCGGGTGAGCAGATTGCTAGAGAGGCCGTGTGCAATTGCCGCCAAGGTGCGCATGGAGCACGGTGCCACCACCATGGCGTGCGCACCAAACGAGCCACTGGCAATGGCGGCCCCGACGTCTGCATCGTCGTGCACATGGTGCGCCAGCGCTTCGATGGCTGCGCGCTGCAGGCCGTGCTCTTCTTCTACGTTGCGCCAACCGGCCGCACTGACCACAAGATGCGTTTGCACATCCGGCACATCGCGCAGCGCCTGCAACAGGCGCACCCCATAAATGGCTCCGCTGGCCCCGGAGATACCGATGATGATGCGCCGCTGCGCTCGATCGGTCATGCTTGAGGTACTGCCATCAGATCGTTTTGCACCTGCTGCAGGACCGCTTGTGCCTGGTCTGGATCAAAGTCTTCGTGGCGGCGTTTCTTGACACCGAAATGCTGAAGTTGGTAGTGGCGATCCGGGTACACACCGTGTCGCTCCAAGGCACTGGCCACGCAGACCAGGGGACAACCGTCCAGCGCCACAATGGTGCGCCCCGAGCGGGCCAGGCGCAAGAGCTGCGGCACATCACCGCCCACACCCGCGATGCAGGACATTTCGGCAACGCCCGTTCGATCCAGGCGCACGGCCACATGGTTGGCCAACTGAGCGGCGCTGGAGCAACCCGAACAGGCATAGACCAGCGGCAGTGCGTGGGTTGCGTCGCTCACACTAAACCCTCCTTGGAGGCAGCCGGTACGGCCGACTTGGCACGACGCTGTGGGAGGATGCGCGCCAGCACCTTGTCGGGTGTCCATTGGGCTGCGTCAAACACCGGCATCTCCAGTGCGTCCAACGCATTCTTGACGACCAGGCCCAGCTCGGTGTCACCCTCCATGCTCAGGCGGCGATTGAAAAACAAGGTGTCCGGGTCTT
>JAYRUL010000253.1:0-2809 GCA_041919095.1 Rhodoferax sp. | reverse complement strand
CTGGCCGTGGTGGCGGTGTGGGGCACCAACTTTGTGGTCATCAAGGTGGCGCTGGGGCAGATGCCGCCGCTGCTGTTTGCCACCTTGCGCTTTGCGCTGGCAGTGTTTCCGGCCATCTTCTTCCTGCGCCGCCCTGCGGTGCCCTGGCACAACCTGGCGGCGTACGGGCTCTTGATCGGCGTAGGCCAGTTTGGCTTGCTGTTTGTGGCCATGAACGGCCATATTTCGCCAGGCCTGGCCTCGTTGGTGATCCAGACCCAGGTCTTTTTTACCATCGCGCTGGCCATGGCACTGGCCCATGAGCGCCTGCAGCTCGTGCAAGGGCTGGCCCTGGCCTTGGCCACGGCGGGCATTGGCGTGATCGTGGCCCACACCGACGGCAGCACCACGGTGCTGGGCCTGACATTGATTTTGTGCGCCGCGCTGTGCTGGGCGGGCGGCAACATCGTGTCGCGCCAGGCGGGCAAGATCGACATGGTGGCCTACGTGGTCTGGTCCAGCGTGTTTGCGGCACCGGCACTGGCCGTCTTGTGCCTGGTGGCCGAAGGCCCCGATGCCGTGGTCGCAGGCCTGCAGGCGGCCACACCCGGCACCTGGATCGCCGCGCTATGGCAGGCCTGGGGGAATTCGCTGTTTGGGTATGCGGCCTGGGGCTGGTTGCTGGCGCGCTACCCAGCCGCCACGGTTACGCCCATGGCGCTGCTGGTACCCCTGTTTGGCATGGGTGCCTCGGCGCTGTGGCTGCAAGAAGGGTTGCCCGGCTGGAAACTGGGTGCCGCCGGATTGGTCATGGGTGGCTTGGCCCTGAACCTGTTGTGGCCGCACGTACGCGCTTGGTGGCGCTGAGAGTTCTTTGCCATTTTTTAGGCAAAAAGTGGCTCTAGCCCCCGTGGAATATGCGTAAGCAGCTATCGTTTTTATAGTGACTGGCGCAAGGCATGGGATTCCTGCGCCAGTTGGGTGACCCGCGCCCAGTCACGCCGCGCCACCGCATCGGCCGCCACCAGCCACGAGCCGCCCACGCACACCACATTGGGCAGCGCCAGAAACTCATGGGCATTTTGCGGGGTGATGCCGCCGGTGGGGCAAAAGCGCACATCAAAGAACGGACCGGACCAGGCCTTGAGCATGGCCGCGCCGCCCGCCTGCAGCGCCGGGAAGAACTTGAGTTCGGTAAAACCGTCGGCCGTGGCATGCATGATCTCGCTGCCGGTGGCCACGCCGGGCAGCAGCGCCAGGCCCGCGTCGCGGCAGGCCTGCCCCAGCGCCGTGGTATAGCCGGGGCTGACCGCAAACCGCGCACCGGCCTGCTGCGCACTGAGCACATCGGCCGCGCTGCGCACGGTGCCCGCCCCTACCACCGCTTCGGGCACCTCCCGCGCAATCGCCTCCATGCAGGCCAGTGCCTGTGGCGTGCGCAGCGTCACCTCCAGCATGCGCACACCCCCGGCCACCAAGGCCTGGGCCAGCGGCACGGCGGTGGCTACATCGTGCAGCACGATCACGGGAATTACGGGGGCATCCTGCATCACCTGCAGGGCAGTCAAAGTCGAAATGGTCATGGTGTTAAATGGGGTCAGATTCCAATTATTCGCCGTTAAATGGGGTCAGATTCCAATTATTCGCCGTGAGGGAGCCGCTTACAGCCAGGTGCAAGCGCCCTCTTCGGCGCTGAGGGCGTGGCGGCGGAAGTTGGCAAACAGCTCGCGGCCCATGCCGACACCGTTGGCCGCGCACAGCGACTCGGGCATGGCCTGCACCGGCCGCGCATCCCAAACGGCGGTATCCACCAGGACCTGCAGGGTGCCGGCGGTGGCATCCAGGCGCACCACGTCGCCGTCTTGCAGCTTGGCCAGCGGCCCACCGGCGGCGGCCTCGGGGCTCACGTGGATGGCCGCGGGCACCTTGCCCGAAGCCCCACTCATGCGGCCATCGGTTACCAACGCGACCCGGTGGCCCTGCCCTTGCAGCACCGCCAGCGGCGGTGTGAGCTTGTGCAGCTCGGGCATGCCATTGGCCTGCGGGCCTTGCCAGCGCACCACGCACACCACATCGCGCGCCAGTTCTCCGGCCTTGAACGCTTGCTGCAACGCCTCTTGCGAATCGAAAACACGGCACGGTGCCTGCACCACGTGGCGATCGTCCGGCACGGCCGACACCTTGATCACGCTGCGCCCCAGGTTGCCGGTCAGCAACTTGAGCCCACCCGTGGCACTGAACGGCGCAGCCACTGGGCGCACCACCTCGGTATCGCCGCTGGCCCCGGCCGCCTTCCAGCCCAGCCCACCTGCAACCGCCGCGCACGGGATGCCGGTAAAGGCCCGCAGGCCATCGGGGCGCACGGTGCGCACATCGGGGTGCAGGAAACCGGCATCCAGCAGTTCGCGGATGACAAAACCGGGTCCCCCTGCGGCCTGGAACTGGTTGACGTCAGCACTGCCGTTGGGGTAGACGCGCGTTAGCAGCGGCACCACCGCCGACAGCGCCGAGAAATCGTCCCAGTCGATCACGATACCCGCCGCACGCGCCACCGCCACCCAGTGGATGAGGTGGTTGGTAGAACCCCCAGTGGCCACCAGCGCCACCATGGCGTTGACGATACAGCGCTCATCAACCAGTTCGCCGATGGGGGTTACCCCCACGCTCCCCCCTTCGTTGGGTTCGCTGCCCCCCAAGGTTGGCTTGCCCAGCACGGTGCGCAAGGCTTCGCGGGTCAGCTCGGCGCGCAGGCCGTCCGCCGGGTTCACAAACGCGGTGCCGGGCACGTGCAATCCCATGGCTTCGAGCAGCATCTGGTTGCTGTTGGCGG
>JAYRUL010000252.1:0-2820 GCA_041919095.1 Rhodoferax sp. | reverse complement strand
CCGTTGACGTTGAGAACAATTTTCTTTGCATCACTCATGGTGGTAGTTCCGTTCAAACCAAGTGCAAGACCCGCAGCGCGAGGCTTGCATTTGGCGGGTGGCAAGCGAAGCACGCCACCCGTCCGGGGCAGGGACACCGTGGAACGGGCTTGGCCCGGCCACCGGTGTCGTCCCCCTTCCCGCGCGCAGCGCGAGAGAAGGGGGAAGCGGCAAAGCCGCTCAGGGGGATGTTCCGAATCAGGACTGACAATCAGCCGGCGTGCGACGGGTCAACTTCTTGTCGGCGGCGTACTTGTCAGCTGCGGCCTTGACCATGGGCTTGAGCACCTGCTCGTCGGCCTGCAGCCAGTCGCCGGTGAATTGCCACTTGGCGCCGTCCCAGGTGTGCACGCGGGCCCAGTTCGAACCCATGTGGTCCTGGCAGGTGGTGGCGATGGGGCGCATCACGCCCTTGAAGCCCAGGGCGTCAAGCTTGGCCTGAGTCAGGTTCAGGTTTTCGTAACCCCAGCGCGCCTGTTCGGCCGACATCCACTTGCCCTTGCCAAAACGCTCCTGCGCCGCGCGCACGCCTTCCACGGCCAACATGGCACTCATGGCGCCACGCATGTACAGCACGGTGCCCACTTCTTCCTTCGGCCCGGTGCCCTCGTTCTTGGCGTGCAACTTTTGCAGGACTTCCTTGACCAGGTCCGAGTTGGGCTCGGCACCGTGCTGCATGGTCACGGCGTTGTAGCCCTTGGCGCCTTCGCCTACGTCTTTCACGTCGGGCTCAGCACCCGACCACCACACGCCGTACATCTTGTCGCGCGGATAGCCGGTGGCTTGCGCTTCCTTCAGCGCGGTGGAGTTCATCACGCCCCAGCCCCACAGCAGCACGTAGTCGGGGCGGCTTTGGCGTACCTGTAGCCAGGTGGCCTTTTGCTCGATGCCGGGGGCCGTGACCGGCAGCAACTGCAGGTTGAAGCCATGCGCCGCCGAGCGTTCCTGCAGCACCGGGATGGGTTCCTTTCCGTAGGGACTGTCGTGGTAGACCAGGGCAATCTTCTTGCCCTTGAGCTTGTCCAGGCCACCTTCTTTCTTGGCGATGTGCTGGATCAGCGCATCAGCCGCCAGCCAGTAGGTGCCAGCCAGCGGGAAGTTCCACTTGAAGACACCGCCGTCTTGCGACTCACTGCGGCCATAGCCGGCGGTGATCAACGGGATCTTGTCCACGGGGGCTTTTTCGGTCAGCGCGAAGGTAATGCCGGTGGACAGGGGCTGGAACACCGTGGCACCACCGTGTTTGCCCTTGAGGCGCTCGTAGCACTCCACACCACGTGCCGTGTCGTAGCCGGTGTCGCACTCTTCGTAGACGATTTTCACGCCGTTGATGCCGCCGCGGGCATTGACCAGCTTGAGGTAGTCGGCATAACCGTTGGCCCAAGGCACGCCATTGGGGGCGTAAGCGCCGGTTCGGTACGGCAGGCCGGGGAAGAACTGCTCCTTGGCCTGGGCAAAAGCCTGGGTCGAAGCGACCATGGCGGTTGCAGCGATAGCGGTGGCGAGTGCCAGTTGACGTAGCTTCATGGTTGTCTCCTTATGAAAGATGAAGCGGGAACAAAACAGTGCAAGAACGACGGGAACTCAGTGAGGAAAGGGCCACAGGCGCAGCTTCTGCTTGCCGATAGACCAGAGCTTGGCCAGGCCGTGGGGCTCGACCACCAGAAACCAGACGATGAGGGCTCCGAACACCATGAATTCGGTGTGCGACACCGCCGCCGTGGAAATGTTCAGGCCCAGCAGGTCGCCCACCCAGGGCAGGAACTGGTTCAGGAAGATGGGCAGCACCACAATGAAGGCGGCACCAAAGAAGCTGCCCATGATGGAGCCCATACCGCCGATGATGACCATGAACAATAGGTTGAACGAACGGTCGATGGAGAACGCAGCCGGCTCCCAGGCACCCAGGTGCACAAAGCCCCACAAGGCCCCGGCCACGCCCACGATGAACGAGCTCACGGCAAAGGCCGACAGCTTGGCGTAGACCGGGCGGATGCCGATCACAGCGGCGGCCACGTCCATGTCGCGGATGGCCATCCACTCGCGGCCGATGGCCGAACGCACCAGGTTCTTGGCCATGAGGCCAAAGACCACCAGGAACATCAGGCAAAACAGGTACTTCTCGACAGGCGTGTCGATATTCCAGCCCAGTACCGACAAACCCGACACCGACACCGAGCCCGAGGGGTTGTTGTTGGTGAACCAGCCGATACGCAAGAAGGCCCAGTCGCAGAAGAACTGCGCCGCCAGCGTGGCCACGGCCAGGTACAAGCCCTTGACGCGCAGGCTGGGAATACCGAAAAACATGCCCACCAGAGTGGCAAAGAAGCCGCCCGACAGCAAGGCCACGATTAGGGGCATGCCGTCGATGCGGATATAGGTGTTGTAGGCCATGTAGGCCCCCACCGCCATAAAGGCACCCGACCCCAGCGAGATCTGCCCGCAATAGCCCACCAAGATGTTCACCCCCAGCGCCGCCAGCGACAAAATAACGAACGGGATCAGAATGGCGCGGAACAGGTATTCATCCACCAGCAGGGGCACACCCACGAAGGCAAAGGCGATGAGCGCCAGCACAAACCAGCGGTCTTGCGCTATGCCAAAAATCTGCTGGTCAGCGCGGTAGGTGGTCTTGAATTGGCCGTTTTCACGATAAAACATGTTCTTGCCTCCTTACACGCGGTCAATTATTTTTTCGCCAAAGAGGCCCTGCGGCCTGAACAGCAGGAACACGAGCGCCAACACATACGCAAACCAGATTTCGATGCCACCGCCCACCAT
>JAYRUL010000251.1:0-2830 GCA_041919095.1 Rhodoferax sp. | reverse complement strand
AGGTGGAGCTCCACATAGTTTCCCGAGGTGCCAATCCAGACAATGTCGTGCACCCAAACCGTCTCCATTTGGCCCACCGAGCGCACGCAGATGCGGTCCAGATACGCCTTCTGCGGTTCGCCCGCAAGCGCGACTTCTTGCACATAGCTTTGTAGTGCCTGGGCATAGGGCGCAGCACCGGCCCGGCGCAAGGCAACCAGGTCTTCCAGGCGCGCCAGCGCCGCTGCAAAGCGTGCGTCGTCAAAGGGTTTCAAGAGGTAGTCCAGGGCATGGAATTCGAAGGCCTGCACCGCATAGTGCTGGTAGGCGGTCACGAAAACAATCACGGGCGGGGTTGGCTGCTGCGCCAGTTCGCGCGCGAGCACCATGCCAGACTCTTGGGGCATTTGCACGTCCAGGAACACAGCATCCACCGCTGGCCCCTGCCGCAGCGCCTGGCGTGCGTCTTCAATGCTTGCGCATTCGCCAGCCACCACCCAGGCGGGGTGATCGGCCAGGGCGAGGCGGATGTTGGCGCGGCTAGGGGGCTCATCGTCCACGATCAAGGCGCGCAGTTCAGGCATCGTCGTCGCGCTCCAAGGGAAGCTGCACCATTGCCAGGAACTGCTCGGGCGTGGAGGTCACCGTGAGCGTCGCGCGCGTGCCATAGGCCAACGCCAGGCGTGCACGCAAGTTCTTCAGTCCGGTTCCACTGCCAGGGTTGGGCGCGGCATTCGGGTGCAACGAGTTGGCAATCTGGATGCACAGGGTCTGGTCCTGCTGGGCAACGGTTACCACCACGTGGCAGGTGCTGGCATGGCATTCCAGGTCGTGCCGGATGGCGTTCTCCACCAGCGGCTGCAGCAGCAAGGCGGGCAGCGCCGCATCGAGCAATACGCTGGGCACATGGGGCAGTTCGTAGTGCAGCCGGGTACCGAAGCGCAAGGACTGCAACTGCAGATAGTCGCTGACCATGGCCAGCTCCGCCTCCAAGGTGGATTGGCGGGCGTCGCTGGAGTCCACGGCATAGCGCAAAAGCTTGCTCAGGGTGGCGATGGCGGTCAGGGCGTCGCGCTTGTTGTCGCCACGCACCAGGGCCCCAATGGCGTGCAGGGCGTTGAACAAGAAGTGCGGCTCCAGCTGCTTTTGCAACGTCTGAAGGTTTTGTTCCTGCAGCGCCAAGCGCAAGGCCAGGTTCTCGCGCACGGCGGTTTCGCGTGCGGCCTCGGCCTGGCGGTGCCCGATCCACAGGCGCGGGGCCAAGGTAGCTGCGAAGCAACCCACGAAAACCATATAGTCAAAGATGCTGTCCAAAGGCGGATAAGCCGCAATGGCCTGCGGCCAGCTGACCCAGGACGCCGGGCCCAAGATGATGGGATTGATCGCAGCTTGAAAACATATCAACGGCACAAACGCAAGTACGCTTGCCATCAGTAAGCGCCAACCGATTGCCGCGGGTCCCAATCGCTCGACTCCAACCGACCAAAACAACCCAAACTGCACCACGCAGTAGACCGCGAAAGGCGCATTTGCCAACACGGTGCGGGCAATGATGATCCACAGGCCACCTGTCCACTGCGGATCACCGGTCAAGTAGCTGACCGCGACCTGAATCATGCCCAAACCGACCCACATACCCAGAATGGTGTGACGCACCACACGCCGGGTGCGTGCGGACGACCGTGCGGTTGCCGAATCGCTCACCATGGTGCCGCCCCAGTCGACTGAAACCTTGGCAGCGTCATTTGGTCACTCTGCTGCGGCGGGTGTGACAGGCCACCCAGAAAATGCGCTGAGGTCCGCGCTGCGTACTCGCCAACCAACCGAACATCCTTATGCCTTCCATCCTCTGTACCAAGTGGCTAACCATGACGCTGCTGCTGACGCTGCCGATGGCCCATGCCTCGCAGGAAACCCCGTCTGCCTTGTTGCCCGAAGAGCAAGTCTACGTCGCCACCTCGCAAACCACCCAATCCGTTGCCGAGCCCTACTTTTTGGCCTACATCGCACGCGACTGGAGCACCCTGGAGTCCCTGATGCATCCCGATACCCGCTGGCACGACCCCACGGCCGAGCAACTATTCTCCCAAGCTCCCACCCAAGGCCGCGCACACACCCTGAAGCATTTGCGTCGGGCGTTTGCTGGCATTGTGGACATGAAAGCGCACATACAACAACGCATGTTCTCGTCGCACTACGCGGTGTACGTGGTTGCGTTGGACTGGACCGTGTTGCTCCAGGACGGTCGCCGCATGGCGATCGCAGCCACCCCGCTGGTGGTGAACCTGCACATTCGGGATGGCAAGGTGCTTTCGCACACCGACTATGCGGACTACCACCCGTTCATCACCACCTACCAGCACCACCGAAAGCCGTAAACCTATTTCGCAGCCTGCTTTGCCGGCTGGGCCAGTTGGAGCGCCACCTCCAAGGCTTGGGCAGCGTCGCTGGGCTCCTGGGGGTCGATGCCCTGGCCTTCGATGCGCCCGCTGCGCAGGCCCACGTAGTCCGCAATAGGGACCGACAGCAGAAAACCGTGGGGCAGATCAAACATCTTCTGGGACAGCATCTGGCCCGCGGTGCGTTCGCCCACTTGGGTGATGCGGCCTGCCGCACGCAGCGCGTCCACGGCCATTTCGGCAGCACTTGCGGTCTTGCGGCTGGTCAGGACATAGACCTTCCCGGCGTAATGCGGTTGCATCGGCTCAAAACGGATGCGCAGCAACCCGTCCCCGGATTGCACCTCAGACCAGAAGGACCGGATCGACCAACCCTGCCACGGCGTCTGGGCTTGCACCATGTCGAGAGACGGCAACTGCGCATGGGCCCGGTGCCAGGCTTGCGACACAAA
>JAYRUL010000250.1:0-2853 GCA_041919095.1 Rhodoferax sp. | reverse complement strand
TGCCCAAACCCGCATCCGCGTGAAGCGGTGGCCCGCGCCGGGGCTCAAGACGCAAGCCGGTCCAGCGGAAAGCGGGTGCACCCCAGGCGTTGGGAGATGTCGCGGCTGGCGGCCGTGAGCATGGCCACCACTTCGCCCTGGCGTGCATCGTCGTAGCGAAACGTCGGAAATGAAATGCTCAGTCCTGCAATCGGGCGGTCCAGGCGGTCGAAGATGGGCACGCCCAGGCAGCGGATGTGGTCGTCGAACTCTTCGCGGTCTTCGCCAAAGCCTTGCGCCTTCACGCGCGCGAGTTCGGCTTCAAAGGCGTCCAGTTGGGTGATAGTGTTGTCACGGAAGGGCTTGAAATCGGCGCCCTGCAGGATGAGGGCACGCCGCTCGGGGTCTTCCCAGGCCATCAGCACCTTGCCGATGGCGGTGCAGTGCAGCGGTGCGCGCCGCCCGACCTTGGAGTACATGCCCAGCATGTGGCGGGAATCAACCTTGTGCACGTAGATGATTTCGCTGTCGATCAAGGTGCCCAGATGAACCGTCTCGCCGGTCTTGTCGGCCAGGATCTGCATGTGGTTCTTGGCCAGGTCCACCAGTTCCGGGTATTGCAACGCCTTGGCACCGAGCTCAAAGACCCGCATCGTCAGGCCGTAGCGCTCGCTGTCGGGCTCCTGGCGCACGTAGCCCAAGGTCACCATGGTTTGCAGGAAGCGGTACACCGTGGCCTTGGGCATGGCCAGGCGCACCGACAGTTCGGAAATACCGGTTTCGCTGCGCTCGGTCAGGGCCTGCAACAGGCCAAAGACCTTGAGTACCGCAGCCACCGATTCCGGTTGTCGGCCGTCGGAGGAGTCGTCGTCCACTGTCATGTTTTGTTTCGATTGAAAATAGGTTTCAAATTGTATGGTACGAATCGAATCGGGGTTGGTGCCAGCAATCAGCGCAGAATCAACCCGGGCAACCACAGCGAAAACGCCGGCACATAGGTCACCAGCAGCAGCGCCGCGACCAACCCGCCATAAAACGGCCAAATCGTCTTCATCACCGTGCCCACCGACACCTGGCCAATGGTGCAGCCGACAAACTGGGTGGTGCCCACCGGCGGCGTGTTCAGGCCCAGCGCGCAATTGATCAGCATGACGATGCCAAACTGCTCGGTGCTCATGCCCATCTGCTGGCAGATCGGCAGAAAGATGGGCGTGCAGATGAGGATGGTGGCCGCCATGTCCAGAAAGGTGCCCAGCACGAACAGGATGATGTTGACCCACAGGAAGATCACCCAGGGCTGGCTGCTGAGTCCAGACAACAGTTGTCCGGTCAGTTCGGCCACGCCGTACAAGCCGATCAGGTAGCCAAACATGGAGCTGATGCCGATGAGCAGCAGCACCGTGCCCGTGGCCTTGACGGCCTTGGCGGCAGCCTTCAGCAGTTGCTCGCGCGTCAGACGCCGGTACACCAAGCCCGCCAGCAGCAGCGCCCACAGCACCGCCACCGAGGCCGATTCCGTAGCCGTGAACGCCCCCGACAAGATGCCGGTGACGATGATGACCACCACCGCCAGGCCCGGCAGCGCCGCCGCAAAGCTGCGCCCCACCACCGCCCAGCCGGGGAACGTGCCCGCCGGGTAACCCCGGCGTACCGCCACCGCATAGGCCGCCACCAGGTTGCACAGCGTCAGCACCAGCGCAGGCACGATGCCGGCCAGAATCAGCGCCGCAATGCTCACCTTGCCGCTGGCCGCCAGGGTGAAGATGATGAGGTTGTGGCTGGTGGGCATGAGCGCGCCCACCAGCGAAGCGTGGGTGGTGACGTTGACCGCATAGTCGGCGTCGTAGCCCTCTTTCTTCATCTGCGGAATCAGCACCGCCCCCATGGCCGATACATCGGCCACCGGCGAGCCCGACACCCCGCCAAACAGGGTGCAGGCCAGCACATTGCTCATGCCCAGGCCGCCGCGCACATGGCCCGCCAACGATTTGGCAAAGTCCACGATGCGGTCGGCAATGCCACCGACCATCATGATCTCGCCGGCAAAGATGAAGAAGGGAATCGCCAGGAACGAGAACGGGCTCATGCCCGATACCATCTGCTGAAACCCCACGGCCAAGGGAAAGCCTTCGTACAGCAAGGTGGCCAGCGCGGACAGGCCGATGGAAAACGCCACCGGCACGCCCAAGAGCAACAACAGCGTGAAACTCACGCACAGAATCGTCAGTGCCATGCCGGCTCCACGTCGACCCGGCGCAGCAGCGCCAGGATATGTTCCAACGAAAACAAGGCCACCAGTGCCCCGGCTGCGCAGGGCGCCAAGTACTTGAAGGCCTCCGAAATGCCCAGAGTGGGAATACGATAGCCCGCCACACTGTGGGCCAGTACCGCGCATTGCCAGGCCATCACCAGGCCAAACACCAGCACCAGGGTGTGGATGAGCAGCTCCAGCTTCAGACGCAGCGCCTCAGGAGCCAGCACCAGCAAGGACTCCAGGCCGATGTGCCCGGCATCGCGCACGCCCACCGCCATGCCCAGCATGGTCACGTACAGCACCAGCAGCACCGCCCCGCTCTCAGCCCAGGTGGGCGTGTCATTGAAGCCATAGCGCCCCACCACCTGGTAAAGCACGGCCAGCACCAAGAGGCCCAGGCCCGCCACGCCCAGTTGCAGGCACAGGCGCGCCAGGGCCGCACACAGACGGGTGTAGGCGGCCATGGGTTTACTGCACCGCGGCGATGCGCTTGACCATGTCCTGCAGCTTGGGGTCTTTCAGGAACTTGTCGTACACCGGCTTCATGGCGGCCTGGAAGCTGGCCTTGTCCACCTCAACCACCTGGGCACCGGCGGCCTTCACCACGGCCAGCGACTTGG
>JAYRUL010000249.1:0-2951 GCA_041919095.1 Rhodoferax sp. | reverse complement strand
CCCGAATTGAACGGACTGCTCATGCGCAGTGCCATGGGGGAGATGTCCACCAGCTTGTCGGTGGGCATCTTCTCGGCGCAATCGCCGCCGATGTCGATGCCCTGCACTGCGCTGGGATTCGACGGGACCTCGCTGGCCCGTTCTGCTTGGCCGGTGGTTGCAGAACGGGCTACAGAAAAGAATAGAAACAGCGGAACGGTATCTTGCGATCGGCCCAGTAATCCGCCGCATCGCGGAACACGTCCAACAGCTGTTCGCGGGCTTCCTTGTCGAACTTGGCGGTGGCGGGGATCTGCTCCAGCACCACGATGAAGCCTGGCTGCGGGCCGGACTTGTGCAGCGGATCGGTCAGGCAGTCGGACAGCGCGTCGAAGTTCTTCCCGAAATGTGCGGGAAAGGTGAACTGCTGTGCGATCAGGTCCAGCACGTCCTGCTTGGACTGGGCGTGCGCCAGATTGGCATACAGGAAATGCTGCCCCAGCCGCGCGGCCGCGTCCTGCAGGTCGTGCACACGGAAGGCACGGATCGACTGCACGATGTTGGCGCGCACTCCGCGCAGCGGGTTTTCCTGGTCTTTACGAAGTGGTGTGTCCATCTCCGCTACTCTTTCTTTGAAGTCCAAAAAATGGCACCCGGGGCAATCAATGCAAGTCCCCGGGAGACTGTGGCTCGGCCATGGATCCCCAAGCACTGTGCGGGCGGACTCGCTGGGTGCAAGGGTTCATTCGATAATTTCGCGAAAACTGGCGTAGTGGTCGCTGGTGTAGTAGCAGGCATCCGGCGTCCGGGGCTGCAGGCCTCCACACACAATGCGCCGGGCACCCCGGTTGCGCGCACCTGGCGTTCTGACGGTGTACTCGCGGTAGTAGCCGCGTTTGTGCTGAGGCAGCAGCCTTTCGCGATTGCCAAAGACAGTGCCATCCTTCTCGAAAGGAAAGGGCCCGCCCTGGCGGATCAACGCATAGGTTTGACGCCCCTGCGGCGGAAGCTGTTCGATGCGGATGGCTTCCTGGCCGCCGGCGGACGGCTGGTTGCGCGCCATGCCCGCCAGGGGCACGAACGCACAGGCAACACCCAACATCAATGCAGCGACAGCCTTGTGCGTCCCGCTGGACCAAGCCTTCAGCATCAATCGACACCTTTCAGAAACTACGGGTTAACCCGAAATTTCGAGCCGTAAGTTTGACCGAAGACCCCAAAAAAAGCAAGCGTTTGCCCATTCTTTAGGCAAGCCTACCAGGGCTGGCAAACCCTGGGTTGTGAGTGCTCGCTATCCGTGCGGCGCCTATCGCTGCGCGTTGGCGTCTGCCACGGTGATGGCCGTCATGTTGACGATGCGGCGCACGGTGGCGCTGGCCGTCAGGATATGCACGGGCTGCGCCGCCCCCAGCAGCACCGGGCCGATGGCGATGTTGCCGCCTGCAGCGGTCTTGAGCAGGTTGTAGGAGATGTTGGCCGCGTCGATGTTGGGCATGACCAGCAGGTTGGCATCTCCCACCAGGGTGCTGTGGGGCATTTGCGCAGCACGGGCAGAACCGCTGAGGGCCACGTCGCCGTGCATTTCGCCGTCCACCTCCATCCAGGGGGCCTGCACGCGCAGCAGCTCCAGCGTCTCGCGCATCTTCACGGCGCTGGGCTGCACGCTGCTGCCATAGTTGGAGTGCGACAGCAACGCCACCTTGGGCTTGATGCCAAAGCGCAGCAGTTCCTCAGCCGCCATCATGGTGATTTCTGCCAACTGCTCTGCGGTGGGGTCGTAGTTGACGTGGGTATCGACCAGGAACACCTGACGATCCGGCAGCAGCAGCCCGTTCATGCAGGCGTAGATGTGCGCGCCTGCGCGGCGGCCAATGACCTGGTCGATATAGCTCAGGTGGTGGGCAGTGTGCCCCCAGGTGCCGCAGATCAGGCCATCGACTTCGCCCTTGTGCAACAGCATGCTGCCGATCAGCGTAAGGCGGCGGCGCATTTCGATCTTGGCGATGGGCTCGGTGATGCCCTTGCGCTCGGTCATGCGGTGGTAGGTTTGCCAGAAGTCGCGGTAGCGGTGGTCCTGTTCGACGTTGACCACGTCGTAGTCGCGCCCTTCCTGCAGGCGCAGGCCGAATTTCTCGATGCGCTGGGCAATCACGGCCGGACGGCCGATGAGCGTGGGGCGTGCCACGTGCTCATCCACCACGATCTGCGCAGCGCGCAGCACGCGCTCTTCTTCGCCCTCGGAGTAGGCGACGCGCTTTTTGGCGGCGCACTTGGCAGCCAGGAAAATGGGCTTCATCAGCGTGCCCGAGGCATAGACGAAGCTCTGGAGCTGGTCGCGGTATGCGTCCATGTCGGCAACGGGGCGCAGCGCCACGCCGGAATCCTGCGCCGCCTGAGCCACAGCGGGCGCGATCTTCATCATCAGGCGCGGGTCAAAGGGCTTGGGAATCAGGTACTCGGGCCCGAAGGACAGCTTTTCGCCCACATAGGCAGCCGCCACCACCTCGCTTTGCTCGGCCTGGGCCAGCTCGGCAATGGCGTGCACGGCGGCGATTTCCATCTCCAGCGTGATGGTGGTGGCGCCGCAGTCCAGCGCGCCCCGGAAGATGTAGGGGAAGCACAGGACGTTGTTGACCTGGTTCGGGTAGTCGGTACGGCCCGTGGCGATGATGGCGTCGTCGCGTACGGCCTGCACGTCTTCGGGCTGGATCTCGGGGTTGGGGTTGGCCAGGGCAAAGATCAGCGGGCGCGGCGCCATCTTGGCAACCATGTCCTTCTTGAGCACGCCCCCGGCAGACAGGCCCAGGAAGACGTCTGCACCCTCGATCACCTCGCTGAGGGTGCGGGCACTGGTCTTTTGCACGAACTGCGCCTTGTCCTCGTCCATCAGCTCGGTGCGCCCTTCATAGACGACACCGGCCAAGTCGGTCACCCAGATGTTCTCGCGCGGGATGCCCAGCTTCACCAGCAGC
>JAYRUL010000248.1:0-2957 GCA_041919095.1 Rhodoferax sp. | reverse complement strand
TGCCCGACGCGGATGATCTGGCTGGGCTCGCCCTTGCCGCAGAACAGGGTGCCAAAGGTTTCGCTGTGGCGGCCCACGGCGGCCAGGCGGTTCCAGAAATCGACCGTGATGCCACGGTAGTTGGGGTTGCGCACCACCGCACCAAGCTGGCCGTTGTGGATGAGGCGGGCGTATTCGCAGCCAAACTGGAATTTGTTGCGGTAGTCGTCAATGGACCAGGAGCGGTTGGTGGCCATGAGGATGCCGTTCTGCACCGAGGCAATCATGTCCTGCAGCTCCGACGTGCCGGGCTCCAGGTTTACGTTGGCCATGCGGTCGATGGGCGCGCGGTTCCACGCGGCCGAGCGGAAGTTGGCCACGCCGGGCAGGCCGGAGCGGGCTTGCGACTCCACCGAACCCAGGCCACGGCGCAGGATGCCGCTTTCAATCAGGAACTCGCGCCGCGCGGGGTTGCCGCCGTCGTCAAAGGCATAGCTGGCCAGGGCATGGGCCTTGGTGGGGTCGAACGTCACGTTCATCAACGGCGAGCCGTAGCGCAGCTGGCCGAAGTCGCTGGGCTGCACAAAGCTCCAACCGGCGTAGTTGCGCTCGTCACCCAGGATGCGGTCCAGCTCCAGCGGGTGGCCGATGGATTCGTGGATCTGCAGCATCATCTGGTCGGGCATCAGGATCAGGTCCAGCGTGCCGGTGGGGCAATTGGGCGCGGCCAGCAGCTCCAGCGCCTCGGTGGCCACGCGCTGGCCTTGGCTTGCAAACTGGGCTTCATCAAACACCTCACCGCCGAACTGGCCGGTGTGGCTCCAGCTGCGGGTTTGCGACTGCACGCCCTGCGCAGCGGTGGCGGCCACGGTGATGTCCACCATGTCGAACTGCTGGCTGGTGTGGGTGCCGTTGGTGGCGTAGTAGTCGATCTGGGTTTGCACCAGCACCGCGCGGGCGCTGCGGTTGACGATTTTGTCGCCGACGGCCATGGCGCGCGACGCAGCCAGCAGGCACTGGGTTACCTGCGCCAGCGGTGTGTGGGCCAGGCGGGTGTGGGCCGGGCTGGCGTAGGCCCCTTGCACGGCAGCGCGCTGGGCCTCGGTAAAGGCATGCACCTTGTACGGGGCCATGGCCCGGGTGGTGGCAATGGCCTGGTCAAAGGCGCGTTGCAGGCCTGCGGGGCTGAGGTCGGCGGTGGCGGCGTAGCCAAAATGGCCGTCCACCAGCACCTCGCACAGCACGCCTTCGTCGCAGGCGGTTTCGTTTTTCTCGGGGGTGTCGTTGCGGATCTCGCGCGACTGGGTGGTTTCGCGCGAGTAGCGCAGGCCCGCCCATTGCGCGGCCTGGTGGGCATGGCGCAGGGCGGATTGGGGGTCAAAGTGGGGCATAGGCGGTGGGGTATATCAGGGCGACACCGTGTCGCCAAACTGAGTCTACCGTGCCGCCAGGGTTCAGGCGTCGGGGTTCACCATGACCAGCTTGCCCATGACACCGCGCGAGCCCATGTGGGCGTAGGCGGCCTTGAGTTCGGCCATGGGCATGGTGCGGTCGATCACGGGCTTGATCTTGCCCTGGGCGTACCACTGGGCCAGCTCCATCATCATGGCGGCATAGGCCTTGGGTTCGCGCTTGGCAAAGTTGCCCAGAAACACGCCCACGACGCTGGCCACCTTCAGGAGCGGCAGGTTCAGCGGCAGCGCCGGAATCGGCCCGGCGGCAAAGCCCACCACCAGGTAGCGCCCGCGCCAGGCAATGGAGCGGAAAGCCGGCTCGGCCAGGTCGCCCCCCACGGGGTCGTAGATCACGTCCGGGCCCTTGCCGTCGGTCAGTGCCTTGATGGCATCGCCCAGGTTGGCTGTTGCATAGTTGATGGTGGCGTCTGCACCCAGCGTGGTGCACAGCGCGCATTTCTCGTCGGTGGAGGCGGCTGCAATCACCTTGGCCCCCATGGCCTTGGCGATCTGGATGGCCGCCGTGCCCACACCCCCGGCTGCGCCCAGCACCAGCACGGTTTCACCGGCCTTGAGCGCGCCCCGGTCTACCAGGGCGTGGTAGGAGGTGCCGTAGATCATGATGAAGGCCGCCGCGTCCACAAAGGGAAAGCCCGCAGGCAGCGGCATGCACAGGGCCGCCGGGGCGACCGTGTGGGTGCCAAAGCCGCCGGTACCTGCCAAGCAGGCCACTGGCTGGCCCACTTGCAGGTGTGTGACACCGTCGCCCACGGCTTCAACCACGCCCGCAAATTCGGAACCCGGCACGAAGGGCAGGGGGGGCTTCAATTGGTACTTGTTCTGCACGATCAGGATGTCGGGAAAATTCAGGCTGGCGGCCTTGATGGCGATCAGCACCTCACCCGCCTTGGGCGATGGCGTGGGCAGTTCTTTCCAGGTCAGGGCGTCGATACCGGTGGGGTTTTCGCAAAGCCAGGCGTGCATGGGAGGTCTCCAAAAATTGTGGGCGGATCATAGGGTGTGTCGGGGCCACAAAATGTCTCACGGGCGACCCCGAACCGGCATTCAATGGGCGGGAGCCATCACCCTACAATGGCCGTTCAATCCTCGACAGCACCATGAAAATTCTCATTTCCAACGACGATGGTTACCAGGCGAGCGGACTGGTGGCCCTGTATGACGCACTGAAGGACGTGGCCGATGTGGAGGTCATCGCTCCCGAGCAAAATAACAGCGCCAAGTCCAATGCGCTCACGCTGCACTCGCCGTTGTATGTGCACCGCGCCAGCAACGGCTTTCGCTATGTGAATGGCACGCCCGCTGATTGCGTGCACGTGGCCTTGAGCGGGCTGCTGGACTACCGGCCGGACCTGGTGGTGTCGGGCATCAACAACGGTGCCAACATGGGGGACGACACCATTTACTCCGGTACGGTCGGCGCGGCCATGGAAGGCTATCTGTTTGGCATTCCTGCCGTTGCGTTTTCGCAGGTGGAGCGCGACTGGTTGCATCTGGATAGCGCAG
>JAYRUL010000247.1:0-3034 GCA_041919095.1 Rhodoferax sp. | reverse complement strand
GCGCATGGCGGCTGGTCAAGTTTGTCGATGCGGGCATGCTTCAGCGCACCAAGTGCGCGCAATGCGGCGGCCTGTTCGTCACCGAGCTGTACGAAAACCGACACTACACCTGCGGGCTGTGCAACCCTCCCGCACGCGCTGGCAAGAGCAAGAACGCGGGCGCGCTGATGCTGCATTGAGCATCAAATGCACCTCTGGCGCTTATCCATCAAGCGCAAGAAGCTATTGTTTTTATAGCAAAATCAGCGCCTGCGCAGTGCCACCATGGCGCCCAGCCCCATCAGCCCCGTCAGCAGCAGCATGGCCCACTCGCCCAGGGTGGGGATGGCCTGCGCCGACGCAGGCGCAAACTGCGCTGACACGCTGGTGGCCGCCGTCACGTTGGTCAGCGTGCAGGGGCTGGTATTGCCGCTGCAACTGCCACCCCAGCCTGTGAAGCGGTAGCCCGTACTGGCCGTGGCCGTGCAGGTGGCGTTGCTGCCGTGCGGTACCGGGTTGGGGCTGCACACCACGCTGCCACCGGCGCTGGCAGCAATGTGGATGGGGTGCGTGCTGGGCGGCAGCAGGCTGAAGCTGGCGCTCACCGTGCAGTTTGTGGTGACCGCCCCGGTGGTGTAGGTGTTGCCCGCCAGGCTACCGCCGCAACCGCTGACGGCGCTGATGCCATAGCCGCTGCTGGGTGTGACCGTGAAGCTGGTGCTGGCGTTGTAGGTCACCGCCTGGGCGGTGCCGGGGCTGATGCTGCCGCCCGCCCCTGCCGAGGGGGTCACGTTGTATTGCCGCGGGGCGCTGCAGGCGGCGGTGCTGCCGCCGCCGGTGCCCGCGCAGCTCCAGGTGAAGGCTGCGGCCGCGCTGGTGATGCTGCCGGCCACGCCCACGCTGCACAGGCTGGCCGACGGCGCTGCCAGCACGGCCACGCCGTGGTCGCCGCCGCAGGCACCGTTGACGGCAGGGGCCAGGGTGGTGACGTCGATGCTGCTGGGCGGTGTGCTCAGGTTGTTGGCGCCATCTTCGGCCACCAGGTACAGGGTGTAGACGGTGCTGGGTGAAAGGCCTGTAACGGAAAAGCTGCGCTGCACTGCCGCCGCCATGGCGCCGTTGCCTGCAGCCACCACGGTGACCGCGCCATAGCCCACCCCGGCCTTGACCTGCGCCGCCGTGGGCGCCGCGCTGCCCTGGGGCACGGCAATCCAGTAGCCCGTGGCCACTTCGTTGCTGGTGGCCTGCAGCGTGGTGGCTGTGGTGGTGGTGCCGGTCACGCCCAGGGCGCTGAGGGCTGGGGGAGTCACATCCAACAATACATCATAGTCTGCAGACCACTGACCACTACGCACAAGCCGAACAGGCCCCAAAGATGTCTTGCCGATAGGCAAAGGCAACCCATTGCTGAAATAGACAACCCAACCGGCGCCAGTATTGAGCGCGGCAGTAGTGGACGTCCAGAAAGAACTGCCAAGGGTTGCAGGGAACACCGCATCATTGATCATCGTGCCACTGGCAACATCCAATTTGATTAGGGATTCCAACTCCGTCACGTTGGGCAGACGCCAATCAGCTCTGCCCCGATGGCCCGCACCGTTGGCGACAATGGCCTCGCTCATAGCGCCAGCCCAGTTGAACAACGTGGTTGCACCGGTGCAGGTACCCGGCGGAATGGTGTTGTCCCAGGTCTGGCCGATGGAGCATTTGTCCCACACCAAGCCGGTGGTGGCATCCGTGATAGTGCCGTCGCCATTGTCGATGAAAGCAGCCCAAGTCGGCAGGGCCAGAGTGCACAGCAGGCCAGCAAGCCAGGGATAGAAAGAAAAGTGCTTCATGCAACACCTTGAAATTGTTAGGCAAAAACCGGGGGCTGCCGCTTGGAAGAATCGGGCGGGCAGATGACAGGAGTGGACTGTCGATATAACAGTGGGGGCCACAAATCAATCAGTGACCACTTCGCACGAGTCGAACTTGAACACCGGCGGACTTGTCATATCCATAAGCTGCACCAACGCTGAAATCGACAAACCAAGCCTCAGTTGGGTTCAAAGCGTTGAAATCGCTCGTCCAGTAGAAGTAAGCGGCAGAGCCAGGAAAATAGTCGGTATCGATAACAGGCGCGGAAGACGCGCCATAGTGCACGATGGACAGCAGCTCGCGCCGTGTGGGCACGCGCCAGTCGGTGGCGTGGCCGCAGCGGCTGGCGCTGTTGTGCGTGGCGATGGGGCTGCCACCCGCAGTGCTGGTGGCGTCGTTCCAGGAAATACCGCTGACGGTTTGCAGTGACCAGATCAGGTTGGTGTGGTTGTCCTTGGTGCAGGCCCAGTCGGTGCCGGGTGTGCCGCTGGCGCTGGCGCCGGTGTTGGCCACCAGGGCGCCGGTGCAGGTGCCGCTGCCTTCGGCGTCGCCGTTCCAGCACAGGCGGGTGAAGTCAAACCCCGCCGCGCCGCCGCCCACCTTGGCCATGCCTGCGCGGTCGCGGCCAAAGCGGCCGTCTTGCCGGGGGTAAGTGGCGCCGTCGCCGGTGTTGGCACTGGTGCAGGCCACCATCGTGGCGCCGTCATAGCACAGGGCTTGGCCGGTGTCGTTGAGGCGGCCGGTGGGCTGGGCCTGGGCCAAAGGGGTGCACAGGGCGGCGGCCAGGGCCAGCGCGATGGCGGTGTGGTGGTGCATAGGGGAATCCAAAAAATGTGAGCACGACTGCCCCAAACCATGCGGGGCTCAAGGCTTGGTGGATTCTAGGCAGCGCCCATGACACCTGGCCACCCGTGCTTCCCCGCAACCGACTTTATTGCCAACCTTTGAGGTATCGCAAGGCATCACTACAACACGCCAAGCGCTTTCAATCTGCGGATCCTGCCGCATCCGCTCTGGGGGGCGGCGTTCCTTGTCCGGCAGCCCTGCCCTGCGCCTGGAGTGGCACGTTGGTGGCCTGGCTCCACAAAGCTTGCACAAACGCGCGGTTCATCAGCACCCACAACAGCACGGGCGCCAGCGCGGTGAAGATGAACAGGTGGAAGTGAAACCCAAACGCCACCGCCTCCACCAACCA
>JAYRUL010000246.1:0-3035 GCA_041919095.1 Rhodoferax sp. | reverse complement strand
CTTTGCTGCCGTGGAGCGCGGCCTGCCACCGGTATTGTTCTGGGTGGGATTCCTGTGGTGGCAGTTTGGCTGCTGGCAGGAAATCGAGCGCTGGATGGTTGGCCCCACCCCGCAACTGCGCCTGGCCATGTTGGCGTGGGTGGCCAGCGCCTGGGCGGCCCTGCGCGTGGGTCAGCGCTGCAGTGCCCCGCCCTGGACCGTGGCGGCAACCCCGGTGCGGTTGAACCTGCCGATTCTGCTGCTGACTGCCTTGCAGGGCTTGGACGGAAATGCCCATGTCTTGCAGGACGGTGGCTGGTGGATTTGGCCATTGGCCTTGGTGCTGCACGGGCATGCGTTGCGCCAGGTGGATCAGGGCACGCCGCGCGCCTGGTGGTCCTGGACGCACAGTGGCGGCGTGTGGCTGCTGGTCCTCTTGGGCGGCAATGTGCTGGTGTGGGCGACGCGCCAGGCCCAGTTGCAGGGCACGGCGTGGGCGGCCGTCATCTTGTTGGTGGCCAGTGTGGCGGTCTTGTTGCTCTTGTCGGCACCGGCCTTGCATGCGCCGCATAGCACCTGGCGTCAGCGCTGGCCCTTGCGTGACCATGCCGAAGCCTATCTGGTGCGGGGCGCGATTCCCCTGGCCGTGGCGGTGGGCCTGGGGGCCTTGCTGGTGGCCTTGCAGTCGGACGGCAATGCCCGACCCTTGCCGTTCGTGCCCTTGCTCAACCCCACCGATCTGACCGTGGCCCTGGCGCTGGCTGCCTGTGCGCTGTGGCGCCTGCGCCTGCGCCAAGGTACGCTTTGGGTGCCCGCAGCGTTGGGAGATCGGCGCTGGACTGCCGTGCTGGTGGGGCTGGGCTTTGTGGCCTTCAATACTGCCTGGCTGCGGGCGGTGCACCATTGGGGCGGCGTGCGCTGGAACGCCCAGGCCTTGTTCGATTCGTTCCTGGTGCAGGCCGGTTACTCCATCTTGTGGAGCCTGTTGGCACTGGCTTTGATGCTGTGGGCGCAGCGCCGGGCGACGCGACCGGTGTGGATGGGCGGCGCGGCCCTGTTGGGCCTGGTGGTGCTCAAGCTGTTTGTGGTGGACTTGTCCAACCGGGGCGGCTCCGAGCGCATCGTGGCCTTCATTGCAGTGGGCGTGTTGATGCTGGTGGTAGGCTACTTTGCACCCTTGCCACCGGCCGTTGCGAAACCGCCGGCTGAGCGTCCGTCCGAACCCCAGGAGACGCCATGAACCATTCGATCGTGCCGCGCCCGTGGCGCACCTGCAGCCCCTGCCTGCGCAGTGCGCTGGCCATGATGGGCTTGGCCGTGGCCCTGGCGGCCGGGGCGCAAACACCGCCCGCGCTGGAAGAATTTGCCTGGCGCGCGCCGCTGACCCTGCCGCAGGCGGGCGCAGGGCAGAGCGCCAGCGTGGTGCGCCTGGATCTGCCCGTGGAAGCGCTGGCGCAGATGCAGATGCGTGCGGGCGACGACGTGCGCGTGTTCAACCAGGCGGGCGATGCCGTCCCCCTGGTGCGCCTGGGTGCTGCGCCCACAGCGCCTGCGCCCCCGGTGCGCACGCCGTCGTACCGGGCCTACCCCTTGTATGCGCCCAGCAGTGCGGGGCGCGCGCGCGACGCGGTGGAGATTCGGTTGGACCAGCACGGTGCGTCCACCCGCGCCTGGGTGCGCCTGGGTGCGAGCGACGCGGCAGCACCTGCCGCTACGGCAGCCTTGCCGGCCGTCTTGCTTGACCTGCGCGAGGAGCGCCAGGTGTTGCAAGCCTTGGCGCTGCAAGTGGAGCTTCCCGCCAACGTGCTGGTGGCCTTCCACCTGGCCAGCAGCAGCGACTTGCGCAACTGGAGCCCGGTCGAAGCCACCGGGCCGTTGTACCGTTTTGACGGTGTGGATGCACCCACCAACCTGCTACTTGCGCTGCGCACCCCGCTGGCCGTGCAGGGGCGTTACCTGCGTCTGGGCTGGACCGTGCCCGGTGTGCAGGTCCAATCGGTGCAGGGTGTGGTGGCGGCGACGCAAGAAGCCCCGACGCGCCTGCGCTACAGCCTGCCGGCCGGCCAGGCCCAGGCACGCGATAGCCTGAGCTGGCAGCTGCCGTTTGCCACGCCGGTGCAGGCCCTGGCGCTCAGCGCCTCCGACGATGCCACCCTGTTGCCGGTGCGCATCCAGGGACGCAACGATGCGGCCGAACCCTGGCGTACCCTGGGTTCGGGCGTGGTGTACCGCTTGCACCAGAGCGATGGGGTGCGCAGCAACGGTGCGTTTGCCTTGGGTGGGGTCAGCGTGCGCCAGTTGCGGGTGGTTGCCCTGCCGGGCCAGCCGCTACCCGTTCAGGGCTTGCAGGCTGCGCTGGAATTTGCACCCCAGCGCTTGGTGTTCCTCGCCCAGGGGCCTGGCCCCTTTACGCTGGCGGTGGGACGTAGCGCGACGCCCCCGGCATGGGGTGACGCCAGTGTGTTGACCAGCGTGGTGCAGGCACCGCTGGAGGGGCTGGGGCACGCCAGTGTGGGTGCGCCGGTGCTGCAGCGCCGCGCGTTGGACGCGCCGGTGGTGCCCACCGCGCTGTCTTGGCTGCCCGAGGGCATCACGCTGCGCACCGCGCTGTTGTGGCTGGTGCTGGGCCTGGGCGTCGTGATCCTGGCTGGCGTCGCGTGGGCGTTGCTGCGTCAATTGGGCAAGGGGCCTGGCGTTTCAGGTAAAACCATGTAGTCGGGGCTGTTTTTGAGTGCCAAATCGGGCTCTGGGCCTTACGGAATAAGCGTAAGCAGCTATCAAAAATATAGTGGATGCAGGCCCTGTCGCCCAAGCGGCAGGTCGTCTGCTTGGGCTTGGATAGACTGCCGGGCTTCTACAACCTGGGCCATGCGCCCTTTTTTGTTGCTGGTGCCATGAATCCTGCTGCCCCTCTGTTTACCCCCTTTGCCCACAAAACCCTGCGCCTGCCCAACCGCATCGTCATGGCCCCCATGACGCGCTCTTTTGCGCCCGAGGGCGTGCCCGGTGCCGACGTAGCCGAGTACTACCGCAAGCGTGCCGTCGGCGGCGTGGGC
>JAYRUL010000245.1:0-3040 GCA_041919095.1 Rhodoferax sp. | reverse complement strand
GTTTTACGGATTGATGAACTCACATACCCGTCGCATCTTATTGCCAGGCCCGATCGGTGCTATCGAGGTATTGGAGGATGTGCAAGAAGTAGCAACGCCAGCAGGCGTGGCGATCATCGCCCATCCACATCCCCTGTTTGGGGGAACTGCGCAAAACAAGGTCGTGCAAACTTTGGCGAGAGCATTTGTTCAATGCGGATGGCGTACCTTGCGCCCCAACTTTCGCGGCGTCGGTGCTACGCAAGGCACCCATGACGGCGGGCGCGGTGAACTGCAAGACTTGCTAGCTATCCTGCACCATGTTCACCAATCACATCCGGGCATGCCCACCGCGCTCGCTGGATTTTCCTTTGGAGCGTATGTGATCAGTCACGTCTTAGCTGCAATGAATGAATCCGAAACGCCCCTCAAAGTGGTAATGGTCGGCACAGCAGTAAGCCGCTTTCAGGTGACACCGATTCCAGCTGACCTACACCAGCGCACACTGGTATTGCACGGCGAACGTGATGACGTTGTTCCTTTGTCTGACATCTTGGATTGGGCACGTCCACAAAGCTTGCCCGTAACCGTCGTTCCCGGCGGTGAACATTTCTTTCATGGACAATTGCCATTACTGCGATCGCTCGTCGCGCGCCACTTGTACGCACCGATCGTCACTTAGCTCCGAGTACCCCAATCCGTTAGTTCCCGCGTCCTGCCCTAGTCCGGGATTCGTCTCATTTTTGCTCCTATCTTCTTCGCTATGAAATCCTGCTTCACTGCACTTTTGGCTTTTATTGGTATCTCGGCTGCAGCCCAATTGCCCCAACCACCTGAAATTGCTGCTCGCGCCTTTTTGCTGATGGACGTGACGTCCAATCAGATCCTTGCCTCCAAGGACATGGATATGGCCGTCGAACCCGCGTCACTTACGAAGCTAATGACCGCTTACCTGGTCTTCGACGCGCTGCGAACCAAAAAACTCGATCTCCAGCAAACAGTTCCAGTGAGCGAACGCGCCTGGAAAATGCCGGGATCGCGTATGTATATCGAACCGCGGATGCAGGTACCCGTGGAGGATTTGATCAAAGGAATGGTCGTCCAATCTGGAAACGATGCCACCATGGCACTGGCCGAAGCGGTAGGAGGTACGGCCGAACGTTTTGTTCAACTCATGAACGACCAAGCCAAAGCCTTAGGCATGACGGCGACTGGCTACAAGAATCCGGAGGGCCTCACTGCCACAGGACATGTGACTACCGCCCGCGACCTGAGCATCTTGGCCACCCGCCTGATGACCGATTTCCCCGACTACGTCGGCTACTACGCGATCAAGAAGTACCGCTATCCAGGCACGCCTGCGGCCAATGACAATAATCGGAACCTGCTACTTTTCCGCGATCCGACAGTTGATGGTCTCAAAACGGGATTCACCGAGGCCGCAGGTTATTGTTTGGTAGCGACCGCGCGCCGCGAAGTAGCGAGCACACCCACGCCGGGCGGCTCCAGTTCTACCGCTTACAACCGCCGTCTCCTGTCCATTGTGCTGGGAACTGCAAGCGAAAGCGCTCGTGCCAACGAGTCGCAGAAGTTGCTTAACTGGGGATTCACCGCATACGAGTCCGTAAAACTGTTTGATGGGAATCAGGCGGTCGCACAGTCCAGTGTTTGGAAAGGCACCCAAGCCAACGTGAACCTGGGGCGTCCAACGCCCATTGTGATTGCGATCCCTGCAGGAACTGCGCACAAGTTGAAAACGCAGATTGTGCGCAATGAGCCTTTGGTTGCCCCCTTTCCCAAACAGCATCCTGTGGGTACGCTGCGCGTCAGCGCCGGAGAGCAAATCGTGACCGAACTGCCGCTGCTGGCGTTGGATGGCGTCGAACAGGCAGGGCTTATTGGCCGCACATGGGATGCCCTGCGCTTGTGGATACGGTAACCACCCAACCCTCGAGCATATTTGCTCCAATTTTGGTCTTGCTTGCCGTTAACCTGAAAAATTGCGATAATTGACGGTTTCCCTGATTGTCCAGGGTGATTTGATCGGAATCTGCCAGTACAGCAAACCCTCAGGGTGCATGGCGGAGCCACTATGCCCCAGAGGATTTCCAAATGAAGCGTACTTATCAACCCTCCAAAATTCGTCGTGCCCGTACCCATGGCTTCTTGGTGCGCATGAAGACCCGCGGCGGTCGCGCTGTCATTAATGCACGTCGCGCCAAGGGCCGCAAGCGTTTGGCTGTATAAGCCCAAGACGCGGGTTCTTGCAACTGCTTTGTGTACCGGCTCAGAACACGGCCCCAGTTCCAGGCCGTGCTAAAGGGGGAGACCCTGGCCAAAACCCGACACTTCGCTTTGCATGCATGCGACCTCACGCCAGAGAGTGGGTCTGCATTGTTTCCAACGCATGGGGTCTGGCTCGGTGCCATGACTCCTAAGCGATGGGCGCGGCGTGCGGTCACGCGCAACGCAATCAAGCGCCAAATCTACGCTGTGGGTCATGCGTTTGAAAATCAGCTTGCGAATGCCGCGCATGTCGTAAGACTGCGCGCAGCGATTCATCACGCACAATTTCCAAGCGCGAGCTCCGATGCCCTGAAGCAGGCAATACGTTCGGAACTGACAGAGCTCTTTTCGCGCGCGTTAGTGCAGGCAACCCCATGATTCGCCACTTATTGATTGGGTTGGTCAAGGGGTATCGCTTGCTGCTTAGCCCCTGGCTGGGATCGGCCTGCCGCTTTGAGCCCACATGCTCGGCCTATTCCTTGTCCGCGTTGGAGCGCCACGGTGCCTTGGCAGGCACCTACCTGACTTTTACGCGTCTTGTCCGTTGCCACCCTTGGTGCGAAGGCGGATGCGATCCCGTTCCCCCGGTTGCCCCCAAACTGTTTCGCCACCTGACCTCCACATCTACTGAAAAGACCCCGTCATGAACGATATTCGCCGCACCATTTTGTGGGTGATTTTTGGTTTTTCCATGGTCTTGCTCTGGGATCAATGGCAGATCCACAATGGACGCAAGGCAACGTTCTTTCCTACGCCTCCGACGCAATCGGAAGTT
>JAYRUL010000244.1:0-3073 GCA_041919095.1 Rhodoferax sp. | reverse complement strand
TTCAAAGGCCCTAACATTGCTATCGTCACAGCCTGCACTACGGGCCTGCACTGTATTGGTGATGCGGGACGCATGATTGAGTATGGCGACGCCGATGTGATGATCGCCGGGGGTTCCGAGGCTACCGTCTCTCCGTTGGGCATTGGTGGATTCGCTGCCATGCGGGCGCTTTCCACCCGTAACGACGATCCTGCGACGGCCTCTCGCCCCTGGGACAAGGACCGCGATGGGTTTGTGTTGGGCGAAGGCGCGGGTGTGGTGGTGCTGGAAGAGTACGAGCACGCCAAAGCCCGTGGTGCCAAAATCTATGCCGAACTGGCTGGATTTGGAATGAGTGCCGATGCCGGTCACATGACTGCACCCAATATGGATGGTCCCCGTCGTGCCATGTTGGGTGCACTGCGCAATGCGGGCGTCAATCCTGACCAGGTGGACTATCTCAACGCGCATGGTACGTCTACGCCACTGGGCGATTTGAATGAGTCCAATGCCATCAAGGCTGCTTTGGGCGATCACGCTAAGAAAGTGGTGGTTAACTCCACCAAGTCCATGACGGGCCACTTGCTGGGTGGCGCGGGGGGACTTGAGTCGGTCTTTACCGTGCTGGCCGTCCACCACCAGAAGAGTCCGCCTACCATCAACATCTTCAACCAGGACCCCGAATGCGACCTGGACTACTGTGCCAACGTTGCGCGGGATATGCGGATCGACGTGGCGCTGAAGAATAACTTCGGCTTCGGCGGAACCAACGGTTCCCTGGTCTTCAAGCGCGTCTAATCGGCGCGACCAGCGGCGCGCGTCATGCACCGGGCTCCGTCGGTCAGTTTTCCAGTAGTTCGATCACACAGGCACTTGCGGGTGCTGGCTATGTTCCTGGCCCTTTCCGTTGGTGCATGCGTTGCAGTTGTCTTGACAGATACCAGTGAAGACTCGCGTTGGGCGCTCGTGCTGATTTCCATGGGTACTGGCGCGGTGTTTGCCGGGTTGCAATGGATGCGTGCGCCCCAAGGTGTGTTGCGCTGGGATGGAGGACAGTGGCTTTGGGAGTCGGCATCTCGAACCGAATCCTGTGCAGTGCAACAGAAGTTGGACTTTCAGAAGGTGATTGTGGTCCGGATACGGCGTGGGAGTGGTGAAAGTTGGTACCACTGGATTGACGAGAAGGCCGCGCCGCACCGCTGGCCGGCATTACGCCGCGCCCTCGTCTCCCAAACTCTGCATCCGTTGGTGGTACCAGACGAAGTGCCATCCAATGGTTCCGAAGGGCAACCATGAGCAGTGCCGACACGCAGGATGCCGATCCGGTGCTGGTACAGCGCACCCTGGCGGGCGACCAGCGTGCCTATGGCCTGCTCGTGTTGAAGTACCAGCGGCGTATCCAGCGCCTGATTGGGCGTTTCGTTCGGGATGCCGATATGGTCGAGGACATCGCCCAGGAAACCTTTATTCGTGCCTACAAGGCCCTGCACCAGTTTCGGGGAGACGCGCAGTTTTACACCTGGCTGTACCGCATCGCCGTCAATACGGCCAAGAAGTTTCTGCTCGAAAGCAAGAATGACCCCCTGCATGCGCAAAAAGTGCAAGTGTCCGAAGAGGAAGATGAAACTTCCTGGAAGAAAAACGAACCAAGCACGGATGAAGGACCGGAGTCCCTTTTGGCAGCGAAAGAAATTGCGCAAGTCGTGAACGCAGCCATGGATGCACTCCCTCAGGAACTGCGCCAGGCAGTGGTTTTGCGAGAGATAGAAGGTATGAGCTACGACGACATTGCATTGGCCATGGATTGCCCGGTGGGCACCGTGCGCTCACGCATCTTCCGCGCCCGCGAGGCCATTTCTCAGAAGGTCAAACCGTTGCTGTCCCGCCAGGGTGGCAAACGTTGGTAGGAATTCGTGCCATGAACCATCAAAATCCTCAAGATGCTGATTGCATATCGGCCTTGGTCGACGGTCAATTGAACACGGGCGATGCCCAGCAGATCGTTGACCACCTTCTTGCGGATAGTGAGGCACTAGAAACTTGGCATGCTTACCATGTTGTCGGTGATGTCTTGCGTAGCGTGGAGTTGTCACCTGCAGGCTCCGAAGATGTTGCTTTTCTGGCGCGCTTTGAGCACCGCCTGGCTTGTGAGACGCCCGTTCACCTGACGCAAGCATTGCCTATGCGAGCTGATCCTGCACTGGAGAGCGCTAATGCGGCGATCTTGCGTTGGAAGGTGTTCGCTGGTGTGGCGTGTATGGCGCTTGCAGGGGTAGTGGGATGGAACCAGAGTTGGTCGCCGACCCGCGAAGAGGCAGGTCAATTGGCGGTGGCCCCGGCATCGGCCAGCTCCGCGCCCATCGTGATGGTCGCTGAGGGAGACATGGGCAGTATGGTGCGTGACGCGCAACTAGATGCTCTGATGGCAGCGCACCGCCAAATGGGCGGACACTCGGCGTTGCAAACGCCAGCGGGGTACTTGCGTCATGCTGCATTGGAGGGAGGGCGTCGATGATTGGCTGGCGCGCAGTTCTCCTGCTTCTCGCCTTGCTGGCATGGACGACGCCAGGCTTGGCGCAGAAAGTGTCAGAAGCGCCCAATGCTCTGGCGTCTTGGCTAGGTCGGGTACACCAAGCATCCCGACAAAGCGTTTACACCGGGACGATCGTGGTCTCTTCTGCGAACAGTTTTACCAGCGCGCGCATCTGGCATGTCTGCGATGGCAATCAACAATTGGAGCGCGTGGAAATGCTCACAGGGGTTCCACGCGCCATCTTTAGACACAACGAGCAGGTCGTGACTTTCTTTCCGCAGACCCGCGTCGCGGTGGCAGAGTCACGCGAGTCACTGGGGATGTTTCCGGATTTGTTGAAATTGTCGGATATCAGCTTGGAACTGTATTACCAACTTAAAGAGTTGGGTCAAGATCGCATGGCGGGTTTCGAAGCCGATGTGGTGCAGTTGGTTCCCAAAGATCGCTTGCGTTATGGCTACCGCATTTGGAGCGAACGTCGTACGGGCCTGATTCTGCGTTTGCAGACCTTGGATTTGGATGGGCGCATTCTTGAACAAGCTGCGTTCTCCGAGTTGCAAC
>JAYRUL010000243.1:0-3087 GCA_041919095.1 Rhodoferax sp. | reverse complement strand
ACATCGGCGTGTTGGAAGACTTCCCGTCCAACACCCTGCCCGGTTTCGCCGATCGGCTCAAGGCCTGGCTGCCCGGCATGGTGGAACACCGCTGCAGCGAAGGCGTGCGCGGCGGGTTCTTTCAGCGCCTGGACGAGGGCACCTGGCCGGCGCACATCCTGGAGCATGTCACGCTGGAGCTGCAAACCCTGGCTGGCATGAAAACCGGTTTTGGCAAAGCACGCTCCACGTCCCAGCGAGGCATCTACAAAGTGGCTTTTCGCACGCGCCAGGAACAAGTGGGACGCGAAGCCCTGTTAGCCGCCCGCGATCTGGTGGAGGCCGCCATCCACAACACGCCCTACAACGTTGCAGCCACTGTGGCGCGTTTGCGCGATAAGGTCGATGACCTGTGCCTCGGACCAAGTACCTCGCACATCGTTGATGCAGCAACGGACCGCAACATTCCGCACATCCGGTTGACTGAAGGAAACCTGGTCCAGCTGGGCTACGGCATCGCCCAGCGGCGCATCTGGACCGCAGAGACTGACCAGACCAGCGCGATTGCCGAAGAAATTGCCAGTGACAAGGACCTGACCAAATCCCTGCTCAAATCCTGCGGTGTACCGATCCCAGAAGGCGAACTGGTTCGCAGTGCCCAGGCGGCCTGGGAAGCGGCCCAAGATATTGGTGTACCGGTGGTCCTCAAGCCGTATAACGGCAACCATGGTCGTGGCGTCTCGCTGAACCTTGCGCTCGAGGACGAAATCAAGGCCGCCTACGACGTGGCGGTCCAGCGCGGCAACGGCAGCAACCGTGTCATTGTGGAGAAGTACATCCAGGGCGACGAGCACCGGCTGCTGGTGGTTGGCAAGCAAGTAGTGGCGGCGGCTTGCGGCGAAACCCTGTGGGTCACGGGTGACGGAAGTTCAACCGTCGACCAACTGTGCTGGACCCAAATTAACAACGTCGACCCACGCCGAGGACGTAGCGAAGAATTCCCCTTGAACGTGGTGGTTCCCAGCGAAAGCCAAGAGATCTTGCTGGAACTGCAACGCGTGGGTTTGACACCCGAAAGCGTCCCCGCTGCGGGTCAGAAGATCCTGATTCAGCAAAACGGCAATGTTGCACATGACATTACCGATCGCCTGCATCCCAGCGTTGCGGCCATGGCGGCGTTGGCCGCGCGCGTGGTCGGCCTGGACATCGCGGGTATTGACATGGTGCTCGAAGACGCCAGCAAGCCCCTGTCGGCGCAACAGGGCGCCGTGATCGAGGTCAACGCCAGCCCGGGGCTGCTGGCTCACATCAAGCCAGCCAACGGCGAAGGTCGCCCCGTTGGAAAGGCCATCATCGACCATTTGTTCAATGGCAGCCGCGACGGGCGTATCCCCATCGTGGGCGTCACCGGCACGCAGCGCACCGGGCGCATCGCCCGCCTGATCGCCTGGCTGGTGCATATCAGCGGCAAGCATGTGGGCTTGGCCTGTAGCGAGGGGCTGTACCTGGACGGCCGCAGGGTGGATGCGCGCGACAGCGCCCATTGGGAGCCCGGCCAGCGGCTGCTGATGAACCGCTCCGTACAAGCCGCCGTGTTCGAGAACGGCAGCCGCACCATCCTGTCCGAGGGTTTGCCTTACGACAAATGCACCGTCGGCGTAGTGACCGATGTGGGTTGGGATGCCTCGCTGGCCGAGTTCGACATCCTGAATGCCGAACAGGCGTTCAAGGTGACGCGCACGCAAGTCGACGTCATCTTGCCCAGCGGAACTGCGGTACTGAATGCGGCCGAGCCACAGGTGGTGGAGCTGGCAGAGCTATGTGACGGTGATGTCATCTTCTACGGCATGGATGCCAACCAGAGCGTGCTGCAGGCGCACCGCAGCCAGGGCAAACGCGTCGTCTTTGTGCAAGATGGCCACATCGTGCTATCCCAAGGCGCGACAACTGTGGCGGCCATTCCGCTGGCTTCGCTCAAGCCACAAAAGGCTGAACAGCCAGAGATGGTCATGGCTGCAGTGGCCGCCGCCTGGGCCTTGGCCATTGCCCCCGAACTGATTGGTGCCGGACTGGCCACATTCGAGTCCACCCCCCGCAAAACCCCTTACTAAGACAGCGCCCACTGCCCTGCACCGAGACCGACATGGAAGTCACCCGAATTCGCGCCTTGCGTGGTCCCAACCTGTGGAGCCACCACACTGCCATCCAATCCATTGTGTCCATTGCCCCTGGGGAACGGTCCATCAGCAAGATCGACGGGTTCGAGGCACGTGTGCGCTCCCGCTTCCCGCAGATCGGCCCGTTCCAGCCCATCGGCCATGATGATTCCATCCCTCTGGTACATGTGCTGGAACTTGCGGCACTGGGCTTGCAAGCACAAGCTGGCTGCCCGGTAACCTTTAGCTGCAGCACCCCCACGGTGGACTCCGACGTGTACCAGCTGGTGGTGGAATACAGCCAGGAAGCCGTGGGACGCCTGGCGATGGACTTGGCCCAGACCCTGTGCCAAGCGGCCATGGACGACACCGCTTTCGATCTGGCCGCTGCCCTGGATCAGTTGCGCGAACTCGACGAAGACGTGCGATTGGGCCCCAGCACCGGCTGCATCGTGGATGCTGCTGTGGCCCGAGGCATCCCCTTCAGCCGCATGACTGAAGGCAGCATGGTGCGCTTTGGCTGGGGCAGCAAGCAGCGCCGCATCCAGGCCGCCGAAATGGACATCACCAGCGCCATCGCCGAAGCCATCGCACAAGACAAGGAACTCACCAAGAAACTGTTGGCCGCCGCCGGTGTGCCGGTGCCCATGGGCCGTGCAGTGACCGATGCGGACGACGCCTGGGCTGCCGCCCAGGAGATCGGGCTGCCCGTGGTGGTGAAACCCAAAGATGGCAACCAGGGCAAAGGCGTTACGGTCAACATCACGACCGAGGATCATTTGCGCCGCGCCTATGCCATTGCCACCGAATTCCGCGACAACATCTTGGTGGAGCGCTACATGCCCGGCAACGATTACCGGTTGCTGGTGGTAGGCGACAAGCTCGTGGCTGCCGCCCGGCGTGATCCGCCCAAGGTGGTGGGCGATGGGGTGCACACCATTGCAGAGCTGGT
>JAYRUL010000242.1:0-3100 GCA_041919095.1 Rhodoferax sp. | reverse complement strand
TGCGTGACTGGAAAGACCGTCAGATGGCGCTGTGCACCGCCCTGGGCTGGCAGGTGCTGCCCAGCAGCCAGGCCAACTACTTTTGCGCGCGGCCCCCGGTGGCCGATCTGCCCGAGCTGCTGCACGCCCTGCGTGCGCAGGGCATCAAGCTGCGCGACTGCGCCTCGTTCGGTCTTCCGGGCGTGGTGCGCCTGGGCGTGCTGGCGCCGGAGTCGCAGGATGCGCTGCGCCAGGCCTGGGAGCGGTTCGTCGCAGTGGCTGCTTAGCGGCGCAATTTGTCGCAGGCCGCGCCTAAGCTGCGCATTTCAGCAGCAGGAGGATCGCGCCATGCTTTACCACCCCCGGCGTCAATGGACGCTGGCCAGCTTTGTACCCCGGCGTGGCAGCCAGCATGCGCGTGCGGCAGGCATCCGCTTTGTGGCGCAAGAGCGCCCCGCACTCAGCACCCTGGTGTTGGCAGGGCCGCCGGGCAGCGGAAAAACCCACTTGCTCCATGCCCTGGCGCAGCATGCGCGCTGCAACGGGGCCATTGACAGCATTGCCTGCCTGTCGGCCACGCAATGGGCGCAGGAAGTGGCCGCCGGGCTGCACTTTGCAGACATGGGCCGCGTACTGCAGCACTTTGCCTGTCAGGACTTGTTGGCACTGGACGATGCCGACCGCCTGTGGGGCTTGCCCCAAGCACGGCTGGCTTTTGCCGAGCTGTTGCGGGAGCGCCAGGCGCTAGGCTTGCGCACCTTGTTGACCGCCACGCTGTACCCGGCATCGCCCCACAACCCGCAGCCGCTGTGCGACCTGCTGGCCCAGCAAACCGCCGTGCGCCTGCATTGACGGCTTGGCCTCTCAGGTGGGTGCAGACGGTGGCAAAGCGGTCCATGAGCCCATCGTGATTTCGAACACCGAGGCAGATTCGGGTGCCATGGACACCAAAGCGGAGACCGGTTGCACATTGCCAGAGGTGCTCACCATCGCGAGAAGCCTGCCGCAGGCAGCGAGGAGCCTTCGCGCGCGTTGCCAGTGACTGCCTTTGTGCGACACATTTTGTCGTACCAATCGCAATAATGGCAACGAGCGACCCTCGAGCCGTTTTCGGTCGCCACCACAGAAAGGATTGCGATGATTTTGGACATTGCCTACACCCAGCACCAAGGCTCAGACTGGCGCTACCCCGTGCAGCAGGATGCGCTTTGGAACAGTGTGGAAGTCATTCAGTCACGCAACCTGCATCCCGCTGGCTTGCAAACACATGCCGACGTAGTTTCCCTGGCCGTGGCCGATGGCTTAGGCGGTAGCCCGCTGGCAGAGCGTGCCAGCCGCACGGTGCTGGAAGAGTTGGCCGCGGCCATCCAAGGCGGCGCATCGTTTGACGGGGGCCTGGTGCGGCGCATTCACGGCCGACTGTGTGATCGGCTTGCCTTTGGCGAAAGCATCGGATCGGCCACCACGCTGGCGGCGGTGCAAATCCAGGGTGAGCAATGCGCAGTCATGAACGTGGGCGACAGCCGTGTGTACCGCTTGGTCTCAAATGGCGAGTGGCAGCAACTGTCACGCGACCACACCGTCCTCAACGGCATGATTGCGCGCGGCGAGGCCGAAGAAGGCGAGGAATACGCCAACGTCTACAACACGCTGGACTCTTGCCTTGCGGCAGACAGCGAGCAGACAGACTTTGACATCCACCACTGCGTCGCGCCCTTTTTTTCGGGTGATGCCTTGTTGGTGTGTACCGATGGCGTGCACGACACCTTGGATAGCGCAGCGCTGCAGCAATTGGTCGTGCGGGGCACCTCTGCGCTGGAGCAGGTCCAAATACTGCGCAAGGCGGTGATCAGGGCCGGGGCTCCTGACAACTTCTCGTTGATTTTTTGTCAATCATAATAATCTTCAAACCGACCATTCTTTGCACCATGAGCCATTCGCACACCAATCCATATCCAGCAAACGAAGGGCGCAAGCGTAGGCTGTATCGGCTTGCGCAATTGATCCACGATCTTTGGGAAGAAGGGGCGAACTTGGATACGCGCTTTTTCAAGCATCCCTACATTCACAACAGCTATGCGATCAAAGGACAGACAAGCGACGTTGCTTCCTACCATGAGCATCTCGTTCCTTGCGTGTATTTGCGCGATCAATGCACCGAACGCTTTCGGCAAGGGTGGACTGTGGAGAGGGTGGCGGAACTTCTGGACGAGTATTTGTGGATAGCCAAAATAGAAAAACCAGCGCAGGTTGCTCTTGTCAATGAAAAATACAAAACAACGATGCCTGATGGTTGGAATTTTGGACCTGATGACGATGTGTGCGCAAGATTGACGGCCGTCGGTCTTGCCCTTCAGAGGTGATTTGACTGCCAAGCGGCTGTCGCAGTGACGTAGAGTAGTCCCGGCATTTTTGCACTTCGCACCACATACGAATCTGTACTCTCCTGAAGGGGTCAAGAGTTCACCGCATCGGTGTATTTGAAGTTCAGGCCGTCAGCACTGGTGAATCCGGCGGCATGCAGCGCGGCGGCCATTTTGCTGCGGGCCGTCAGGTTGGTGGTGACGAGTTGCACACGCTGGGGCAAGCAGTCATGCCCTATGGCCCAGTGCAGCAAGTCCAGGCCCGTTTGTTCAGCGCCCAAGTCATGGTCCAGGCACAGGCAGGCCCAGGGGCCACTGGCCAGCAGGCGCTGGCCCGCTTCGGGCGTGCGGGCAATGGCGTCGGTGTTGAGGTCGCGCACGTCGTCAATCAGTAGCCACATGGTTTGCTCCGTTTCTGCTGGGCCCTGTCTGGACTGGGCTGGCTCCAGCGTAGAAGGGGAATGCAGGAAACATTTTCTTCAGTGCTGCGACAAAAGGTGTCGTTACCCTGGCTTCGCCGCAACGTAACAAAGAGCCTGATGGCAAAAGAACCTTGTGCACAGCGGGTATCGTTGCGCCCATGGCAACAATCACCCACTCCACTGCAAACACACGACTGGCCCGCTGCGTGATGGTGCTGGGCACCACCAGCGGCGCCGGCAAAAGCTGGCTCACCACCGCGCTGTGCCGCTACTACAGCAACCAGGGCCTGAAGGTGGCGCCGTTCAAGGCGCAGAACATGAGCAACAACGCCCGCG
>JAYRUL010000241.1:0-3127 GCA_041919095.1 Rhodoferax sp. | reverse complement strand
GGCCAATACCCAGGCAGGCCGCCAGCGCGCATGCCAGCGTGTACGCACTGAGCGTGCCGCCCCACAGCAGCCCCAAGAGCGGCACCATCAGCACGTTCAGGCTGGTCAGGAAGGCGCTGCGGTTGGACGAGATGAATTGCAAGCCATACGCCTGCGTCACGTAGGACACCAGCGCCAGCGCCCCCAGGATGGCCCCGTCGCGCCAGGTGGCGGCAGGCACGCGGCGCAGAAAGGGGGCCATGCACAGCGCGGCAAAGGCGAACCGGATGGCCGAGATCTCCACGCCGCTGAGCGTGGCTGCGGCCGATTTCAGCAGCGGAAAGGTGGTGCCCCAGACCAGCGTGACAAAGACCAGGATGCCCACATGCCGGTTCATGCCGCTCCCCCTTCGCTGCGACCAAACACCAGCAGCAGGTTGTTGGCGGGCATGGCCACGCGTTCGCGCAGGTGCAGGCCGTGGGCGCGCGCAACCGCCACAACGTCTTCGCGACGGCGCAGGCCGTGGCTGGGGTCGTGGGCGCGCAAGCTGGCATCAAAGGCGCGGTTGCTGTCGGTGGTGGGTACCTCGTCTTCCAGGTAGGGGCCGTAGGTGATGAGCAAGCCCTGGGGCTGCAGGACCCGGGCCGCACCCTGCATGAGTGCGCCACAGGTGGCCCAGGGGGCGATGTGCAGCATGTTGATGCACAGCACCAGGTCCACCGTGTCGCCCTCGGCCAGCCACTGCGGCTGCATCACGTCCAGGCGCAAGGCGGCTTGCACGTTGGCCAGGTCGGCGGCGTTGGCATAGGCCTCGATGTTGTAGAGCGCACCGCGCTGCAAGTCGGTGGGTTGCCAGGTCCATTGCGGCAGGTGTTGCGCAAACCACGCCACATGCTGGCCGGTGCCGGAGGCGATTTCCAGCGCGCGGCCCTGCGCGGGCAGCAAGCGTTGCAGCACCTCCAGGATGGGTTGCTTGTTGCGTTCGGCCGAGGGGCTGAAGTCGGGTTGCATGGGGCTTCAGGCTTCGCGCTGTACACGCACGTCGGAGCAGGGGTAAGCCACGCACGGCAGCACGTAGCCCTGGGCGTGTTCTTCGGCGCTCAGACCCGGCCACTCCAGCTCGTAGCGCACCTGGCCTTGCGTGAGCTGGCCGATGCAGGTGCGGCAGGTGCCGTTGCGGCAGGAGCTGGGCCAGTTGCTGCCCGCCATTTCCAGCGACAGCAGCAAGGTGTCGTGCGACCAGGCATCGGCCTGGATGCCTTCGGGTTCGGTGTGGGCGGTGTACAGGGTGGAGGGGGCAGTCATTGCAAGCGGGGCGGGGCCAAAAAACGCAAACCGGCAATGGTAAGCGGATTCGCCGGGGCTATGATTCCCCACACCCCTAACACCTACTTGCCTGGAGACACCATGCCCCGTTTCACCACTTGGCCTTTGGCCCGCCGCGCCGTCGTGACCGCCTGCGCCTGGCTGTGCGCCAGCGCAAGCGCCCCCTTGGCCCTGGCCCAGACCGCCTGGAATGCAGACCTGGGCGTGGTGCTGGTGGGCAAGGTGGTCACGCTCAACGACGCCGGGGAGGTGCTGCCCCGCGCCCGCGTGTGGCTGGCCGGTGGTGCCATCCAGGCCATTGCCCGCGACGGCGAGGCGCTGCCCGAAGAGGCCAAGGATGCCCCCGTGCTGGACAGCCAGGGCGTGATCTACCCGGGTTTGATCGACCTGCACAACCACCCCGAATACGCCCTCTACCCGCTGCTGCCCATCCACCGCGCCTACAGGGACCGCTACGAATGGCGCTGGTACAGCGATGTGTACAACAAGCGCATCACCTACCCGCAGGTGGTGCTGGCGCAGCCGCAGTATCTGGGCCTGGCGCTGGAGATTGGCCGCTACGGTGAATACAAGGCCCTGGCCGGGGGCACAACCAGCTTGCAAGGCGGGCGCAACTACTTGCCGTATTCCAAGGAAGAGTGCCTGGTGCGCAATGTGGAAACTTCGCGGGTGGAGTCGCGCGTGGCGGCCAGCCGGGTCGACATCGGGCGCAGCGCCAAAGAATGGGCCACCATGCAAGACGAGCGCACCAAGGGGCCGTTGGTAGTGCACCTGGCCGAAGGCCCGTCGCCACGCATGGCCAGCGAGTTCAATGCCATCAAGGACAGCAACCTGCTGGGCCCGGAGCTGATCGCCATCCACGGCGTGGGTTTGACCCCGGCGCAACTGCAGGAAATGGCCAGCGCCGGTGCCAAGCTGGTGTGGTCGCCGCTGTCCAATTTCATGCTCTATGGCAAGACCGCGCAAGTGGAGGCCGCCAAGCGTGCGGGCTTGTCCATCAGCCTGGCACCGGACTGGGCCCCCTCGGGCAGCAAGTCCAGCCTGGGCGAACTCAAGGTGGCCGATCTGGTGAACCGCCATGCCTTGCAGGGCCTGTTCAGCGACCGCGAGCTGGTGGAAATGGTCACGCGCAAGCCCGCCGAGGCCATGGGCTGGGGCCAGCGTCTGGGGCAGATTGCGCCGGGGTACCTGGCCGATGTGCTGGTGATAGACGACCGCCATGCCGACCCGTACCGCAACCTGATTCTGGCCACCGAGGCCCATATCCAGCTGGTGGCGGTGCGCGGCGAGCCCTTGTACGGCGATCGACCTCTGTTGGTGCAAGCGCGTGGCAGCGACGACGGTGTGGAGACCACCTGGACCCTGCGCAAGGGTGGGCGCAGCAAGGCCATGATGCCCAATTGCCCCAACACCAGCCTGCCCGCGCTATCGGTGGCGGAAACAACCGCGCGCCTGCAGCAAGGCCTGCGCTTTGATGCCAAGCAGCTAGCGGCAAAGCTGACGCCGGAACAGCGCGCCAAGGACTTTGCACAGTGCGGCCTGACGGCACCCGACGCATCCACCCCCGTCACGGCAGCGGATGCCCGGCGATTGCTGGCGTGCCGCTACAGCCTGCCCTTTGAGCGCACGCGTCTGAGCCCGCTCACCATGGGGCAGGACCCTGACTTCCTGCCGCGCCTGATGCACAACCCCAACCTGCCCAAGTACCTGCGCAAGCTGCCATCGTATTACCACACTTCCACCACCCGTTGACCGGCGGGTGAGGGGCTGCTGAAAAAAGCGGCAACACGTTGCAAGCCACACGGCATGCGGGTTTGCGCCA
>JAYRUL010000240.1:0-3161 GCA_041919095.1 Rhodoferax sp. | reverse complement strand
AGGTTTCGGTGGTGACACCCAGCGGCGGTACCAACACCAGTGGAATGGCATGCTTGCGTTGGCGCACGGGTAGCGATCCGCCATCGGCGAGCGGGATCTCGGCTTCCTGCAGGTCGTAGTAGCGCACGGACATCGGGTCGCCCACGTGGATGGCGGTATAGGGTGTCTTGCCGGATTTCACCAAGCTGTCCTGGTGGAAGAGCCAGTCGAACGCATTGACGGCGGCGCTGGCCAGGCGTTCGTTGATTTCCGAGCCGGTGTCCATCCAGCGTTTGAGGGCGTCATTCATGGCGTTGTTCAGGCAAGGGAGTGCACGAGCGCCGTATCATAAATGACATCAAAATTAGGCTATAAAGCCCGTGGAGCATGCGTAAGCAGCTATCAAAAAAATAGCAGATTGAGCGGCAAAGCCGGATCGGACTAGGACCGTCTGGGGCCAACCGGCGTATGCCGTGGGGTAGGGAGCCCCTTGGGGTCCTGGGCAAACCAGAACCACTGGGTGTCCTTGCCACCGGCATGCAGCACCATTTGGCCGATGGCCAGTGAGGTCAGGGTGGCGAAGATGATGCCCGCCAACCCCAGCGCACTGAACAGCAACACCTGCCACGCGGGCAGCTGCGGTGCAATCAGGTCGCCCAGCTTGAGCGCCAGGCCTCCCAACGCCAGGGCACAGACTCCCAGCTTGATGACGGTGATGGTGCGGGGCGCAATGGTCATGGTGGTCTCCTCGTCCGTGCAGACAGCTTACTGGAATGCGCGGCGTTTGGGCGTATTTTTGGTGGCTGACCGTGCAAGCAAAAGGGGCATCACGACGGATCAGCCGCGATTCGGCCCAGGATGCAGGTCAAGGGCTCGGTGGCAGCGGGTGCGACGTCGGCCACTGTCAGCGCTTGGCGTACGCGCGCCACGGCATCGGCTGCGCTGCCCGCATCGGCGGCGTGCACCAGGGCCAGGGTGTCACCCGCTGCCACGCTGGCACCGAGCGGGCGCACACCGCTCAGGCCTACGCGCGGGTCGATGGGGTCGCCCGGCAGTCGCCGACCGCCACCCAACTCCACCACGACCAATCCCAGCGCCCGGGTGTCCATGGCGGCGATAACCCCGGCGCGTGGTGCCGGCACGGGGACCACCACGGGAGCGGGGGCCAGGTAGGCGTGGGCGCGTTCCACCAGATCGGCAGGCCCACCCAGCGCCGCCACCATGCGCCCCAAGCGCTCGGCGGCCGCACCGCTGTCCAGGGCCGCTTGCAGCTGCCCGGTGGCCGCTGCGGTGTTCGGGGCCAGGCCGCCCAGTACCAACATCTCGGCGCCCAGGGCCAGGGTGATGGCGTGTTGGCGGGGCTCTCGGCTAGCGGGATCGGCCAGGTAGGCAATGGCTTCGCGCATCTCCAGGGCGTTGCCCACGCTGTGGCCCAGCACCTGGTTCATGTCGGTAATGAGGGCGCTGGCGGCCAGGCCCGCACCACCCGCCACAGCCACGATGTTCTGGGCCAACGTTTCGGCAAAGGCGGGGGTGTCGGCAAAGGCACCGTTGCCGCATTTCACGTCCATGACCAGTCCTTGCAGCCCAGCCGCCAATTTCTTGGACAAGATGCTGGCCGTGATGAGGGGCACGCTCTCTACCGTGGAGGTCACGTCGCGGATGCTGTAGAGGCGCTTGTCGGCCGGAGCCAGGTCGGCGGTCTGGCCGATCACGGCGCAGCCCACCTGGCGTACCACCTGATCGAACAGGGCGGCCTCGGGCGTGGTGGTGTAGCCGGGAATGGACTCAAACTTGTCGCAGGTGCCACCTGTGTGGCCCAGGCCACGCCCTGAGATCATGGGCACATAGCCGCCACAGGCTGCTACCAAAGGCGCCAGCATCAGGCTGATCTTGTCGCCCACTCCGCCGGTGGAATGTTTGTCCAGCACCGGTCCGGGCAGGTCTGGCCAGGCCAGGATGCGCCCGGAGCGCAGCATGGCGTCGGTGAGCGCCACACATTCGTCGCGGCCCATGCCCCGCAGAAAGATGGCCATGGCCAGTGCGGCGATTTGGCCTTCGCTCCAACTGGCGTCGACCAGGCCGCGTACGAAGCGGTCGATGTCGGTGCGATCCAGCGCATGGCCGTCACGCTTCTTGCGAATGATTTCCTGGGGCAGCATGGGGCGGTGCAATCAATACGCGCTGGTGTTGGCCACGCGTGCCTGTCCGCCCAGCACCGCTTCGATGTCATTGAGCAGCCCGCTGGCCCCAAAGCGAAACCGCTGGGGAACCAAGGCTTGCGGGCCCAGGATGGTGGCCGCTTGCTGCAGGTAGGCTTGGGCATCGGTCACGCTGCGGATGCCGCCGGATGCCTTGAACCCGGCGCTTGCTGCGCGGGCATGGGCGGCCAGCGTGCGCAGCATGGTCTGCGCGGCCTCGGGTGTGGCCGAAACCGGCGTCTTGCCAGTACTGGTTTTCACAAAATCCGCGCCCGCATCCAGCGCCAGTTGGGTGGCCTGGGCGATGTGCGCGTCGCTTCCCAGTTCGCCGCTTTCGATGATGACCTTGAGTACCACCGGGGCAAGACAGGCTTGGCGTACCTGCGCCAGAAGGTCGGCACAGGCCTGCGCCTGCCCCTGCATCAGGGCGCGGTAGGGAAGGACGACATCGACCTCGTCGCCGCCGGCAGCCACGATGGCCCGCGCATCCGCAACGGCCACGGCCGCATCGAGGTCGCCCGCTGGAAAGTTGGCCACCGCCGCGACCCGGATGGACCGGGGCAGCGCCGCGCGGGCCTGCGCCACAAAGCGCGGCCACACACACACGGCGGCCACCGGGCCGAACGGCGTCTGGGCGCGCTGGCACAGGGCATCGATGTCGGCGCTGGTGTCTGCCGTATTCAGGCTGGTCAGGTCCAGGCACTGCAATGCCAGGCGGGCCGCCTCGGTCAGGGAGAGTTCATGCGTCATAGTCATTCTTGATATGAAATAGGGCTCCAGAGCCCATGGAATATGCGTAAGCAGCTATGAAATTCATAGTGAGTGGATGCCGCTTGCAGCCGTGGCCAGCTGCTCCAGCAGGGCCGCCAGAAAGCCTGCTGCCGTGGCGCTGGCCGCCTGGGCTTGGGCCAGTGTGGCGGCGTGGGTCAAGGCTTCGTCCGACAGGCCAGCCGCCAGGTTGGTGATCAGCGACAAACCCAG
>JAYRUL010000239.1:0-3184 GCA_041919095.1 Rhodoferax sp. | reverse complement strand
CAGCGGCTACCTGCGGGCCGACCCGCAGCGCACCGTTGTGCAAGCGGCGCGCTGGCAGGATTCACCCGCCCTGCGCGTAGGTCTGGTGTGGCGGGGCTCTGCGCAACACCCCAACGACAACCGGCGCAGCCTGGGGCTTGCCACCTTGCTGGCGCACCTGCCTTGGGGACCGTTTTACCTGAACCTGCAGATAGACACCACGGCAGCCGAGCAATTGGCACTGCAGGCGCGCAGCGACATCGCAACGCTGGAGCCAAACGATCCCGATTGGCGCGACACCGCCGCAGCGATGCACAACTTGGATCTGGTCATCACCGTGGACACCAGCGTGGCCCATCTGGCCGGGGCGCTGGGCGTGCCCACCTGGGTGCTGCTGCCTTTTGCACCCGACTGGCGCTGGCAGCTGCAGCGCACCGACAGCCCGTGGTACCGCAGCCTGAAGCTGTTCCGTCAGACCCAGCCCGGTAACTGGCATGGCGTACTGCAGCAGGTAACGCTTGCACTGGCGCGGCGCATGCCGCACGCTGCCCTGGACGCGGCCGATCTGGTCTGCCCGGTCTGTCACCTGGATGCGCAACTGCTGGACGTGGTGGACTTCAACACCAGCTGCGAGCAAGTCCGCGGCAGACACTTTGCGCCCAGCGGCATCGCCATCTACTACGCCCTGTGCCCTACCTGCGGTTTTTGTTTTGCGCCACAAATGCGCCACTGGACAGCGCGGCAGTGGAAAGCGCATGTCTACAACGACGACTACGCCCGGGTCGACCCCGACCATGCCGAGCGGCGCCCCCTGGCCAATGCCGCCCTGCTGCGCCAACTGCTGCCGACGCCGGTGCGCCACCTGGACTATGGTGGTGGCACGGGTGTACTGGCCGCCACGTTGGCCCAGGCCGGCTGGCCCAGCACCAGTTGGGACCCCCTGTTGGCCAGCGCGGCATCGCGACCGCAAGGTCGCTATGACTTGATCACGGCGTTCGAAGTTGTTGAACACGCACCCGACCCGCACGCCCTGTTGGCGCATTGGCGCGAACTGCTGCAAAGCGGCGGGGTGGTTTTGTTCTCCACCCTGTTGTCCGATGGCCAGCTGGCCCCCAACCAGCGACTGACCTGGTGGTACGCCGCCCCGCGCAACGGCCATGTCAGCCTGCACAGTGCCCAGAGCCTGCAGCGACTGGCCCAGCACTATGGCTGGCAGTACACCGCCCTGTCACCAACCCTGCATGCGCTGCACACCACCATCCCTGGCTGGGCGCGTGCGTGGCTGCACCCACCCGGCGACGCACCCGCTTAAGTGCCCTCCACCCCAGCACACATCTGCGCCACCCACTGGACATACGCCGGTTCGGCACTGGCAATGTCAAAAACCAGCAACTCCGGCACCTCGTAGGGGTGCAGTTCGCGAATGGCGCGGGTCAATGCTTCGGCACGTGCACGCAGCGACTTGCACACCAGACGGACTTCGTTCTCTTGCTGCACCGCGCCTTGCCAGGTGTAGAGACTCTCGACGGCCTCCATCTGCACGCAGGCGGCAAGACGGCGTTGGATCAGCGTGCGTGCCATGGCACGCGCCTGGTCGGCAGTGGGCAAGGTGGTGTGGACGGCGATCAATTCCATGAACGCACTGTGCCACAGCATGGCATGCCGCGAAACACCTCGGCGCGTAAAATTGCGCCCTTTCCTTCTCAGACCCCCACCCCATGACTTTCACTGCGGAAACCCGCCGCCGCCGCACCTTTGCCATCATTTCCCACCCGGACGCCGGCAAGACCACGCTGACCGAAAAGCTGCTGCTGTTCTCGGGTGCCATCCAGATCGCAGGCAGCGTCAAGGCGCGCAAGGCCAGCCGCCATGCCACCTCCGACTGGATGGAGATCGAGAAGCAGCGCGGCATCTCGGTGGCCTCCAGCGTGATGCAGATGAGCTACCGCGAGCACGTCATCAACCTGCTCGACACCCCCGGCCACAAGGACTTTTCCGAGGACACGTACCGTGTGCTGACCGCTGTGGACTCGGCCCTGATGGTGATCGACGCGGCCAACGGTGTCGAATCACAAACCCGGCGTCTGATCGAAGTCTGCCGCCAACGCGATACGCCCATCATCACCTTCGTGAACAAGATGGACCGCGAGGTGCGCGACCCATTGGACATCTTGGACGAAATCGAGCGCGAGCTAGGCATGCCCTGCGTGCCCATGACCTGGCCGGTGGGCCAGGGCAAGAGCTTTGGCGGCATCATCAACCTGCACACGCAGACCATGTCGGTGTTCGAGGCCGGCAGCGAACGCCGCCCGCAGGAGTTTGAGCACATTCGCCTGGCTGATACTGATGTGCTCAAGACCCGCTTCCATATGGACTTTGATGCCGCCATCGACGGCATGGAGCTGGCCACCGGTGCCTCCCCCGCCTTTGACCGCGCGGCCTTTCTGGCGGGCAAGCAGACCCCCGTGTATTTCGGCTCCGGCGTGAACAACTTCGGCGTGATGGAGGTGCTGGACGCCCTGGTGGACCTGGCCCCCAGCCCCAAGAGCCGCACCAGCACCGCAGTGGTGAACCGCCAGCCGGTGGTCACCGAGGTGCAGCCCGAAGACGACGCTTTCAGCGGCGTGGTGTTCAAGGTGCAGGCCAACATGGACGCCAACCACCGCGACCGCATTGCCTTTGTGCGCGTGGCCTCGGGCAAGTACACGCCGGGCATGAAGCTCAAGGTGATGCGCACCGCCAAGGAACTGCGCCCCACCAGCGTGGTCACCTTCATGAGCCAGCGCCGCGAAGCGGTGGACGAAGCCTTTGCGGGCGACATCATCGGCTTTACCACGCACGGTGGCGTGCAGTTAGGCGACACCATCACCGATGGCAGCGTCAACCGCCTCTACACCGGCCTGCCCTTCTTTGCCCCCGAAATGTTCATGACCGTGGTGCTAAGGAACCCACTGCGCACCAAGCAGCTTCAGCAGGGCCTGGCCCAGCTGGGCGAGGAAGGTGCCATCCAGGTCTTCCGACCCGAGATGGGCGGCAACATGCTGCTCGGTGCCGTGGGCCAGCTGCAGTTTGAAGTGGTGCAGCACCGCCTGAAGGCCGAGTACGACGCCGACATCCGCCTGGAAGGCTGCCAGTACACCGGCGCGCGCTGGATCACGGCCGACAAGCCCGAAGACCTGAAAGCTTTTTGCGACGCCTACCCCCA
>JAYRUL010000238.1:1652-3191 GCA_041919095.1 Rhodoferax sp. | reverse complement strand
AGCGTACCGAGTGCTTGCAGCAAGGTATCCATCCCAGGTGCCTTGGTGGGCGCGCCGCGCCGGACTAGTTGAGCGCCATGCTGAGTTTGCGCCGGTAGCTCGAAACCAGCTGGGCCTGCGGGTCTTCGACCGTGGCGGACTTGCCCATCAGTTCAATGCCGCCAGCGCTCTTGCCCGGCACGGCTACTTCAGCCTTGGGTTTCGGGGGCGTGAGCAGTTCCAGGATGGCCACAAAGGTTTTGCGCGGCAGTTCCTGGTTCCAGGTCTTGTCGCGCATGATGATCTCCAGCAGCTCGTCCATGGCCAGCGCCCAGGCGCTGGCGGCCACCAACAGGCGTGCCTTGGCGAAGCGGGTATCAAAATCGCGCTTGTTCTGGGCGATGGCGGAATCGAATTGCTCCAGCGCCCACTGGCCGCGCGGATCGGTGGCGGCAAAGCGCAGCGCGTCCAGGTAGTGCCACAGGGCCTCGAAACGCAGCTGGCGTGGCACCTCTTTCATCTTGGGCTCCAGGATGGCACCGGCCTCGTCGATTTCACCCAGTTGCAGCAGAAGCTTGGCATATTCGTAGCGGGTGTCGTCATTGCCGGGGTCCAGGGCCAGGGCATCGGCGAGCTTGTGCAGGGCGGCAGTGGGGTCGCCAGCGGCCACCAGGGCCTGGGCGTCTTCCGCTTCGGACTCGGCCTCCAGCTCGGCCTCGGAGGGCAAATGCTTGTCCAGAAAGGCCTTGATCTGGCCTTCGGGCAGCGCCCCCATGAATCCGTCCACCGGCTTGCCACCCACCATCAGTACACAGGTTGGGATGGAACGGATGCCAAACGCCTGCGCCAGTTCCTGCTGTTGGTCGGAGTCGATCTTGACCAGCTTGAAACGGCCCGCGTAGGCGACTTCCAGCTTCTCCAGCAAGGGGCCAATCACCTTGCATGGGCCACACCAGGTGGCCCAGAAATCCACCAGCACGGGGGTCTGGAGGGAGGCCGCAACCACCTCGGTTTCAAAGTTGTCCAGGGTAACGTCAATCATGGGAACGGCTTCTCAGGGGTAAAAAAGTAAAATCGGGGGATGACCACCCCCATCCAGATCGGTGTTGTCATGGGCTCCAGCTCTGACTGGGACACCATGCAACATGCAGCCCAGATTCTCCAACAGTTTGGCATCGCGCACGAAACCCGCGTGGTCTCGGCGCACCGCATGCCCGACGATATGTTCGCTTACGCTGAAGCCGCCGCAGGGCGGGGCCTGCGCGCCATCATTGCCGGAGCCGGGGGCGCAGCGCACCTGCCCGGCATGCTGGCGGCCAAAACCCTGGTGCCGGTGTTGGGTGTGCCGGTGCAGACCAAGGCGCTGTCGGGCGTGGATTCGTTGCACAGCATCGTCCAGATGCCCAAGGGCATTCCGGTAGCCACCTTTGCCATCGGCCCCGCCGGGGCGGCCAACGCCGCGCTGTTTGCGGTGGCCATGCTCGGCGCCGACCACCCCAGCCTGCGCGCCAAGCTCGACGCCTATCGCGCCGAGCAAACCGCCATGGCCCGCGCCATGAC
>JAYRUL010000238.1:0-1552 GCA_041919095.1 Rhodoferax sp. | reverse complement strand
CCCATTGCCTGGTGCCCAGCCCCACCGTGACCTTGGGCGTGATGGGCGGCGGCCAACTCGGACGCATGTTCGTGCACGCCGCGCAGCGGTTGGGCTACTGCACGGCAGTGCTCGACCCCGATGCGCAAAGCCCCGCCGGGCGTGTCAGCCACCACCATATCCCCACCGGTTACACCGACCCCCAGGGCCTGGCGCAGCTGGCTTCCACCAGCGCAGCCATCACCACCGAATTCGAGAACGTGCCAGCCGCTGCCCTGGCCGATCTGGCGCGCTACAAGCCCGTGGCCCCGGCAGCCGAATGCGTGGCCATCGCCCAGGACCGCGTCCGCGAAAAAGCCCATTTCATGGCCTGTGGCGTACCGGTGGCACCGCATGCGGTGATCGAAACGGCAGCCGATGTGGCGGCAATCGATCCCGATTTGCTGCCTGGCATCTTGAAGACCGCCCGCATGGGCTACGACGGCAAGGGCCAGGTGCGCGTGAACACCCCGGCTGAATTGGCAGCCGCCTGGGCGGACCTGAAACACGTGCCCTGCGTGCTGGAGAAGATGTTGCCACTGGCACTGGAGTGCTCGGTCATCGTGGCGCGCGGTGCGGACGGCACCTGCGTGCACCTGCCCGTGCAGCGCAACCTGCACCGCGGCGGCATCCTGGCTGTGACTGAAGTTTATGAAGGAAATGTGCCGCCAGATACCGTGGATATTGCGCAAGCAGCTGCAAAATCCATAGCAGATGGTTTGCAGTATGTGGGCGTGCTGTGTGTCGAATTTTTCGTGCTGACCGATGGCAGTCTGGTGGTCAACGAGATGGCACCACGCCCGCACAATAGCGGCCACTACAGCATCGAGGCTTGCGACGTGTCACAGTTCGAGCTGCAGGTGCGCACCCTGGCCGGAATGCCACTGACGCAGCCGCGTCTGCACAGCCCGGCCATCATGCTGAATTTGCTGGGCGACCTCTGGCCCCGCGATGGCGCTGGTGCCGTTGTGGGCGCCCCCGACTGGGCGTCTGTGCTGGCATTGCCGGGCACGCATTTGCACTTGTATGGCAAGGCCAATGCGGCTGTGGGGCGCAAGATGGGCCACATCACCATTACCGGCGGTACCGTGGACCAAGTGCGTGCCACGGCATTGCAGGCGGCGGCGGTGTTGGGAATCGCGGCCTTTTGAGGTCGACGTTAGGCAGTTTGGCAGGTTGAATCCATGATCCTGAATGCGTCCGATTCCGCAGCGATTGCTGCGGCTGCCCGCGCGCTACGAGATGGCGGTTTGGTGGGCTTGCCGACCGAGACCGTCTACGGTCTGGGCGCTGATGCCGAGAATCCCCAGGCCGTAGCCCAGGTGTTTGCCAGCAAGGGCCGCCCAGCTGACCATCCACTGATCGTGCACATCAGTGATCACGATGGGGGGCGTTCTGGGGTGGATCATTTTGCCTCCCAGGTGCCGGTCTACGCGCAGCAGCTGATGGCCGCGTTTTGGCCGGGTGCGCTCACCTTGATCCTGCCGCGTCGACCCGAGCGGGCCGCAGCGGCCGCGGGCGGACAAGCTTCGAT
>JAYRUL010000237.1:0-3193 GCA_041919095.1 Rhodoferax sp. | reverse complement strand
CCGTGATCAATTCGCCGCGCAGGCGCTGCGCTTCCTCCTTGGAGCCGCGCTCCAGTCCAGCAATCTCCTTGCCGAGTTCAAACGCCCAAAGTCCGATGGCAGAGCAAAATCCCATGACCAAGGCCAGCATCGCCCAGCGAAAAGGCCAAGGCAGTGCACTGCGAACGGCCATGCGGGGGGAGCTGATGGTCAAGCGGCGACGCAACAATCGAAATCGCATACACAAAGTCTCCAGCGCAGCAGGGGAGCCCCATGAAAAAACCGCCCAAGCCGGATAGCCGGGGCGGTTTCTTGCAAGGTATGAAGCGGATTAACGCTTGGAGAACTGCTTGCGGCGACGTGCACCGTGCAAACCGACCTTCTTACGCTCGACTTCACGCGCATCGCGTGTCACGAAACCAGCCTTGCTCAACTCGGGCTTGAGGGCTGCATCGTAATCGATCAGAGCGCGGGTAATGCCGTGGCGCACGGCACCCGCCTGCCCGGACTCACCACCACCGTGTACGTTGACCTGGATGTCAAACGCTTCGGTGTTGTTGGTCAGTGCCAGCGGCTGCTTGCAGATCATGATGGAGGTCTGGCGGCCAAAGAACTGTTCAATGTCCTTGCCGTTGACCGTGATCTTGCCGGAGCCTTTTTTCAGAAACACGCGGGCGACGCTGGATTTGCGACGGCCGGTGCCATTGTTCCATTCACCAATCATTTACGGCTCCTTAGATGTCCAACACTTGGGGTTGCTGGGCGCTGTGCGGATGCTCGGCACCGCCGTACACCTTGAGCTTCTTGATCATGGCGTAGCCCAGGGGACCCTTGGGCAGCATGCCCTTGACGGCCTTTTCCAGGGCGCGCCCCGGATGCTTGGCTTGCAGATCGCGGAAATTGGTTGCCGTGATGCCGCCGGGATAGCCGGAGTGGCGGTAGTACACCTTGTCCAGGGACTTGGTGCCGGTAACCTTGAGTTTGGATGCGTTGACGACGACGATGAAGTCACCCGTATCAACGTGAGGCGTGTAAATGGCCTTGTGCTTGCCGCGCAGACGGAGGGCAACTTCGCTGGCTACCCGTCCGAGGACCTTGTCGGTCGCGTCAATCACAAACCACTCATGCACAACCTCAGCGGGTTTGGCGCTGAATGTAGACATGTTTCTTCTTTCGAAAAGGGTTTGGCGGGCTCTTTTCCACGTTCGGCGTCCCTCTGGCGGGGATCTCTTAGGTGGTTGGTTCTAGCTTCGTCGCGGAGCCACAAGAATCGCTGCGAAGCCCGCCATTCTAGGGCAATTGCCTCGCACTAGCAACTCGGGCCCCTTTTGCAGGCAGCCAAGGCGTGCTTCAAGCAACCACCGACAGGCGTGTCGTCGCACCAGCAACACCCGAAGCGGCTGGCACAGAACCCGCCTGTGCAAGGAAGCTGCTGATGGACTTCGCAATGGCCACCGTTTGGTAAGACCGGGGGCTTTCCATGTGCACGGGTGGTGGGTTCGCAGTGGTTCGCAGCGCCGACTGGTAGGTGGGATCGGGTGCCGATCGGGACTTCGGAGTGGTTTGGCTGGACGCTCCGTCGTCTTGGGGGGCGCTGGGCTCGGCTGGACGTTGGTTTGCCACCGGCTGCTGCGCCGATAGTTGCCGTGCCGTGCTGTTGCTCTGGTCGGCCTTGCGTTGTTCGTCATCCGCCTGGGCGCGCAACTCCCGCGCGTGTGACTCCGCCCGAGCTGCCTCGCGGCGAGCCTGTTCAATGCGCGACTGCAGCAACATCGACTGCACCGACGGAGTCGCACTGTGGGTGGGAGAGATGGTGGCCATGGCGCACTAATCTTTACATGCAGGTGGCGATTCAGGCGACTTCATTGAGCCGCGTCCCGACCTGTTGCCCTTGGCCGTTGATCTGCTGGCGCAACTGGTTTTGTGCCTGCGTTGCAGCTTCTTGCCGGCGTGCCTGGGCAGCCTCTTGCGCCAACGAGGCGGCGCGCGCGCGGGCGTCCTTGGCTTGGTTTACGTCCGGTACCTCGCGAATGGGGGGAGAGGCAGGTTGGCTGCGACTGACGTCCATGGAGAACCTCCTGGGGGTTACGCCCGAATTTTAGGCATATTGAGCATTCAATTCAACGCATTGCATCGGTGCGAAAGGTGGTAGTCACGGTGCGGGTGCGCTGGCTAGGCGCGACCGACGATCTCTGTCACAATTGACGTTTACGTAAACGTCAATTACGGTTGCGGGACCTGGGTGCCTGTACCGAATTGCACGTTTGTCCTTGACGCTATTGCCTAACAGGAGCTTCACCATGTCAGATCCCATCGTCATCGTCAGTGCCGCCCGTACCCCCATGGGGTCTTTTCAGGGCGATTTTGCTTCCCTGGCCGCACACGACTTGGGCGGGGTCGCCATCCGGGCCGCCGTGCAGCGTGCCGGCATCGCACCCGATCTTGTTACCGAAGTGCTGTTCGGCAACTGCCTGATGGCGGGCCAGGGCCAGGCACCTGCGCGCCAGGCAGCGTTCAAGGGAGGGCTGCCCCAAAGCGCGGGCGCGGTCACGCTGAGCAAGATGTGTGGTTCGGGCATGCGCGCGGCCATGTTTGCCCACGACATGCTGGTGGCGGGCTCCCACGATGTCCTGGTGGCAGGTGGCATGGAGAGCATGACCAATGCACCGTATCTAATGCTCAAGGGCCGCGGTGGCTACCGCATCGGGCACGACCGCATTTTCGACCACATGATGCTCGACGGCCTGGAAGACGCCTACGAAGCCGGGCGCTCCATGGGCACCTTTGGTGAGGATTGCGCAGCCAAATACCAGTTCAGCCGTTCCGATCAGGATGCCTTTGCGGCCGAAAGTGTCCAGCGCGCCCAGGCAGCCATTGCCAGCGGGGCGTTTGCGCAGGAAATTGCACCCGTGACGTTCAAGGGACGGGGTGGCGAAGTGGTGGTGTCCATTGACGAAGGCCCGGGCAAGATCAAGCTTGACAAGATTCCGACGCTCAAGCCCGCCTTCAAGAAAGACGGAACCGTCACGGCCGCCAGCAGTTCCAGCATCAACGACGGCGCCGCTGCCTTGGTCTTGATGCGTGCGTCTACTGCCGCCCAACTGGGCTGCAAGCCACTGGCACGCATTGCCAGCCATGCCACCCATGCCCAGGCACCCGAGTGGTTTTCCACTGCGCCGATCGGTGCTTCGCAGAAAGCGCTGTCCAAAGCGGG
>JAYRUL010000236.1:0-3196 GCA_041919095.1 Rhodoferax sp. | reverse complement strand
GTGCCCACCAGGGCTTCTTCGGTAATATCGGCAAAGCCAATCACCTGATCCGGGTCGTTGGCCACACAGGCACCCTCGCCCAGCCACTCCACAGCGTCCACCCCCACTTTGAGGCGCTTGGCGGCGGCATCCACCAGCAAGCGCTTGAGGTTTTCGGCAGCCTGCAAGGCAGCATTGCCCACCATGTAGGTCACCCGCGACGAGTACGACCCGTTGTCCTTGGGGGTAATGGCCGAATCGTTTGCGACCACGCGAATGCGGTGGTGGCCAATGCCCAGCACCTCGGCCACCACCTGGGTGACCACGGTGGAGGAACCCTGCCCGATGTCCGACGCCCCGGTCAGGATGGTCACGGAAGCATCGAAGTCCAGTTTGAGGATGATGACCGCATGCGGCTCGCCCGACCAGTGCACCGGCTTGGCAGAACCGGACACGAAATGCGAACAGGCCAGACCCAGGCCCTTGCCTTCGGGCAGATTGCCCTTGCGTGTCTTCCAACCGCTAGCTTCCTCCACCCAGTCCAGGCATTCAGGCAGGCCATAGGACGTCACCTTCAGCCCATTGATGGTGTCGGCGGGGGCTACCAACAGATTGCGGCGTCGTACCGCAAAGGGGTCCAACCCCAGCTCGGCCGCCATGCTGTCCATCAGCGACTCGAAGGCGAAACGGGTATTGACCGTGCCATGGCCGCGCATGGCCCCGCAGGCCGGGGTGTTGGCGTAAACGCGGTAGCCGTCGTACTTGACGGCAGGAATGTCGTACAACCCGTTGATCATGGCCCCGGCGTACAGAATGGTGACCAGGCCATAGCCGCCGTAGGCACCGCCGCGCTGCACCACCTCGGCCTGGCACGCGGTGACGCGGCCGTCGCGCATCATGCCGATCTTCATGCGGATCTGGCTTTCCGGGCGCCCCCGGTGCGCCAGGAACGATTCTTCCCGCGTTTGCAGCAACCGCACCGTGCCCCGTGCGGCGCGCGCCAGCAAGGCACAGATGACCTCGAAGTTCAGGCACTCGGTACGGTGACCGAACCCCCCGCCGATAAAGGGCTTGATGACCCGAATGTGCGCCGCTTCCATGCGCAGGCAGCGCGCCAGCGTCAGGTGCACGTAGTAGGGAACCTGGGTCACGGACCACAGCGTCAGGTGCCCCCGCTCGGCGTCCCAGGCGGCCAGCGCCGCGTTGGGTTCCATCATGGCGTGGTGCACTTCGGCGCATTCGTACCTTTCCTCGCGCACCAGATCGGCGTTGGCAAAACCGGCAGCGGTGTCACCAAATTCGTTATGCACTTCGCGCTCGATGTTGCCTTGCTTGTTGTCATGCAACAGCAGGGCGTTGGCCGCGCGCGCCTCCGCGGCCTTGAAGTAAGCCGGCAACTCGCGCACCTTGAGCTTGATGAGGTCGATGGCCCGGCGCGCCGTTTCCTCGTCCACCGCCGCCACCGCCGCAATAGGGTCGCCGATGTAGCGCACCTTGCCGCGTGCCAGGGGAAACTCGTTCTGGGCAATCGGTATTACGCCATAGGGCATGTCGCAGGCGTCACCGGTGATCACGGCACGCACGCCGGGTAGCTTCTGGGCTTCGGAAATATCGACTTCCAGCAACTCGGCATGGGCATAAGGGCTGCGCAGCAGCAGGCCCACCAGCGCACCGGTAGCCGGCAGATCGGCGGTGTAACGCGCCGTGCCCGTGACTTTCTCGATCCCATCGACCAGGGGCACACGGGCACCGACGCCATGGGGCTCGTCGCGCGCACGCAAAGTGGGTAATGGCAGGTGACGATCGGGGGCGTTCATGCGATCTCCCCGGCGCGGCTGGCCGCTTCCACGGCGTCCACAATTTTGACGTACCCGGTGCAGCGGCACAGGTTGCCACCCAACGCTGCGCGGATTTGCTCACGATCGGGGTGTGGGTTCTGCCGCAGCAAGGCTTCCGACGCCATGATCATGCCCGGCGTGCAAAAGCCGCATTGCGCGCCCAACTGCTCGTGAAAAGCACGCTGCAAGGGCGAGAGTTCACCTTCCTTGGCCTGGCCTTCGATGGTTTCGATCTGGCAACCCGCCACACTGGCGGCCAGCGTGCAGCACGACAGCCGCGGCACGCCATCCACCAGCACGGTGCAGGCGCCGCATTCGCCACCGTCGCAGCCTTGCTTGGTGCCGGTAAGGCTCGCCACTTCGCGCAAATAGTCGATTAAGAGCAGGTTGTCGGCTACCGCGTCATCGCGCTGGCGGCCATTGAGAGTCAGACTGAGCAAGCGTTTCATGGTTCTATAGGTCGTTGACAAGGAATGGGTGGCGATAGACCGCAGCAACAAGCTTCAAACATGCATCATAGTGCATGTTTGAAGGCGATATGGTGCATGTTGAGGAGGACATTCTGCGAGACGGTGGGTTTAGTCGCCGAGGCGATGGGGGTGGCTGAACGCCGTTAGCCGATTACCGCGTACAAAGCCGCACAGAGTGATGCCGACGCGTTGCGCCACGTCCACCGCAAGACTGGAGGGTGCCGACACGGCGGCAACCAACTCAATGCCCGCGCGCGCAGCCTTGGTAATCATTTCCAGACTGACACGCCCTGACAACATGACAAACGTACCGGCCAGTGGCACACCGGTGAGCAGACAGTGACCAATGACCTTGTCCAGTGCATTGTGCCGACCCAGGTCTTCCGCCAATGCCAGCAGGCTGCCATCCGCAGCAAACAAGGCAGCGGCGTGGGTGCCACCGGTACGCGAGAAGATGGCTTGTTGCGCGCGCATCGCCTGCATACAGTGATGCAGTTGCTGCGTACCCAGCACCAGAGTCGAACCTACGCCCAGACCATCTGCTGCGATGACGTCGTCGATGGCACCGCACAGACCGCAGGAGCTGGCCACCAAGCCACTGCGCCGGGTGGTGTGGGCACGGTGCGGGTCGACCAGGCGAACCTGGACCACATGGGCCGCGTCCGGACAAATGGCCATGGATTCGAGTTGTTCCAAGCCATCAATCAGCCCTTCGGTCAGGAGAAAACCGGCCGCCAGCGCTAGCGCACCGGGGTCTCCTGGTTCGCCCAGCAATCCGTCTTGCGCAAGATAGCCACTGGCATCGGGCGATCCGGTGGGGGTGCACATCAGCGTGTACTGCCCCACGTCTTGCACGTCGATGCGCAGGGCGAGTTCTTCGACGACCCAGCACCCCTCCTGCGCCGGTCC
>JAYRUL010000235.1:0-3197 GCA_041919095.1 Rhodoferax sp. | reverse complement strand
GTTGACCCGCCTGATCGAGCAACACCGCGCGGGCGACAGTCGAACCCTGCACCTGCGCCAGTTGACACGCCAGGCCATCGCGGCGGGTTGCCCGTCCATCGTGCCTACGCACGCCAAGATCATCGAACGGCTCGGCGATGCGGGTTTCTTTCGTGCTGGGGGCATTCTGGTGGGTACGCATGTGTTCATGGCCTACCAAAACTACCTGGGGGTGCGCTGGCAGTCGGCAGCGCAAACGGTGGACCTGGACTTCGCCCATGCCGGGCGAAACGTATCCGTTGCCATTCCGTCCGATGTGACCATGGATGTGGGCAACGAAATCGAGGCCTTGCAGATGGGGTTCGTGCCGGTGAAGAGCCTGACCACCTATGTGAAGTCTGACGAGCCCGACTTGCAGATTGACTTTGTCACTTGCATGTACCGCGGTGGAGATACTCCGGTGCTTATCCAGGCGCTCAATGCCACCCTGCAGCCGCTCAAGTTCATGGAGTTTTCCATGGAAGCCCCCATTCAGGTCACGCTACTTGCGCAGCGCGGACCCATTACGGTCAACGCGCCGCCGCCGGAGAAGTACGCCCTGCACAAGCTGCTGGTGTACGGCGAACGGCCGCAGGCGATGCGGGTCAAGGCAGGCAAAGATTTGGACCAGGCAGCGTCGCTCATGGACTATCTTGGCCAAAACGATCCTGATGCGCTAACGGAAACTTGGAACGACTTGATTCATCGTGGCCCCTGCTGGCGAAGCCGCGCCCAGCAGGGGCTGGACGCATTGCGCGCCCGCTATCCCGAACTGGATACCTCGGCGCTGGATTCGGTCACCTAGGACACCGTCACAGCCGCGCCCTCACCGCGCGCGCCGATGGTGCCGATGCGGTACACCGTCTCACCCAGGTCGCGCAAGGTGGCGGCGCAGGCGTCGGCCTGATCGGCTGCGATGACGACCACCATGCCGATCCCGTTGTTGAAGGTGCGGTTCATCTCGTGGTCGCTGATACCGGCGGTCTTTTGCAGCCAGGCAAAGAGTTCGGTTTGCGGCCAGCTGCCTTTTTGGAGGTGGGCGGCCAGTCCATCGGGCAGCACGCGGGGAATGTTTTCCAGCAAGCCGCCGCCGGTGATGTGGGCCAGGGCCTTGATGCCGCCGGGCGCAGTGGCGTCTTGCGAGTGCGGGTGTGCCTTGAGCGCCGCCAACACGTTCTTCACGTACAGCCGTGTGGGGGCCATGATGGCCTGCTTGAAGGGTTGGCCGTCCAGTGTTTCCGGCAGGTCGCCTGCGGCACGCTCGATGCACTTGCGCACCAGGCTAAAGCCGTTGGAATGCACGCCATGGCTGGCCAGGCCCAGCACCACGTCGCCCGCCTGCACGCTTTGGCCGGTCAGGATCTTGCTTTTTTCCACGGCGCCGACGCAAAAGCCAGCCAGGTCGTATTCGCCCGCGGGGTACATGCCAGGCATTTCCGCCGTTTCGCCGCCGATCAGGGCGCAGCCCGACATCTCGCAGCCCTGAGCGATGCCGCCCACCACGCTTGCTGCGGTGTCCACATCGAGCTTGCCGCACGCAAAGTAGTCCAGGAAGAACAGGGGCTCGGCACCTTGCACCAGCACATCGTTCACACTCATGCCCACCAGGTCGATGCCCACGGTGTCGTGCATGTTCCATTCAAAGGCTAATTTGAGTTTGGTGCCCACGCCGTCGGTGCCGCTCACCAGCACCGGCTCCTGGTAGCGCTTGGGCACTTCGAATAGCGCACCAAAGCCGCCAATGCCGGCCATCACGCCTTCACGCAGGGTTTTCTTGGCCAGAGGCTTGATGCGTTCGACCAAGGCGTCACCGGCGTCAATGTCGACGCCAGCGTCTTTGTAGGAGAGGGGGGAAGGGGTGTTGGATGCGCTCATTTGGGGGTCGGGGCGTGCCGCCAAGGCCAGCCCGATAGAATTTGCCCCTGATTTTAGCGATGACTGGCAAGCCCACGGGCAATTGTTAGTCTCCGCTGAAACTTCGATTTACGGGCTCACCCTACTGTATGCAATTCACCTCCACTCAAAAAAGCGCAGCTGCCTGGGCTTTGATTGCGGCCGTTCTGGCCAGCATTTTTTGGCTGCTGACACCGGTGCTGGCACCCTTTGTGGTGGCTGCAGTATTGGCCTATGCCTTGACACCGGTGGTGGACTGGCTGGACAACATGGGCAAGGGCCGACTGCCGCGCCTGGTGGCGGTGGTGGTGGTGGAAGTGGTGTTTTTGCTGGCCGTGGCCGGTGTGGGGCTGCTGATGGTGCCGATCCTGGCCAAAGAACTGCCCCTGATGCGCGACCAGTTGCCCGCGCTCATGGATGCGGTGAACGCCGCAATCACACCCTGGCTGGCGCAGTGGGGCCTGCATGTGTCCCTGGATGGGGCCAGCCTGAAGGCGTTTGCCGTCAAATACCTCAGCACCAACGCGGAAGACACCTTGGGCTCGGTACTGGCCTCGCTCAAGATCGGCGGCAGCGTGGCCATGGCCCTTGTGGGCAACGCCATTTTGATGCCGGTGGCTCTGTTTTACCTGCTGATGGACTGGAGCCGCTTTGTGCGCATGGTGCAAGAGCTGATCCCTCCGCGCCTGCAGGACGGCAGTGCCAGCTTCTTTGCCGAAGCCGACGGCGTGCTGGGGCAGTATCTGCGCGGCCAACTGCTGGTGATGGTGCTGCTGGCCGTCTACTACAGCGTGAGTTTGGCGTTGTTCGGATTGGACCTGGCGCTGCCAATCGGGGTGTTTACCGGCCTGGCGATCTTTGTGCCCTACCTGGGCTTTGGCTTGGGGCTGGTGCTGGCGGTGCTGGCGGGCTTGCTGCAGTTTGCCACGACATCGGGCGTGGGGCACGCCGCGCTCATGGTGGCTGTGGTGTACGGGGCGGGGCAGTTGATTGAAAGTTTCATCCTGACGCCGCGCCTGGTGGGTGAACGCATCGGCCTGCACCCACTGGCGGTGATTTTTGCGCTGTTGGCGTTCGGCCAGCTGTTCGGTTTTGTCGGCGTGCTGGTCGCGCTGCCGGTCAGCGCCGTGCTGTTGGTCGCGGTGCGCCGCATCCGCGCCGGCTACCTGTCAAGCAGCTTGTACCAGGGCTGAGGTACTTTTGGCCACGATGCAGCAGTTGGTCTTGGACATTGGGTTGCCCACCGGCCCCAGCTTGGCCAATTTCCTGGCCGGGCCCAATGCCCC
>JAYRUL010000234.1:0-3204 GCA_041919095.1 Rhodoferax sp. | reverse complement strand
CAGACTGCGCACCAGGCGGCGCAGCTGCAAGGCCCGCTCAAACGTTACCGCGCCACCAAACCCCAACTTGAAGCCCAGTGCCACGAAAGCCTGGGCTTGCGCGCTGCTGCCGTTGAATGCATGCGCAATACCGCGCCAACGGTAGCCGCCCTGCCCGACTTCGCGCAGGTACTTGAGCAGCCGGTCTGCCGATCGGCGCACATGCAGCACAACCGGCAGGTCATGCGCACGCGCCAGGCGCAACTGTTCGCGGTACAACCACTCCTGCTGGTGGCGCAGTGCGGGTTGTTGCAGTGCCGGGACAAAGAAGTCCAAGCCAATTTCTCCGACCGCCACCAGACGGGCATCGCCCCGGTGCGCCTGCAACTGCGCGGCCAATTGGGCCAGCGCGTCTGGCGCAGCGCCCGGCACGTACAGCGGATGAATGCCCAGGCAATAACTATGGCCCAGGGTGTGCGCCAGCTGGCGTACGCTGGCCCAGTTGCCTACGTCCACAGCCGGCAGCACGCAGTGCACAACCCCGGCGGCGCGGGCCTGCTCATGCACCCAGGGGCGATCCGGGTCGAACTCGGCGGCGTCCAGATGGCAATGCGTGTCGATCCATTGCATGACCAGCACCCAGCCCGCTAGGTCAGCCGCCCCGACACCAGGTGCAATTGGCGGCTGCAACGCGCGGCCAGCCCGGCATCGTGGGTAACCAGCACCATGGCCATTTGGTTGTGCCGTGCCAGCTCCAGCATTTGCTCGAACACGGTATCGGCCGTGGTGCGGTCCAGGTTGCCGGTGGGTTCGTCGGCCAGCAAGCAATCGGGCCGGGTCACCAGCGCGCGCGCAATGGCCACGCGCTGACGCTCGCCCCCCGAGAGCTCCGAGGGTCGGTGATGAACCCGGTGCTCCAGCCCCACACTTGCTAGCATTTTAATAGCTGTTTGCGCACATTCTGCGGGCTCTAGACGCCGAATAGATAGTGGCATGGCGACATTGTCCAAGGCACTGAACTCGGGTAACAGGTGATGAAACTGGTAGACGAATCCCAAGTGGCGGTTGCGCAATTGCCCCAATGCGGCAGCACGGTGCGTACCGATGTCCGCTCCCAGCCAGGCCACGCTGCCCGCGCTGGGTGCGTCCAAGCCCCCCAACAGGTGCAGCAAGGTGCTTTTGCCCGAACCGGACGCACCCAGGATGGCCAGGGTCTCCCCAGCCTGCACTTGAATGTCCACGCCATGCAAGACGGCCACGTCCAGACCGCCTTGGGTAAAGCGCTTGGACAGACCGCGCGCATCGATCACGGGCGCCGTGGTGGGCTTACTCATAGCGCAGCGCCTCTGCGGGATTGACCTGGGCGGCATGCCAGCTGGGGTACAGGGTGGCAAAAAACGCCATCAGCAAGGCGATCACGGTAATCGGAACGATATCGGCAGCCTGCGGATCACTGGGCATGCGGCTGATGATGTAGAGGTCCTTGGGCAAAAAACTGGCTCCCAGCGCCTGCTCCAGGGCCGGCACGATCACGTCGATATGCAGCGCCACACCCAGACCCAATGCCAACCCCAGCAGCGTGCCAATCACGCCCACCATGGCCCCTTGCACCACAAAGATGGCCATGACACTGGTTGGACTCGCACCCAGGGTGCGCAGGATGGCAATGTCGGCGCGTTTGTCGGTTACGGTCATGACCAGGGTGCTCACCAGGTTGAAGGACGCAACCGCCACGATGAGCGTGAGAATGATGAACATCATGCGTTTTTCCACCTGCACGGCGGCAAACCAGGTCCGGTTCTGGCGGGTCCAGTCGCGTACAACCACATCACTGCCCAGCGTCTGACGCATGGTATCGGCCACGGTCCGGGCCTGGTGCAGGTCGTTGAGCTTGAGGCGCACCCCCGACGGGCCTTCCAGCCGAAAGATGCGGGCCGCGTCCTCGACATGCACCAGGGCCATGGCCGAGTCGTATTCGTAATGCCCCGAATCAAAAGTGCCCACCACGGTCAGCTGTTTGAGGCGTGGCCCGACACCTGCCGGGGTGACCTGCCCACTGGGTGCGATGAGGGTGACACGGTCCCCCGTGCGCACGCCCAGGGCGCGCGCCAACTCGGCCCCCAGCACAATGGCGAAGCTGCCCGGGAGCAAGCGCTCGGTCATTTCGGTACGCGACAAGGCACTGCCACTGGGGGCAGCGCCGCTCCACATGTCGCTGACATCGGGCTCCGCGCTGGGATCGATGCCACGCACGATCACACCTTTCATGTCGTCCCCGCGCGCCAGCAGCGCTTGGGTCGCGATAAACGGTGCCGCGCCCACGACCTGGGGGTATTGCTGCAACCGGGCCATGAGTGCGGGGGCATCGGCCAAGGCCTGGCCGCTCACATCAAAGATCTCAATGTGAGAGACCACACTGAGCATGCGGTCGCGCACCTCTTTCTGAAACCCATTCATGACACTGAGCACAATGATGAGGGCGGCAACGCCCAGTGCGATCCCCAACATGGAGACACCGGAAATGAAGGAAATGAAGCCATTGCGACGGCTGGCGCGCCCGGCACGCGTATAGCGCCAGCCCACGCGCAACTCGTAGGGTAAGTGATGCATGGCAGGATTGTGGCATCCATCGTGGACAATTGCGGCCATGCATTTGTTAATTTCCCATGCTGCACCCACGGGCTCGCAATGCCAAGCCGCCTTGGCCCAATTGGCACTGCCCCGACTGACCGAACTTCTGGGCCTGCTGACGCCGCTGGCTCCCTTGGGTGGTTCCCCGGGCACCCTCACGCCACTGGTGGAACGCGTGCGGGCCAACGCCTTGGGACTGGAGGGCGCGGACGGCCTGATTCCCTGGGCCGCCACCGATGCCCAGCAACTGGGCCTGACCAAGACGAGCGGACTGACTGGCTGGGCCTGGGTGACGCCGTGCAACTGGCGTCCCCAGAGCAACCATGTATCGATGGGGCACCCGGAAGACCTGCAATTGACGCCCCTGGAATGCGAGGCTTTGCGCACGTCCGTGCAGCCCTATTTCAATGAGGACGGCATTGCCCTGCATCCCCTGGCCTCCGGGGCTTGGCTGGCGCAGGGTGCGGTGTTCAAGGATTTGCCCACCGCTTCGCTCGAACGCGTGGCCGGTGCCAGCGTGGATGCCTGGCTGCCCCGCCAGCCCCAGGCCAAGCCGCTGCGCAAACTCCAATCGGAAATGCAGATGCTGCTGCA
>JAYRUL010000233.1:0-3205 GCA_041919095.1 Rhodoferax sp. | reverse complement strand
GTGCGGCGACGCTGGGCAACCCGACTGCACCTGCTGCGGCGCGAGCGGCCTGCCGATCGCCGTCTTGTGGATACGCTTTGGATGCAGATGGCTGCCGATATGGGGACCCAAGCGATCGGACTACGGGATTGGGCGTATCTGGAGCGTCGCTACCTGGACCATCCGCACAACCACTACGAACTCATAGCGCTGGTGTCGCGTTGGACCGGGCGTCCATTGGGTGTTCTGGTTTTGCGCAAACTGGAGGATTCGGTGGAGTTGCTGGACGTAGTTGCCCCGCTCAAGCATTTGCCCACCCTGATCGACCAAGCGCGCCGGTTGGCGGCTCTTTGGGGTAAGCCAACGGTCTACTGTTGGATTACTGCCAACCAGGCACACCACTTCCAGTTGCAAGGTGCGGTGCAAAGTGATGTGCAAGTTGCGATTCCGACCAGTGTTTGGACGCACGATGACCGCGCCTACGCCTTCAAGGACAAATGGTGGTTGATGTCCGGTGACACCGACTTCCGCTAGGGCGTAGATGTCGCTCAAGCGCAATACCCTCTGGAACCTGCTGGGCAGTGCCTTGCCCTTGCTAGTTGCAGCATGGGCCATTCCCTACACCTTGCAGCAGTTGGGTAATGAAGCCTTTGGCGTGTTGACCCTGATCTGGAGCCTGATTGGTTACTTCAGCTTGTTCGATTTTGGCGTAGGGCGTGCGTTGACGGTTGAGGTGAGCCGACGCGTGGGCGAGGGAGGCTGCGTGGCGGTCGGACCGGTGTTGCGTGCTGGATTGCTGCTGACGGGCTTGGCTGGTTTGTTGGGCGTGGTGGTGGTGGCCGCGTTGGCGCAACCGTTGGCCACGCAGTGGCTGTCCATCAGCACCCCATGGCAGCACCCTGCGATGCTGGCGTTCTGGATCACGGCCGTGGGCGTGTGGCCCACCACCGTGTCCAGTGGTCTGCGGGGTGCGCTGGAAGGGCTGGATCGTTTTGGTGCATCCAACCTGGCCCGCTTGGCCATGGGCATCTGGATGTTTGGCGCACCCGCTGTCGCCATTTTTTGGCATGGGCCGGATCTGGCGGCGATTGCCGTGTACCTGGTCGCGGGCCGGTGCTTGGTCCTGGTCGGTTTGCTGTGGCCGTTGGCAAGCTACTGGCGCGGCGGCACCAAGGGGCTGGACCGCCAAGATTTCTCCAAGCTGGGCGGGTACGGCGCATGGGTGACCGTTACCGGAATCGTAGGGCCGCTTATGGTGTACGGGGATCGATTCTTTGTTAGCGCTGCGGTAGGGGCCGAGCAGTTGCCTTTGTATGCCATTCCGCAGGAGGGTTTGTTGCGCTTGCTCCTGATTTCAGGTGCTCTGACGGCTGCTTTGTTGCCTCGTCTGGCGGCCGTCGATGAACAAGAGGCCGCACGCCAATATCGCCGCATGCTGGGCCGGATGGCCTCCGTCATGGGGGTGGTTTGCTTGGGGGCGGGCATTGTGGCGTTCCCGGTGTTGCAGGTCTGGATCTCTCCGGCGTTCGCGACCCAGGCCTTGCCGATCGTTGCGATTCTGTGTGTGGGCGTTTGGATCAATTCCATCGCCAGTTTGCCCTTTACCTTGCTTCAAGCCCGAGGCAATCCCCGACTGACTGCCTTATTTCATTTGGCAGAACTGGGCGTCTACCTGGTCGTGCTGTGGTGGGCAACCGGGCAATGGGGTTTGATGGGGGCCGCGTTGGCTTGGGTCGCCAGGGTCCTGCTGGATGCGGTGCTGTTGCAGATCGCGGTGCGGAGGCTGTATGGCGTTTGAAGATTGGCCCGCGCACGATTTGGAGGCAGTCGCGCACTGTCCGTATTGTGGGGATACCCGTCGGAATCTGGCCTATGAGGGCGTGCAAGATTGGGCATTTGGATCGGCCCCGGGGCGGTGGGCGTATTGGGATTGCGAAAACTGCTGCGCTTTGTATCTGGCGGCGCGTCCCACGGAGGCGTCCATCGGACGGGCCTATGCCCGCTACTACACCCATGCTGGTGGGGTGAGCTCTCCCGTTGCGCAATTCAAGCAGCGCTTGCGCAACGAGTTGTGGTTTCAAGTCTTGGGAGCCACCCTCACGCCGCGTCTGCATTTGCCGCCAATTTTTGGGCCTGGGCTTCGTGTTTTGCAGCGCCGTGTTGCCGAACCTTTTGGACTGCGTCAGTTGGTGCAATTGCCCAAGGGATTGCTGGTCGATGTCGGTTGCGGCAACGGAGACAAGCTGCACCTTGCGGCCCAGTTGGGGTGGCGCACCTGCGGTATCGAGCTGGATGCTGCAGCCGCAGACGCGGCACGCGTGCGCGGTCTGGATGTCCGCCAAGGCGGGTATGACGAACTGGCGCGATTGCCTGAACTGGCGGACTGCCTAATATGCTCGCATGTGCTGGAACACGTGCACGAGCCGCTGGCTTTGTTGCGGCTGCTGCGCGCGGCCATTCGACCCGGTGGCTTGCTGTTGCTGAGTACGCCCAATGCCCGCAGTCAGGTGCGCCGTGCCTACGGACGTTACTGGCGGGGCTTGGAGGCACCACGGCATTTGGCGATTGCCGACGCAACCTGGCTCCGCAGGTACTTGGAATCGCTTGGATTTGTTTGCGAACCGGTGGCTTCCTTTGACTGGGAATGTGCGGCGGAGTCGGAGCGGATGTCCCGCCAAGGTGATCGTTTAACTCCCGCTGACCTTCGCGCAGCCAAGATGCGTTTGGGTCAACTCGGGACAGTGCCCATGGAGCACAGGGATGCCACCCAGTTAGTCTGCCGCCTGCCATCCGCCGCCTAGCGTATGAACCCAGCTCCTTTGAACCACCAGAACTCTTTAGATGCCCTGCGTTTGGGCGCTGCCATGCTGGTGCTCTACAGCCACCAGCATGCGGTCATGGGTTTGCCGGAACCGAGCTTTCTGGGCTGGAATACCTGGGGTGGGGCGGGCGTCAGCATTTTCTTTGCGCTGAGCGGCTATCTGGTATGGACCAGTTGGCAGCGCGACCCACGGGTGGTCCCATTCTTGGTGCGCAGGTCCTTGCGCATCTTTCCGGCGCTGTGGGTGGTCATTTTGCTGTCGGTCCTGGTGTTGGGGCCGTGGGCTTCGTTTCTTGGCACCCAACGCTATTTTGAACATCCATGGACCTGGCGTTACTTGGACAACATGGTGTTGTCGGTGGTTTATGGATTGCCCGGCGTGTTTCCCGCCAACGCTTTGCCTGG
>JAYRUL010000232.1:0-3224 GCA_041919095.1 Rhodoferax sp. | reverse complement strand
GGGTGGGAACAGGGGGCGCCGAAAAGCTGCTGCGCTCGGCGGTGTCAGATCAAATCCAGACAATCCGCCAGCCTGTTCACGGTCATACAGGCCGGGCTTCCTGGGCGACGGTATCGCGGAACTTGGCGGGCAGGTCCTTGAGGGTGAGCACATCGACCGGCACGCCCAGCAACTCCTGCAGTTCGTCCTGCAGGCCACCAAGATCCAGCAACGTGGTTCCGGGCAGCGTGTCCACCAACAAATCCAGATCGCTGCCGTCGCCATCGTCCCCACGCAGAGCCGAACCAAACACCCGAGGGTTGGCCACGTGGTAGCGCGCTGCGGCACGGCAGACGGCTTCACGGTGCTGGCTGAGGGCTTGGGAAGGGCGCATGGGTGGAAGTTTAGCGGAGCAGGCCATTTTGTGAAAAAACGGCCTCTAGCGCCTATGAATATTGCGCAAGCAGCTATAAAAATAGAAGCAAACTGGGTACGCAAGGAATCAAGGCAATGACCCCGGTGTGCCAGCCAGCGCCCCCAGCAACCGCGCGCTCACCTCGTCGGCATCGGGTGTGGCGAACTGCATGTTGTGCTGCTCCGTCAGCGGGCCGTGGCCCGGCTCCATGCCACCGTCAGCGCCGTAGCCCATGGCCTTGAACTTCCAGACCCCGCCCACCTTTTTGAGCGAACCCACATGCGCGCCATCGGCCGTGTGCACCGCCACCACCTCTGCGCTGACGGGTACCAACTGCAAGGGGCCCGCCACCGGGCAGGGCGGCACGTGGGTGAAGGTGGGGGTGAAAGTGGACGACATGGTCTGGGGTGTGTCACGCTGTATAAACAGCCTCGCGGAGACGGTTGATGCTGGCCAACACGAAAGGATTGCGTACCGCGCCCGGCTCCACCAAGTCCACGCCTCGGCCCAGCAGCGCTTCCAGTTCAGCTTTTGCGCCAAAAATCGCATGAAGCCCAGGCTCGATGCCCGGCGCAAACTCCACCAGAAAATCGGCGTCGCTGCGGGCCGGGTCAAAGTCAGTGGCCCGTGCCGCTGATCCAAACACCTCCAGCCGCCGAATATCGTAGCGCTGGCAGATGGCGGCAATGCCGGGGCGGTGTTGGGCGATGGCGGGGTGCATGGTTGGAAGTCTACGGAAAGGCCTCGGCTAGGTACGAAATCGGGACATGGCCACGGTGGAGTGTGCGCAGACAGCTATTGAAATGTAGCAACTGCGTTGACGCTACCATGCAGCGAATCAAGGGGAGAACCATGGCAACCAATACTAACCACAAGCTGGCCGTACTCATTGACGCGGACAACGCGCAGGCCAGCGTCATCCGAGAACTGCTGGCGGAAGTGTCGCGTTACGGTACCGCCACCATCAAGCGCGCCTATGGCGACTGGACTAGCAGTAACCTGAAAAGCTGGAAGGAGGTACTGCATGCGCTTGCCATCCAGCCCGTCCAGCAGTTCAGCTACACCACAGGCAAGAATGCCACTGACTCGGCTCTCATCATCGACGCCATGGACGTGCTGCACAGCCGCAGCGTGGACGGCTTCTGCCTCGTCAGCAGTGACAGCGACTTCACCCGCCTGGCCACCCGCATCCGCGAAGCGGGGCTGGTGGTCTATGGCTTTGGCGAGCGCAAGACCCCCGAGCCCTTTGTGGCCGCCTGCGACAAGTTTGTGTACACGGAAATCCTGCGCTCCCCGGCAGAAGAGGCCAAAGCCGCGCCGGAACCTGTGGCTGAATTGCCCAAACTCAAACCTATGCTACTAAACGCACTGAACGCGACGGCGCGAGAAGATGGCTGGGCGACTTTGGCCGCGCTGGGCGGCCAACTGAATCGCAGCAACCCCTCTTTCGATCCCCGCAACTATGGCGTTGCCAAACTGGGGGAGTTGATTCGTCAACAGGCCGCGTATTTGGAGGTGAAGGAGGTGATAAGCGGGGAAGGAGATGCCGCACAGACCCATTTACATGTGCGGCGCAAAGTGCCTGCGCAGAAGGCGTGATGTAGCCCTGCAATCAATGCGCACAAGGGTTGGCTGCGGCCGTTTGCTCTGGGTGCGGTGTGGCTTTCCGCTTTTCTGCTGGCACAACTTTGCCAAAGGCCTGGGCCAGCTTTTGGGCCTGCTGGGCGGATTGCAGCAGGGCTTTTTGCAGCGCGCGCGGGCTGGGGGTCAGTTGCGGGCCAGGGTTTGCAGTTTGCGCCATAGTGCGGTGTCCTCGATGGTCTGCTGTCCGTTGGTCAGGTGTGCCACGGTTTGGGCGGTGTGCCCGCTGGAGTTGTCAAACACCATCCACTCGTCTGCCACGCCTGCGTAAAGCTGAAAGAAGTTCTGCAGGCTGCGCCCGAAGCGGCGCTTGATCACATCCGCTGGCACATCGTGGCCACCCAAGGCTACGCGGTGTTTGACGCGGCGCTGGGCCAGTCGGCTGCTGCTCAGGGCAAAGTAGTAGATGGCCACATGGTAGCCCTGCGCCTTGAGCCGCAGCAAGAATGGGTGAAAGCTCTTGCTGGACAAGGTGGATTCAAAAGCAAAGTCGGCTTGCGCCTGGGCCAGCTCGTGCAGCCGGTTGAGCATGATGCGGCCCGCTGCAAAAGCCACGGTTTCTGTGCGTTGCCCGGCCAGGCCGCGGGCTATGTAGTCCGCATTGACGAAGGTGGGGATGCCCAGCGCCGCCAATATCGCATCGGCGTGGGTGGATTTGCCGGCCCCGTTGGGGCCTGCAAACACCACGACGCGTGGGGTGGGCTGGTCAAGGGGCATTCACTTCCCCCAGCTGTCCTTCAACCCCACCGCCAAGTTAAACACCGGCTTCTCCGCCCGGTGATCCACCCGGTCCGCCACAAAGTACCCATGCCGTTCAAACTGGAACTTGTCGTCCGGCTGGGCATTTGCCAGTGATGGCTCCACGATGGCTGTCACCACCTTCAGGCTGTTCGGGTTCAGGCTTTCGATGAAGTCCTTGCCGCCCGCGTCGGGCTGGGCGTCCAGGAACAGGCGGTCGTACATGCGCACTTCGGCCTGCACGCCGTCGGCCACGCCCACCCAGGTGATGGCGGCTTTCACCTTCACGCTGTCGGCGCCGGGAGTGCCGCTCTTGGTGCCCCCCACCACGGTGGCCAGCACTTCGGTGATATTGCCCGCCGCATCCTTGGCGCAGCCGGTGCATTCGATGACGTAGCCGCCCTTCAGGCGCACCTTGTTGCCGGGGAACAAACGCTTGTAGCCCTTGGGG
>JAYRUL010000231.1:0-3265 GCA_041919095.1 Rhodoferax sp. | reverse complement strand
AGTTCGGTTACCCATGCCAACCCCAATGTCACCAACAAAAGATTGAGCATGAACAGTTCATTGCTCTGGGTCCGTACCACACGGTGCAACCACCATCGCATCAGGCGTGGACCGATGGCCAGCAAGCCAAACAGGACCAATCCTGCTTTGAGAAAAGCCCATCCCAAAGCCGGGACCAATTCGCCCGCCGGGCTACCCAAGGCGGGGATGACCACCAAAAGTGGGACCACCGCCAAGTCTTGAAACAAAAGAACGCCCATGACGCGCTTACCGTGCGCCGTCTCCAACTCCAATCGTTCGGCCATGAGTTTGACCACCATGGCCGTGCTGCTCATGGCCATGACACCGGATATCGCAACCATGCTCTGCCAGCGCAGGTTCCAGTCACCTGGCAAGAGCCAATCCAGTGTGTAAGTGCCCAGAACCGTCAAGAGCATGGTGACGCCAACCTGCAATGCACCCAAACCCAGGACATGGCGCCGCATGGCCAGCAGTTTGTTCAAATTGAAATCCAGCCCAATCACAAACATCAGAAACACAACACCGAACTCAGCCAAGTGCCGAATGCCCGAAGAGTTTTGTGCCAATGCCAAGGCGTTAGGGCCAATCACCACTCCCACGACCAGATACCCCAGCATGGGTGGCAGCTTGAGGCTGCCAAACAACACCACACCCAACACTGCGGCCAACAGATACAGGAGCGTAATTTCAAGTCCGGACATAGCGACATCGTACCAACGCAAAGAGCGGCGCCGAACACCGCTCTATACAATCCCGGCCATGAGTTCACCCGCTTCTCTCTCACGCAGTGCACATGGTGAGCGTGCCATGGCGCTGGCCCTCGAAACCCTCGACATCGAAACGGCCGCCATTCAAGGGCTCAAAGTGCGCTTGGGAACTTCATTCCTGCAAGTGATCAACATGGTACTTGGCATCCGTGGGCGCGTGATCGTGATGGGCATGGGCAAAAGTGGGCATATTGGGCGCAAAATTGCGGCCACCTTGGCCTCCACCGGAACACCCGCTTTTTTTGTTCATCCCGCGGAAGCCAGCCACGGCGACCTCGGCATGGTCACCCAACATGATCTTGTTTTGTTGCTCTCCTACTCAGGCGAAGCGACGGAAATCACCACGCTGCTGCCGGTACTCAAGCGCCTGGGCGCGCCCTTGGTAGCCCTGACTGGCCATGGCGACTCAACCTTGGCTCGCCACGCCGACGTTTGGTTGGACTGCGGCGTAGAAAAGGAAGCCTGTCCGTTGAACCTGGCCCCTACCGCCAGCACAACGGCGCAGCTGGCACTGGGCGATGCGCTGGCCGTTGCGTTGCTGGACGCACGGGGCTTTCGTGCCGAAGATTTTGCACGCTCACACCCCGGAGGGGCGTTGGGACGCAAGCTACTTACGTTGGTGAGCGACATCATGCGGGCGGGCGACGACGTTCCACGGGTAGCGGCTGATGCACTCTTTCCAACCATCATGCGGGAAATGAGCACCAAGGGGCTGGGAGCCACCGCTGTCGTGGATGCAGCCAATCACCCGATTGGCATATTTACCGATGGAGACTTGCGGCGCTTGGTCGAGCAAGGAGACGACTTGCGCAAGTACCGCGCGGCCGATGTCATGCATCCCGATCCGGTTACGGTCTCGCATATGGCTTTGGCCGTTGAGGCAGCGGATGTCATGGAAGCGCAACGCATTACCAGTGTATTGATCGTGGATGACACCGGTTCCCTGTGTGGCGCACTTAACAGCAATGACTTGATGCGGGCCAAGGTCATCTGATGGTGCCAACACCAACCGGGGCCCAGCCCGTTTTGAGCTTCGAACCTGCAGTGCTGCTGCGTGCGCAAGGCATCAAGGTCTTGTTTCTGGATGTAGATGGTGTCCTCACCGATGGCGGCTTGCTCTTTTCCGAGCACGGGGAAACCTTGAAACGGTTCAATACCTTGGACGGCCACGGTCTCAAACTCTTGATGCGAGCGGGCATAACACCCGTCATCATTTCGGGGCGGGACAGCGCAGCCCTGCGTGCGCGGCTGCAGGCGCTCGGAATCATTCACACGCATTTGGGAACCGAGGATAAATACCCGCCCGCCACGCAAAGCCTGAGCGCGTTAGGTCTTAGCTGGAGTCAAGCCGGTGCCATGGGTGACGATTGGCCCGATCTTGCCGTCATGCGACGATGTGCGTGGGCTTGTGCCACAGCAAACGCCCATGTTGAAGTGCGTGCAAAGGCGCACTACGTCACGCACGCACAAGGAGGACACGGTGCCGTGCGCGAATGCTGCGACCTCCTGCTTGCCGCGTCTGGGCGTTACGTGGATTTCTTGGACGAAGCCTTGCAATGACTGCCTGGGTACGCGAGGCCTGGGAGCGCTTTTGGCTCTATTTCCCCTTGGTTTTCATGGGGGCGCTTGCCTTGGGAACGTATTGGCTGGTGCGCAGTACGCCAGTCACCAGCGAACCAACCATCGTCATGCCAGCGCGCCACGAGCCGGACTACTTCATGCGCGACTTTTCCATGCGCACCTTTGACGAAGCTGGACGCCTTCGAACCGAGGTTTCGGGTGTGGACGCCAAACACTATCCCGACACCTTGTTGCTGGAAATTGAAAATGTCCGCATCCGCTCCTATGACCCCTATGGTCGCCTGACAACTGCCGTGGCTGATCGTGCGCTGACCAATGAAGATGCCTCTGAAGTGCAGCTCATCGGCAATGCACAGGTGGTCCGAGAGGCCGACACCCGGCCCGAGGCGCGCACCCCGCAAAGCCTGGAATACCGTGGAGAATTTCTGCACGCGTACTTGCTAACCGAACGGGTTGTATCGCACAAGCCGGTCGAGTGGCGCCGGGGTAAAGACCGATTTGCTGCCGACCAAATGGATTACGACCATGTCGAACAAACCGTACAGTTGCGTGGCCGGGTACGTGGCACTTTCATGCCTGCGCAATAAGCGTTCGCATTTTTCACCCGCAGGAGGCAACCATGGCCCCATTGGTTTTCATTACCGGCGCGTCCAGCGGCATTGGGCAAGCATTGGCATGGCGCTACTACCAAGCCGGGTTCAACCTGGCACTGGTTGCCCGTAGAACGGAAGAGATTGCACTTTGGGCACGCACGCGCCATCTATCCGTGGACCGTTTCCAGATCTACGGAGCCGATGTCGCACAACTAGACAGCATCATCGCGGCAGCGCAGCTGTGCTTACGCCAACAAGGCGTGCCTGAAGTTGTCATCGCCAGTGCGGGCATCAGCATTGGCA
>JAYRUL010000230.1:0-3281 GCA_041919095.1 Rhodoferax sp. | reverse complement strand
CGGGGGTCACCTTCTCGTCAGGCAATGGCAGTCCGCGCACGATCAACCCCATGTGCACCTCGGGCGGTAGCGACAGTTCGCTCACCTTGCGCCCCACCACGCGCGAGCTCTTGCGGTCGCCGCGCGCGACGATCTCCAGCGCTTCGGCCACGCCCCGGCGCAGGCTGTGCACGGCTTGCACATCGCCCTGGCGTACGTGGGCCAGCAATTCGCCCAGCATGGCCTGTGCGGGCGACAGGGCAATGTCAATCTGCGTGCCGTGCATCAGGTCGGCATAGCTGCGCCGGTTGATCAGTGCCAACACGCGCCGCGCCCCCATGCGCTTGGCGAGCAGGCAGGACATGATGTTGTCCTCGTCATCCTCGGTCAGGGACAAGAAGAGGTCAGTTTCTTCCACGTTTTCACCGGCCAGCAACTCTTCGTCGGTGGTGTCGCCCTGCAATACCAGAACCGTGGATGGCAATGCGGACGCCAACGCCACGCAGCGCTCGGGATGGCCTTCGATCACCTTAACCTGCAAGCGTGGTTGCTCCGCTGCCAACCGGCGCGCCAGGCGCAAAGCCACCTCGCCACCGCCGGCAATCATGATGCGCCGCACGGCGCGTTCGCTCTGCCCGGGCGCACGGTGCAACGCACCTAGTACCTGGGCAATGTGCGCGCTGGCGGCCAGCACGAAGACTTCGTCACCGGGCTCCACGCGGGTGGCACCGTCGCAGGCGATGAAACGGTCGGGTTCGTCCGGATAGCGCCGGTAGATGGCCACCAGGCGCATGTCCACGCCGGGCAGGATCTGGCGCAGCTCCCCAATGCTGTGGCTGACCAACGGCGCACCGGTGCGTGCGCGCACCGAAACCAGACAAGCGCGCCCTCCGGCAAAGTCGCGCACCTGCATGGCTTCGGGGTATTCCACCAGGCGCAAGATATAGCGTGTGAGGGACTCTTCCGGGCAGATGATGCGGTCCACCGCAAAACCTTCGGGTCCCAGCAACAAGTCCTGGTCGGCAAACCCCGAGGTGCGCACCCGCGCGATGCGGGTGGGGATGCCGTACAGGCGCTGCGCTACCTTGCAGCACACCAGGTTGGTTTCGTCTTCGGCCGCGCAGGCGATGAGCAGATCGGTGTCCTGCGCGCCCGCTTCGGCCAGCACGGCGGGGTCGATGCCGCTGCCAACCACCCCGCGCAGGTCAAAACGGGATTCCAGCGAGCGCAAGCGCGCCGCGTCGGTGTCGATGACGGTGATGTCGTTGTGCTCGGAGACAAGGCTGTCCGCCACACTTTCACCTACGCGCCCTGCGCCGATGATGATGATTTTCACGATGAAGCCAATAGACCGTGGAGTTGGGCTGATTGTGCAGCAAGCCGCTGGGACTGGCACTGGGTCAATCGGTGGGAGGCACTACCCGTTATCCGTAAGGCGCCTGGGCAATGCCACCCTGGGCCAGGGCGCTGTCCAGGAAGTCCAGGAAAGCCCGCACCGCAGGGATCAGGCCCCGGCGTGACGGGAACACGGCGTGGAAGATGCCCGGCTTGGGTGCCCAGCCCGGCAGCACCGGTTCCAGCGTCCCGGCAAGCAGTTCGTTGACGCACAGGTAGTCAGGCATGGCGGCCACGCCGCTGCCCCCCAGCACGGCGAACTTCAGGGTTAGCAGGTCGTCGGCCAAGAAGCGCGGCGTGTGCTGCAGGGTAAAGCTGGCGCCGTCCGGGCCATCGAGCAACCAGGTGCAGCGTCCCGCCGCGGCGTTCATGGCCACCGTGTCCAGCTTTTGCAGGTCCGCCGGCTGCGAGGGGCGGCCCTGGAGGGTCAGCAACGCGGGGCTGGCCACCAGCAAGGTGTGGGTCAGGCCCAGGTTCTTGATGACCAGCGAGCCGCTGTCGTCCAGTGTCTGGCGCACGCGCAGGGCCACGTCGAAGCCTTCTTCGACCAGGTCCACCGCGCGGTTGCTCACGCGCATGTCTACGTGGACCAACGGGTAGCGCGCCAGAAAGCGCGGCACGATCGGCCCCAGCGTGGTTTGCGCCAGTGTCACCGGGCAGGCCACGCGAATGGTGCCGCGGGGGGCGTTGCGGGCCTGGGCCACCGCGTCCTCGGCGGCTTGGGCGTCTTCGCGCATGGCCACGCAATGGCGGTGGAACTGCTCGCCCACGGCGGTGAGCGACAGCTTGCGAGTGGTGCGCTGCAACAGGCGCACGCCCAGGCGGCCCTCCAGCTCCGCCACCCGGCGGGAGATGCGCGACTTGGGCAGCCCCAGGCTGCGTCCGGCGGCGGCAAAGCCACCCCGGTCCACCACCTCGGCAAAGTAGATCAGGTCGTTGAGGTCTTGCATGGTGTGATGCGCCCTTTATTGTCCCGCCAGTAGAACAATCAAACCCGATTTTGCCGTCTTATCAATAGTTTGTCCCACTCAGATACTTCATCCATCGCCGCGTTGTGCGGTTTAACCGCTCAAAGGAGCCACCATGAAACTGCTTCACATCGATTCCAGCATCCTTGCTGCCCAATCCGCCTCCCGCGCCCTGACGGCCCACGCCGTGGCCCAATGGCAAGGCGCCCATCCGGCTACCACGGTGGAGTATCTGGACCTGTCGATCAGCGCGCCCAGCCATTTGTCGGCGGATTCGCTAGGGTTTCGCATGCCCGCCGATGCGGCCCTGAGCGACGTCCAGCGCCAGGAAAACGCTGTTTCGGAAGCCCTGGTCAACCAGTTCCTCGCGGCTGACGTAGTGGTCGTGGGCGCGCCGCTGTACAACTTTTCCGTGCCCAGTCAGCTCAAGGCCTGGATCGACCGCATTGCGCAGCCAGGGCGCACATTCAAATACACGGAGAAGGGACCTCAGGGTCTGGCCGGTGGCAAGACCGTGATTGTGGTGTCGACTCGCGGGGGCATGTACTCCACCAGCGACTTGGGCCGCGCCATGGAACACCAGGAAAGTTACCTGCAAACCGTGTTTGGGTTCCTGGGTATCACGGACGTGCGCTTTGTACGAGCCGAAGGGCTGGCCATGGGTGACGATGCGAAGAACCATGCTCTTGCGCAAGCACGCGCCACAGCCGAGCAAGAAGCCCGCCAATACGGCACCACCGCTGCCAACACCGCTGCGGTGGCCGAAGCTGCCTAAAAGAGGAGTCGCCCTGCGCGGCGCGCGGGTCCTGTTCACAATTGCCAAGCTTTTGGAGATTGCCATGCCTGCTGCCCAAGCCCCGGTTCTGTTCGTTTCCCACGGTGCGCCCACCTTTGCGTTGGAACCCGGTTTGCTGGGTCCGCAATTGCAGGCCATCGGGC
>JAYRUL010000229.1:0-3285 GCA_041919095.1 Rhodoferax sp. | reverse complement strand
ACATCAGGTGGGGCCGAACTAAGCTCGCTGATCAACTCTTCACGGCCGTCGACCACGGTGATGACATCTTCCAGATCGTGGCTCAAGTACACGTCGTTGTTGCCCCGGTCTTTAAAGGCTTCCAATTTGGTAGCCATGAAGTAAGGCGCTGACAGATGCCGCAAAACCAGTCCCGAAGGAAGCTTAGCCGTAGCTGCTGCCTCAAACCCCGGCTTGTACCAGCGGTTGGCAAAGCCGAGCACCTTTTCGTCGAGCGGCACCAAATCCAGCTGCATGCCATTCCAGTACCAGCGAAACGGCGGCGTGTTGTCGGCCATGGTTTGTTTGAAGCCATGCTCCATCAACTGCCCTGCCAGCGCGTGGTAGCCCACCAATGACGCAACCTCCACAATGGCATCCACGTCTTCGGTGGCCCGAGCGTCTGCTACCAAGGGCTGGGTAATCAGCAGCCCGGTTGCGCACCCGCCCACAAACACCACCTGCTCCCGCAACGTTCCCATCGCATTAGCAATGGAAGTGAGCAACTCAATGTTCGGATTAGCCATACATGGGCCTCTCTGCGGGCTGGGGTCCGTCGGGGTAAATCAACAATGGCAAGCGCTTGAGTGCCATTCCACGCTCCCGTGCCCGGCCCACACGCAAGGCATCAAACAAGGCCAGCATTTCGTAAAGCTTGGCATCTTGCATGGCGGCAAAGGGCACGCTAGGGTGCATCGGCTCCAACCCCTGCCCGCGCACCGTGCCATTGGGATGCGGCCACACCCAATCGTCCGAACCCGGGGCAAACACCCCCGCAAAGGCAGGCGCGCTGTGGCTGGTGGGCACGCCCACAGCGACTGGCAGCTTGTCAGCCGGGAAAGCATATTTGGCACCGTGCACTGCAAACTCAGCCAAATTACGGCTATTCACCCGCGCCGGGTTGTCGGCGTTGGTGCCCAGCGCCGCCTTGGCACGGCGCGGCCTGGCCTGCACGCGATACACCGCCACCGCTTCCTGCACTCCCGGCGTGGCCTCGGGCGGTGGAGCAAGCAAAGCCGTATCGACCAACAGCCCCGCCTGTAGCCCGCGCTTGATGCAGGCATGCGCCTCGGACACGCTGATGCCCAGCTCCTGCGCCAGCCGCGCATACGTCCAGCGCTGCTCACCCCAAGCCACGAGCTTGAGGGCTACCAGGAAGTCTTGGGGCTTGAGCTGCATTTATATTCAATATTCGTGAATCGCGAATATTGAATATAAATGAATTGCCAAGCAAAGGCAAGCCATGAGTGCAATTGGCCTGTAGCCCTCGTGAATAGTGCGCAAACAGCTATAACTTTTGCAGCAAACCCCAAGCTAGCGGGTGGCTGAGGAAGGCCTCTATCGTCAAAATCGGGCAGCCGCTTGACCGCTCGAACTCTGCGGCGATGGCGAGCAGATCCCGGTCGCCAGACACCAGCACTTGCGCCCTACCCGTAACAGCCAGATGCATAAACGGCTCGTCCAGCGCATCGCGGCACGGCGGCACTTGGGGCGGTGGCTGGGGAACGCGCACGGTCTCTGCGTACGGCAGATAGTCGGCCAGCAATTCGTCCTGTTCAGCTTGGGAGAGGCGGAACTTGGGGTAGGCCAACACCCGCACCAACTCTTGCACCGTGGCGTTACTGGCTAAAGGTTGAATCGCACCCTGCTGCCACGCCCGCCGCACCCGCCCTGCCGCACCACCACCGAACACCAGCGCAGACAAAACCACGTTGGTGTCCAACACCACGCGCACTTGTGCGCTCATCCTTTGGTCTGGTTTTTTTTGGCAGCCGCTTTCTTGGGCTTGGCAGCGGTAACGGCATAGGGCGCAAGCGGCTCGGCGGCCAAGACTTGCGCTGCACGGGGCGCTCTGGCCCACGCCACGGCTTCAGCCATATCGGCGTCCGTCAAATCCAACTCCGCCAGTTTGGCCCGCACCGCGTCCCCGCGCTGAATGCGCACGGGCGTGAGGATGATCTGCCCGGCACGGGCCTCTATATCAAAGTATTCCGTGGCACCCACGGCCTGCGTCACGCTCTTGGGCAGCGTGAGCTGGTTTTTGGAAGTGATTTTGGCAAGCATGGCATTTTGTGCAAAGTAAGGATTCATTACTTTAACCAAAAATCAGCATACGGGCAATTCATGAATGAAATTGGCTTCTAGCCCCCGTGGAATGTGCGCAAGCAGCTATCAAAACAGAAGCAAGACTACTGCACAGCCTCCGCCTCCTGAATCTCCTTTAGCGTGCGCCCATCTGCCGCCTTCCATTCAATGCGCCCGTTGGCGCTTCGGCCGTGAACCAAACTTGCGGCGGTGCTCGGGGAAGAAAAAGCGTAGTCCTGCGTAAAGCGCAGTGCGGCGCCGTCTGGCTGCAAAACGCCCGTGCCGAGCAAATCCTCTCGAAGTTTGCGTTGGCTCCAGGAAAGTGAATTGCCAATCTCGGCTGTCGCGGTCGAACTTGCGAACACCACAAACCCCTGCGCTGTATCGCTGCCTCGGGCTTCATAGGCCTTGCCAATACAAACCAACTCGACAGGCGCGAGCGCTATGGGTGCCACCTGCACCTCTGGAACAACCGGGATGGGCACGGGTGCGGCCACTGCAGGTGGAACGGCAAAAGGCGAAGCGCGCTGCGCCTTTTCGAACGCATGCACCCCGAGCACCGGCAGCATGCCCAGCATGTGGCCCAAAAAGACTTCCATGTCAGCGCGGTCGGCCTCGCTCAGGGACGGCTCGGCGGGCTGGTTGGCGTTGTCCAGCGGCATGCGCTTGGCGGAGCGAGCCAGCGCGATGAGGCGCGACTCCAGAAACTGCACATGCGCCTTGTTCAGCTGCCCGGCCGTGGTGGTGGTGAAGCCGATGGCGCGGGTCCAGAAATCCTTTTGCGCATAGTGGCTCTCCAGCCGGGGGCGGATGGGGTCGCCCTCGCCCACGTAGAGCATGTCGCCCTCACCGTCCGGGCGCGGCCCCAGCAGCAGGTACACCCCGGTCTGCGCCAGCTCGGGCCGGGCCTTGACCTGCGGCAACAGCGCACGCGGGAACACCAGCGCCTTGCCGATCCAGTTGGACTTGTCGACGATGCGCAGGCCGTCGGGGTCGCCGTCAGCGACGAAGATGCGGAGGGAGAAGGGGGTCATCATGGATACGCCATCGAAACGTCTACGGGAATACTTGTCAACCCAAAGTAGAGATGTCCCCTTTTGCCCCAAGTAGAAATGTCCCCCTGCATGTTGGACGGCAGGATCAGGGCGGCGGGGGGGGGGGGGGGGGGGGGGGGGGGGGGCG
>JAYRUL010000228.1:0-3296 GCA_041919095.1 Rhodoferax sp. | reverse complement strand
GCTCGGCCAGCAGGGCGGCTTTGCGGTCGGCCTGCTGCCAGGTTTGCAGGAACTGGTCGAGCGAGTCGTACTTTTTCAGCAGGTTGATGCGGGTGTAGTCGCGCAGGCTTTCGGTGATGAGCTTGCCGTCTGCGTTGAGGTACTGCACCCGCTCGCGCGCCACGGCCACGGTGACGTTGTTGCCCAGGGTGTATTTGCGGGGCTCGTCGGTGCCTGCGCCGCATTCACCAGGGCCTGCGGTGGTGGGCGGCCAGGCATCAGGGCCCACATCACCGGGCTGGGCGGTGGGGGGCCAGTCCACCGGCGGGGGTGGAGCCATGGGCTCGCCGGGCTGGGGCTCGTACACCTGCACGGGTTCGCCGTCGAAGTCTTTGTCGGCAAAGAGTTCGGTGGCGCGCTTGAAGTCGAGGATGGTGAACCAGCTTTTGCCCAGGTCTTCGCGCAGGCGGGTGCCCCGGCCAATGATCTGCTTGAACAGCGTCATGGACTTGATGGTCTGGTCCAGCACGATGAGCTTGCAGGTTTGGGCATCCACCCCCGTACTCATGAGCTTGGAGGTGACGGCGATGACCGGGTAGGTTTTCTCAGGGTCGATGAAGTTGTCCAGCTCGCGCTTGCCTTCGGTGTTGTCGCCGGTGATCTGCACCACGTATTTGGGCTGGCTGGCGCACAGGTCGGCATTGGCGTTGCTGAGTGCCTTGCGCATGCGCTCGGCGTGTTCGATGTCTTCGCAAAAGACGATGGTCTTGGCGTAGCGGTCGGTGGCCTTCAGGTATTCGGTGACCTTGGCGGCCACCACGGCGTCGCGCTGCTCCATGACGAGCTTGCGGTTCATGTCGGCGCCGGTGTAGATGCGGTCTTCGATGAGGTGGCCGAACTTGTCGCGCTGGCCCTCGGTGGGGCGCCAGCCGAAGGTGTCTTTGTCCAGGTCCACGCGCACCACTTTGTAGGGCGCGAGGTAGCCGTCTTCAATGCCTTGCTTCAAGCTGTAGGTGTAGAGCGGCTCGCCAAAGTAGTCGATGTTGGAGACGTCTTCCGTCTCCTTGGGCGTGGCCGTGAGGCCGATCTGTGTGGCGCTGGCAAAGTAGGTGAGGATGTCGCGCCAGGCGGAGTCTTCGGCCGCACTGCCCCGGTGGCATTCGTCCACCACGATGAGGTCGAAAAAGTCGGGGCTGAACTGCTTGTAGATGTTGCGCTCTTCTTGCGTGCCGGTGACGGCCTGGTAGAGCGAGAGGTAGATCTCGTAGCTTTTGTCCACCACCTTGGTGGTCTTGTTCACGGCCAGATCGAGGTCTTCGACGGTGACCTGGCCTTGGGCGTCCACCCGCTCCACGCCCTTGGCGTGGGGGCTGAGCTTGGCCATCGCGCCCTTGAAGGGGCGGAAGTCGTTGACCATGGTCTGGTCGATGAGGATGTTGCGATCGGCCAGAAAGAGGATGCGTTTTTTGGCGCCGCTTTTCCACAAGCGCCAGATGATCTGGAACGCGGTGTAGGTTTTGCCGGTGCCCGTGGCCATGACGAGCAGCACGCGGTTTTGGCCTGCGGCAATGGCCTCCACGGTGCGGTTGATGGCACCGAGCTGGTAGTAGCGCGGGGTTTTGCTGGGGGCGTAGTCGGTGGCGGCAATGTGCTCCACGGTAGGCGTCCAGCCCTTCCACGCGCAGTACTTGGCCCACAGTTCGGCGGGGGTGGGGAATTGGTCCAGCGTGAGGTCGCGCTCCAGCACGCCATCGGACAAGGTGGCATCGCGGAACACAAAGCCGTCGCCATTGCTGGCAAAACTGAAGGGCACGCCCAGCAGCTCGGCGTATTGAATCGCCTGGGGCATGCCCGCGCCGACGGAGTGATTGGCGTCTTTGGCCTCCACCACGGCCAGCGGCACGTTGGGCTTGTGGAACAGCACGTAGTCGGCCCGCAGCATGGAGGCCTTGTCGCGGTGCGATGCCTGGCCGCGCACCACTACGCGACCAGGGCGCAGGGTGTATTCGCGCAGGATGTGCTGCCGCAGACTCCAGCCCGCACGCTGCAGAGCGGGGGTGATGCACTGGTCGCAAATGTCGGTTTCGCTCAGGCGGGTGGGGTGCATTCCGATCCTTGATGGCGCTGGGGCTCTCTACCGGCGGCGCGTGCGCTGGTTGTGCCCAGCGGACATTATCCCCACCGGGCGGGCCGCTACACAGTCTCCCGTTGCTCGAATTCAGTGCCCGTGGCCAAGCCTGCTGACGGGTCAGTCACAGCAACCCCTTCGACCCGCGCCAGGGGCGGACCGTGGTGCGCCCAGGTGATCAACGCCTCCACGTCCGCCACGGGGCCGTGCACCAGCGCTTCGACACTGCCATCACTGCGGTTTCTCACCCAGCCCACCACGCACAGGCGTCGGGCCTCCTGGGCCATGTGGTAGCGGTAGCCCACGCCTTGCACGCGGCCGGTGATGCGCAGGTGGCGGGTGGCAGTGGGTGCCGCGCTGGGCTCGGCAGTGGAGGCGACCATCACTTGATACCTGCCGTATCCAGCCGTGCATCCACGGTGACTGGCGCCTTGGTGCCGACCAGCGCGTCGAAGCTCCGGGCCATGGCCTGTTCCAGGTGATCGAGCCGCAGGCGGCTTTGGGGGTGTGCGTCGGCAAACTGCAGGTCGCTGTCCCCCAGCGCGTTGACCTGCACCAGCGCAGAGACCAGGCCGTAGGGGTCCAACCCGGCGCGCGCGGCCAGGTTAACGGCCTCGCGGTCGGCGGCGTGCTCGGCCTCGGCGCCGACCCCCTGGGTGTGCACCTGTCGAACCAGCGCCGGTAGGCCTGCGGGCGCGCCCAGGCGCAGGGCCGTGCGCATGGCGTGCAGGTGGTGCCTGTGAACCACATGGGCGATTTCGTGCGCCAGGATGCCTGCGAGTTCGGCCTCGTCGGTGCAGCGGTCCACCAGGCCCCGGGTGACAAACACATGGCCGCCGGGGGCGCTGTAGGCGTTGAAGTCGGACTCGTCCACCACCACGAAGGTCCAGGGCAGATTTGGGCGGCTGGACTGTAGGCTGATCCAACGACCCAGCAGGTTGATGTAGCGTTGCAGCTCCGCCGTAGGGTCCAGTGGCTTGCCTTGTAGCAGCAGCGCAGCCATCTGACGGCCCAGGTCTGCCTCTTGCGCCTCGGTCATGCCCTCGACGGATTGCAACATGCGCCCCAGCGCAGGGTCACCTCCTGCGCCAGCCTGTGGAGGCTCGGTGGCTGAAGCCTCGGCGCTGCTGGCCGCAGCCGATGGCGTCAACGCGGGGACCGGAAGTGCATCGACGGTGCGGGATTGAAG
>JAYRUL010000227.1:0-3301 GCA_041919095.1 Rhodoferax sp. | reverse complement strand
GGTGGCTCATGCAGAACGGCGACGTCAACACCGCGCGCCTGCTGCTCGCCGTGATGGACGATCCGGCCTGGAAGGACGACATGGGCCGCCTGGCCAACGGCTTCATCAGCCGCCAGCAGGGCGGCGCCTGGCACACCACCACGGCCAACCTGTGGGGCGGGCTGGCGCTGGAGAAATTCAGCGCCAAATTCGAGGCCACCCCGGTGTCTGGCACCACCCGCGCCAGCCTGGGCGGCGCCAGCGCCAGCGTGGACTGGAGCAAGGTCGAGCGCATCAAACCCAGCGACGCTAGCGGCGCCGCGCACCAAACCACCTGGTTTGGTGCACCGGCAGCCCCCGGCATGCTGCGCGGCAACGGCATGTTCCTGCCCTGGGGTGCGGGCAAGGAGCAGCTTTCCGTCGCACACCAGGGGCCGGGCAAGCCCTGGCTCACCGTGCAATCGGTGGCGGCCATCGCGCTCAAGGCACCGTTCAGCGCGGGCTACCGCATCGCCAAGACGGTGACTCCCATCGAGCAGGCCAACAAGGCGCTGCCGCCAGGCCAGTACACGCGCGGCGACGTGTTGCGCGTGACCTTGGAGGTCACCAGCCAGACCGACATGACCTGGGTCGCCATCACCGACCCCGTGCCCGCAGGAGCCACCATCCTGGGCAGCGGCCTGGGCCGCGACTCCGAGATCGCCACCCAGGGCGAGAAGCGCAGCGGCGCCGGCTGGCCCGCCTTCGAGGAGCGCAGCTTCGAGGCCTTCCGCAGCTACTACGAATACCTGCCCAAGGGCACCGTCAAGATGGAGTACACCGTGCGCCTGAACAACGTGGGCGACTTTGCCCTGCCCCCCAGCCGCGCCGAGGCCTTGTACGCGCCGGAGATGTTTGGCGAGGTGCCGAATGGGCGGGTGCAGGTGCTGCCGTAATGGTGGGGTGTGCTACCGCAACCCCACCCGAACCGGCGCTGCCCCATGCGCGTTGCCATGCGATACTTTGCCGCCCGCGGGTAGTCCCTTGCCCGCCAGCAGCACCACAACACGCCAAAACGTACATGAACTTGTATCTTCGTTCGATAGCCGTACTTTTCTACGCTTTGTTTCTTGCCAGTGCGGCCATCGCCAAGACCCCGGTGGCTACGCTGATCGTCATGCCTCAGGATCTGCGTCAGAACCCGCAGATCGTCAGCGACCTGGCTGCCAGAGGCATCAACCACGCTACGGTGTATCTCACTTGGTCCGACGTGGAGGCCGAACCGGGCCGTTTCGATTTCTCGGCTTACGACCCCTACTTCGACCAACTGATCCAGGCTGGGATGTCGCTGATCGTTGTCCTCGACATGGGGGGGCGGTCCTACTTCGACGCTGCGGGCCAGAAACACCCCGACCGCTCCACCCTTCCCTTGTGGCTGTACCACCGTGCGCCCGAGAGGTTGATGAAAAACTTCTCCGGCGAGATGACCTCGCAGCCCGACTTCATGAACCCTGAGGTGCGCCAGTACGCTGCCCGCTTCGTGCGCAACGCCGTCGCGCACTACTCGCAGCGCTACCCCGGCAAGATCTTGGGCTACCCCATCGGCCTGCAGGAAGAGCACGAGATCAAGTACGGCCAGACCGGCTACCAGTGGCGTGACCACGGGGAGGCCACGCAGGCCGCCTTCCGCCAGCGCACCGGCAAGGAACTGCCCATCGTCAACTACACCAGCGACATTGCGAAGGGCTTGCCTCGGGTCGAGCCGCTGTTGCACGTGCACAAGCAGTTCCGTGAGGAACGCCTGAAGGAGGCCACCTGCTACTACGCCGACGCCATCCGCAGCCAGGGTGGTCGCGCGATGAGCTACTTCGGCGAACTCTTCACAGCGCACGACGCCATCTACGCCACCAGCGTGGTCGAGCAGCTCGCCGACTGCCTGGACATCGTCGTCATCGACTACAACTTCTACGACGGCTACGCCCTATCGGCCGACGCGCGCGTGCTGCCCATGTTGGCCAACTACATGGCCTCGGTGGGCTACAAGCAGATCATGGTGGGCGCCTACGCCGAGCAATGGGAGACGATGAAAAGAACCGCCGAGCTGCTGCCCGTCATCAGCAGCACCCTGTCCACCGCGCTGGCACAGCCCGAGGTGATCGGCTACGAAGTGGGTGGTTTGCAGCGCCAGCTCACCCCGCTCCTGGCCGGCACGATCGACCTGGAAAAGCTCCAGGCCCTGCGCGTGCAGCCCGCTGCGCCTGCCAGGACTCCCGCTCGGGTCACCATCGGCATCCTCGCCTCCACGACCAACTACTACGTATGGCACGGTGATCGCAGCGGTGGCGTCAACGTGCACCGCGAGGCATTGCTCGCCGCCTATGACTTGCTGAGCGCGCAGCCCGGCGTTGAAGTGCATGTGATTGGTGAAAAGAACCTGCGTGAAGGCGACCCATTGCTGCAGCGCCTGGATGCCATCATGGTGCCGCACCAGGCGGCGCTGCCCGCGTCCGTCAAGCAGCAGCTTGCGGCGTACTGGAAGAACGGTGGCACATTGGTTCAGGACATGCGCCTGGGCGAATTTGACGAAAACGGCAAGCCCGTCTTCGACTGGATGCACGAAGTCTTCGGCATCAAGGCGCTGCACTGGAAGCAACGTGGCGGCATCTTCATGACGGGCGACGGCCAGTTTCTGCGCCTCAAGCGCTCGCGCGCGCTGTATGCGGGTTATGCGGCCATGACGCCTCGCGTCGGCTACCGTCTGCTGGCCACCGATATCCTCAATAAGCGCGAGGGCATCATGGTGCGGGGCGAACGCACGCTGGCATTCGGCTTCACGCCGCAGCTGGTGGACGGCGCACAGCAGAAGATGTGGAAAGAGATTTTCGTGCGCGAGATCCTGAACGCTGTGCCCTGTGTTCAGACGGCCACGTGCAAAGCTTCTGCGCAGCAGCGCTAATGCCATTCCCAGATCATTCCTGCCTTGCAGCGAACCAGCAAAACGCACCGACGCGCAGCAAGGCAAAGGCAGGGCGCCTGGGATGATGGGGCGATGGTGTGACGTGCGGAGGCCTCTGTGCTGGAACTGCTGGGCCAGCTGACCGAAGCCGAGCCCATCTGCTCCAGCCAGGCTTTGGCGCTCGCGCGCCAGCGTGGGCTGTGAAGTTCAACATGCCTGTATCGCGTTGGTTGCTTGCCGCAGTGGGGTGGTGCTTTGTGGCTGCATTGCCTGCGCATGCCCTGCCCACCTTCGACGAAGTCCGCCGCGCGCACCAGCCCTCGGAGGTGCTGGTGCTCTCGCGTGAGGGGGAGGTGTTGCAGCGGCTGCGCACCGATGCGTCGGTAC
>JAYRUL010000226.1:0-3304 GCA_041919095.1 Rhodoferax sp. | reverse complement strand
TCCAGACCAAGATTCTTGCCCACAGTGTGCAGCGTGGCGTGCAGTTGCTGCCCAACGTCAAGAACATTGTGGCGGTGGCCTCGGGCAAGGGCGGCGTGGGCAAGAGCACCACGGCGGTGAACCTGGCACTGGCGCTGGCGGCCGAAGGCGCCCGCGTGGGGCTGCTGGACGCCGACATCTATGGCCCGAGTCTGCCCATGATGATGGGTATTGAAGGCCGCCCGGAGAGTTCCGATGGCCAGACCATGGAGCCCATGGAGAACTATGGCGTGCAAGTCATGTCCATTGGTTTTCTGGTGGCACAGAACGAAGCCATGATCTGGCGTGGTCCCATGGCGACGCAGGCTCTGGACCAGTTGCTGCGTCAGACCAACTGGAAGGACCTGGACTATCTGGTGGTGGACATGCCCCCCGGTACCGGCGACATCCAGCTCACCTTGTCGCAGCGCGTACCCATGACCGGTGCTGTGATCGTTACCACGCCGCAGGACATCGCCTTGCTGGATGCGCGCAAAGGCATCAGCATGTTTGAAAAGGTGGGTGTTCCCATCTTGGGCATCGTGGAAAACATGGCCGTGCATGTATGCAGCAACTGTGGGCATGTGGAGCATATTTTCGGAGCCGATGGCGGCAAGCGCATGGCTGCCGAAAACAAGATGGATTACCTGGGTGCGTTGCCCTTGAATCTGCAGATTCGGGTACAGGCCGATGGCGGCAAGCCTACCGTCGTGGCGGACCCCGAAGGCGAGATCGCGGCACTTTACAAATCAGTGGCACGCCAGGTCGCGGTGTCGATTGCGCAGCGCAACAAGGACTTCACCAAGAAGTTTCCCACCATCACCATCAGCAAAGCCACGTGATCGAGCGTGCGGGTGCGCCCGCACCGACGGGCGCGGCGAATGGGCTGCCACGCTTAAGCCAAGCCAGTGCTCCGGTCACCCGCACGGTTTGGGCGACCAATGCGCGCAAGGAGCGCGTGGCCAGCACCATTCCATGCGAGCGCGCTTTGACGGTCTATGTGGACAAGCGCGAAATCGTCACACTGATGACCCTGGGCGCTCACCCCGAATGGCTGGTGCTGGGATATTTGGTCAACCAGCGCCTGGTGCGTTCGGTGGCGGAAGTGGCATCGATCACGGTGGATTGGGAGGTTGGGGCCGCTGCGGTGCAAACCCGTGCAGGTATCGCCGACCTGGCGGTGCGTACCGAACGCCGGGTGGTTACCACCGGCTGCGGGCAAGGTAGCGTGTTTGCCAGTGTGATGGACGAGGTGGACCATTTGGCGCTGGCCCCGTCGGTGCTGCACCAGGCCCAGCTGTACGCCATCGTTCAGACGATTCGCCAGCAGGACAGCATTTACAAAGTGGCGGGCTCGGTGCACGGCTGCGCCCTTTTTGAAGGAGATGTCCAGTTGTTGTTTGTGGAGGACGTGGGCCGCCACAATGCCATCGACACGATTGCGGGCTGGATGGCTCTGCTCGCTGTGGCTGGCGCCGACAAGGTGCTCTACACCACCGGGCGGCTCACCAGCGAGATGGTGATCAAGTCCGCGCAAATGGGGGTGCCCATTGTGGTGTCGCGCAGTGGCATTACGGAAATGGGCCTGGCCGTGGCCGAGCGCCTGCACCTGTGCGCGATTGGTCGTGCCACGCACCGGAATTTTCTGTGTTTCAGCGCGCCGGAGCGCTTGGTGCTGCAGCCTGATCTGGCGGACTAGTTTGGCTTCGACGCGCTGGCCGCAAGACCCCAGAGCCTCCGGGGCAGGTGCAGATGCGCTAAGGTAGCGCCATGCAAAGCATTTCTTTTTGGGCGCTGGGTTGGCGCACTCTTTGGCGCGACCTGCGTTCGGGTGAGCTGCGCTTGCTCATGGTAGCCGTGACCTTGGCGGTTGCGGCGGTGACCGCAGTGGGTTTTTTTGCAGACCGGCTCCAGGGTGGCTTGCAACGCGATGCACGCCAACTGCTCGGCGGGGACGCGGTCATTGTGAGTGACAACCCGACACCAGCGGCCTTTATCGACCAGGCCCAGCGCCAGGGGCTGAAGACCGCCACCAGCCTGAGCTTCCCCACCATGGCGCGTGCCAGTGACGCGCAAGGTGGCGCGTCCAAACTGGTGGCGCTGAAAGTGGTGGAACCGGGCTACCCGCTACGGGGGCATGTGCGTACGGCACCGGCACCCGATGCGCCAGACGCGGTCACGCGCGAGATTCCGGCGCCTGGCACTGTCTGGCTGGATGCGGCTCTCCTGGAGGCCCTGAATCTGCAGGTAGGGGATGCCCTGTTGCTCGGCAATGCACACTTGCAAATATCCCGGGTTCTCACGGTAGAGCCCGACCGTGGGGCTGGGTTCATGAACTTTGCGCCCCGCGTCCTGCTGTCAGCCCCCGATCTGGCGGCCACCGCCTTGGTCCAGCCGGCCAGCCGCCTGACGTACCGCTTTGCTGTGGCTGGCGGTGATGATGCGGTGCGCGCGTACGTGCATTGGGCACAGGCGTTGCTCAAGCCGGGGGCGGGGCAGACCTTGCGCGGGGTGCGTTTGGAGTCCACGTTTGGAGGCCGCCCGGAAATGACGCAAACCTTGGAGCGGGCAGAGAAATTTCTGAGCCTGGTGGCCCTGTTGGCCGCGTTGCTGAGTGCGGTGGCGGTGGCCCTGGCGGCGCGTGCATTTGCGGCGCGCCACCTGGACGACTGCGCCATGTTGCGTGTGCTGGGGCTGCGTCAACGCACCATTGCAGCCAGCTATACCTTGCAGTTCGCCCTGGCCGGTGGGGGCGCTAGCTTGCTGGGGGTGGCGATGGGCTTTGGCGTGCATTTCGTGTTTGTGCGGTTGCTGACCGGGCTGGTGGCCGCGGACTTGCCTGCGCCCAGCCTGATGCCGCTCGGCTTGGGGCTGGGTATGGGGTTGACCCTGCTGATGGCTTTTGGCTTGCCCCCGGTGCTGCAACTGGCGCGGGTGCCCGCATTGCGCGTTATCCGCCGCGATGTGGGCAATCTCAAACCTACTTCGCTGGGTGTCTTGGCTTTGGGCGTGGCTGGCTTTGCCGCCTTGTTGCTGGTGGTGGCGGCTGACCGAACCCTGGGCCTGATTGCCGTAGGGGGCTTTGCAGCGGCAGTCGCGGTCTTTGCCCTGTTGAGTTGGGGGGCTGTGCGGCTACTGCGCGCGTCCGTGCACGAAGCTACTGCGCCGCGCTGGATGGTCCTTGCCACCCGGCAGGTGGCCGCCCGGCCAGCCTACGCGGTGGTGCAGGTCAGCGCGCTGGCGGTGGGCTTGCTCGCGCTGGTCTTGTTGGTCTTGCTGCGCACCG
>JAYRUL010000225.1:0-3335 GCA_041919095.1 Rhodoferax sp. | reverse complement strand
GCACTGCCGGCAGGGATGGTGAAGCTTTGCCAGCCATCGCGCTGGACGTCGACGCCAAAGCGTGCCAGCAGGTTGAGCGTGATTTCGATGTAGGGTTTGGAGATCAGCTCGCCCACCACGTCAATGCGGATGCTCTGCGTTTGTGCGGCCAGGGGCAATGCCATGAGCAAAGCGGTGAGGAACTGGCTGGAGACATCACCGCGCACGCGGATGGGCGCGTCCAGCTGCAGCGTGGGCGTGCCAATGTGCAGGGGCGGGTAGCCTTCTGCTCCGAGGTAATCGATTTGGCAACCGAGCAGGCGCAGGGCATCGACCAGATCACCAATGGGGCGTTCATGCATGCGCGCAACGCCGCTGAGGGTGTAATCGCCACCCAGTACCGCCAGGGCGGCTGCCAGCGGGCGCATCGCCGTACCGGCATTGCCCAGGAATAGCTGGGCTTGGGGTGTGCGCACACAACCGCCCAAGCCCGTGATGCGGACCGTACCGCCTTGCGCTGCTACGGTGCAACCCAGTTCGCGCAGCGCTGCGAGCATGACGCGGGTGTCGTCCGAGTCGAGCAGGTCATGGATGGTGGTTTCGCCGGCACACAGGGCGGCCATCAGCAAGACGCGATTGGAAATGCTCTTGGAGCCTGGCAGTGTGACGGTGCCGCACGCTGCGGCCAAGGGGGGAAGATCCAGAAAGGCGGTGGAGTACATCAGGGCGTGTTTCGGGAGGTCATGCGCCAGTTACCGCGGGTCGTGCTGGCCTGGTCCAGCAGATCTTCCAGCGCTTCGGTGTTGCCGCTGGAGATCATCAGCTCCAAGGCGTGCAGGTTACGCTGGAAAACCTTGCTCTGGGCGAGCAGTTCTTCGCGGTTGGAAATGAGAATGTCGCGCCACACTTTGGGATCGCTGGCGGCGATGCGGGTGAAGTCGCGAAAGCCGGGCCCGGCCAGCGACAGGAAGTCCTGCCCTTGGGGTTGGCTGGTGATGGCGTTCATCATGGCAAAGGCGATCAAGTGGGGCAGGTGACTGACTGCTGCAAACGTGGCGTCGTGCTGCTCCGGAGCCATCTTGATGACCTGGCAGCCCAACGCGGTCCATACGTCGACCGCCTTTTGCAACTGTGTGGTCAAGGTGCGCTCGATGGGCGTGAGGATGACCTGGCGACCCGCATAGAGATCAGGGTCGGCGTATTCCACGCCAGACGCTTCCTTGCCCGCAATCGGGTGAGCGGGCACAAACGAACCGATGTGCTCGCGCAGGGCGCGCCGACCGGCATCGATCACGTCGCGTTTGGTCGAGCCCACGTCCATGACGAGCATGTTGGCGGTGACCAGATGCTTGATCGCCTTGAAGGTCGATTCGGTGGCGGCCACGGGAACCGCGATCAACACAATGTCTGCGCCCGAAACGGCCAACAAGGCAGATGGTGCCTCGACGTCGATGACGCCCATTTGGCGCGCCCGTTCGGTGGTGCTGGGCGACTTGCTGTAACCCACCACGCGCTTAACCAAGCCGGCCTGCTTGAGGGCCAGAGCAAACGAGCCCCCCATCAATCCGCAACCAATCAAGCCAAGCTGTTCAAACATAAAAAGTCCTGTTGCGGAGTCAATCCGCGAGCGGGTAGGTTCCGAGCACTTTGTAGAAGGCGCACAGGCTTTGCAAGTCTTTCAGTGCGGCGGCGACATGGGGCTGCGAAGGATGGCCTTGCAGGTCGATGAAGAAAAAATACTCCCACTGCCCGGAGCGCGCGGGGCGTGATTCAAAGCGCGTCATGGAAACCCCGTGGGCCTTGAGCGGAACCAACATGTCATGGACCGCGCCGGGCTTGTTGGGCACCGACGCTACCAGGCTGATGCAGTCGCGTCCGGTCGCTTCGGGTGCGGGCATGGTGCTGGGCAGGCACACGACAACAAAGCGCGTGCGGTTGAAGGCTTCGTCTTGAATTGCATGCGCCGCAATATGCAGTCCGAATTGCGAACCGGCCCGTTCGCTGGCAATGCCCGCCCAGGTGGGATGGCTCGCGGCCAAGCGCGCACCCTCGGCATTGCTGGAAACGGCACGGCGTTCGGCGTGGGGTAGGTGCGTATTGAGCCAGTGTTGGCACTGGGCCAGTGCCTGCGGGTGGGCCAGTACGACTTCGATGCCCTCCAGCGACGCGGTACTGCGCAGCAGGTGGTGGCGTACCAGCAGGCTGATTTCACCCACGATATGCAGGGGCGAATGCAGCAGCAAGTCCAGGGACCGGGTGACCACGCCTTCGGTGCTATTCTCTACCGGAATCACACCAAATTCCGATTGCCCGGACGTGGTGGCCTGAAACACCTCGTCAAAGCTGTCACAGGGCACATGCTGGATGCTGGAGCCGAAAAAGCGCAGCGCGGCCTCCTCACTGAACGTGCCGGTGGGGCCCAGGTAGGCCACGCGCTGGGGCGCTTCCAGGGCGCGGCAAGCCGACATGACCTCGCGCCAGATCATGGCCACGCTACTGTCCTTGAGGGCTCCGGTATTGGCCTGCTGCAGGCGCGCGATGACCTGGGCTTCGCGCTCGGGGCGGAACACCGCAGAACCTTCCAGGCGCTTGATTTCTCCGACCTCATGCGCAAGTGCGGCGCGCTGGTTGAGCAGCTGCAGCAATTGGGTGTCGACCGCATCGATTTCGACACGCAGTTCAGGTAGGGTTCTAGGCATGGTGCAGCAGTGACTTCTGGGATGTTTTATGTATAAAAATAGGCCCAAGCCCTCTAGATATATGCGTAAGCAGCTATCAAAATCATAGTAGCTATGGGGCGGTCTCGGCGCCTTCTGCGTCGGGAGTGTCGTCGTCTGCCAGGGGGTTGGCATCGTTTTCCACGATACGCTGCAGGCCGCTGAGTTTGGAGCCCTCGTCCAAGCCGATGAGCGTGACACCCTGCGTGGCCCGCCCCAGTTCACGGATCTCGGACACGCGGGTGCGCACCAAGACGCCCTTGTCGGTAATGAGCATGATCTCGTCATCGGCATGCACCAAGGTGGCTGCCACCACCTTGCCGTTGCGCTCGGATTGCTGGATGGCAATCATGCCCTTGGTGCCCCGGCCGTGGCGGGTGTATTCGGTGATGCTGGTGCGCTTGCCATAGCCATTTTCGGTGGCGGTCAGCACACTCTGTTGCTCGTCTTCGGCTACCAGCATGGCGATCACGCTTTGGCCGTCTTCCAGCATCATGCCGCGCACGCCACGAGCGGCCCGGCCCAGCGGGCGCACGTCGTTTTCGTCAAAGCGTACGGCCTTGCCGCCGTCAGAGAACAGCATGACGTCGTGCTGGCCATCGGTGAGGGCCGCGCCAATCAGGAAGTCACCCTCGTCGA
>JAYRUL010000224.1:0-3363 GCA_041919095.1 Rhodoferax sp. | reverse complement strand
CCGACGGTGGCTCCACCGACTTCCTGCCCTGGATGCTCAACGGGGAAGACGCCATGTACAACTGCATCTCCTGCGAGACCTGGAGCGCCTACAAGATGCGCGCCAAGAACCTGGTCACCAAGGTCGTGCCCGTGCTGCAAAAAGACGGAGCCTGGGTGCGCAACCCGCTGGTGCGCACCGATGCCTACGTCGATGACGGCGAGCTGGTGTACGGCGAGTCCGTGCCTGCCGACCAAGTGAAGGCCGCACGCGAACTGATGGCCCAGTGCACCACCAACTTCAGCAAGCTCGACGAAGCCGTCAATGAGTTGGTGTGGAAATTCACCAACCTGTTCCCGCATTGCCTGATGAAGTCCATCGACGGCATTCGGGGCAAGAAGAAGTTCTTCTGGGACCAGTTCAAGCTGGCCAACCGCCATTGGTTGGCGGCCAACATGAACCACGAAGCCTACCTGGGCTTCAACGCCTTCGATGCCAAGAAAGCCACCGGCAAGGACGTGATCGACTTCGTCAAGTACCGCCAGCTGGTGGCACAGGGCGCCGTGTTTGACGACGCCTTCGCTCAGCAAGTCCTGGCCAAGCCCAAGGCATGAGCGCCGCCCGGCCGCCCGAAGGCGCAAACCAACTAGCGGGCAAGGTGGCCATCGTCACCGGCGCCGGGCAGGGACTGGGTGCGGCCATTGCCCGCGCGTATGCCCGCGAGGGTGCCTTGGTGGCCGTGGTCGATGTCCAGCCGCACGCTGCCGAGCAAGTCGCCCGGGAACTGCAGGCTCAGGGAGCCCAGGCCCTGGGGCTGGCCTGCAACGTGGCCGACGCCCAGCAAGTGCAAACCATGGTCGAGGCCGTGCACCGCGCCTGGGGCAAGGTGGACATTCTGGTCAACAACGCCGGCATTACCCGCACCGCCATGCTGCACAAGATGACCGCGCAGCAATGGCAAGAGGTTCTGGCCGTGCACCTCACCGGCGGTTTCAACTGCCTGCAAGCGGTGGTGGGCGGCATGATGGAACGCCAGTACGGACGTTTGATCTTCGTCACATCGGCCGCGGGTGTGCTGGGTACGATCGGCCAGATCAACTACAGCGCGGCCAAGGCCGGCATATTGGGTATGGCCAAGAGTGCGGCAAAGGAACTGGCGCGGTACAACATCACCTCCAATGCGATTGCACCGGGTGCGGCCACGCCCATGACCGAAACCATCCGCACCGATGAACGATTCAAGGAGAAGTACCTGGACCGCATTCCCCTGGGGCGTTGGGCCCAACCCGAAGAGGTGGCGCCGGTCTTCGTGTTCTTTGCGTCGGATGCCTCGTCCTACGTCACCGGGCAGGTCGTCGCTGCCGACGGCGGCATGACGATCTACTGAATGTCAACCGACATGCCCACGGCCACACCCTCGAGCGCAGCGCAGCACTCCCCTGGCCGGGGGGCCTACCCCCCGTGGACCGGAGCGTGCTAGATGCAAGGCTTGCTGTCCTTTGACCAGGCACCCCCTTTGGGCGTGCCGGTGCGCTTTTTTCTGACAGCCCCCCTTTTTGGCATGGCCGGTGCCGCCTTGCTGTTCGCTAGCGGCCCTGACCTGCTGGCATCGCGCTGGACCGTACAGGCTTTGGCGTTTACCCATTTACTTACCGCCGGCTTCATGTTGCAGATCATGCTGGGGGCCCTGCAGCAACTGTTTCCCGTGGTTTTGGGTGCCAACTTTTCGCAGCCCGAACGCACCGCGGGGTGGATCCATGCCCCAGTGACCTTGGGAGCCATCGCCCTGGCTGGCGGCTTTCTGTTGCAACATGCTTGGCTGTTTGCACTCGCCATGGTGTTGCTCGGGCTGGGCATCCTGGCTTTTCTGGTCGCAGCCATGCGGGCGTTGTCCAGCGTGAATTGGCGTGCCAGTCCGATGGCGCGGGGTTTTTGGATCGTACTGGCGGGTCTTTTGGTAACGGTTTTGCTGGGTCTGACCTTGGCGGGTGCCCTGGCGCAGACGTCCACCAGCATGCCCTTGGTGCTACTGACGCAACTGCATGTGGGATGGGGTTTTCTGGTCTGGTGCAGTGCGTTGGTTGCCACGGTGGCTTTCACGGTTGTGCCTATGTTTCTAGTCACGCCCGACTACCCTGCCCTGCTGGTGCGGTTTCTAGTACCGGGTCTTTTTCTGACCGTTGTGGCCTGGAGCGCGGCTTTGGTGTGGGGTTGGCCCTGGGCAGACCCGGTGCTCGGAGGTCTGGCCATTGTGTTTATGGTGGTTTTTTGCGGCTGCACCTGGCGCTTGCTGCAACAAACCAAGCGCGGGAAAAGGGAAACCTTGCACCAGTTCTGGCAGTTGTCGCTGCTGTCCACCCTGGCCGCCTGTGCACTGTGGTTGGTGCAATCCGTCAACGAAACCGTGGCTCACTGGCCGCCCACCGTGTTCCTGTTGGCAACGCTGGTCCTGCTAGGCGCATGCGGGTCGGTCATGATGGGCATGCTGTACAAGATTGTCCCTTTCTTGATTTGGCAGCATCTCCAGAACCAAGGCAAAGGCCAGGTGCTGGCTCCCAACATGAAGAAAATCATTGCGCAAACGCGCATGGACCGCCAGATCCGCAGCCTGGCCTTGGCGCTCATCTTGTTGTTGCTGGCTTGTATCTGGCCCACCTGGCTGGTCTACCCGGCCGCCCTGGCCTTGTTTGGTACCCAATTGGTGTTGCTGCTCAACCTGTGGCACGCCTACACACTCTACAAGACCCATCTCACCACCATCGCTGCTGCCTTGCGGGGCCAGTCGGCGGTGGTCTAAGTACCACCGAACCCAAGGAGAAACCCCACACCATCCCAAGTCCCCCACCGCTCGTACTGCATGGAACACTTTTCTGGCCGCCGGCCAGACTCGCGAAACAATCAAATGGTCATAAGAAATACTGAGGAGAATCGCATGAAGAAGTTGTTTGTCAAAACCCTGCTCGCTGCCGCAGCTGCGGCCAGCGGCCTGGTTGGTCACGCCCAAGAGGTCACACTCAAGGTGCACCATTTCCTGGCTCCATCCACCTTCATTCAGGTAGGTGTCTTTCAACCCTGGTGTGAAAAACTGGCCAAGGAGTCAGCCAACAAGATCAAGTGTCAGATCTATCCCGCCATGCAGTTGGGCGGCACCCCCCCGCAGTTGTACGACCAGGCCAAGGACGGCGTGGCCGACATTGTCTGGACGGTGGCCGGCTATTCCGCCAACCGGTTCCCCATGTCGGAGGTGTTCGAGCTGCCCTTCATGATGACCAATGCCGAAGCCACCAGCCGCGCCGCCTGGGACTTTGTGCAGGCGCATTCGGCCCATGAGTTCAAGGACACCCACCTGCTGGCCGTGCATGTACACGGCCCGGGCTACCTGTT